>CAKNLF010000111.1 GCA_930989305.1 uncultured Roseburia sp. | reverse complement strand
CGATCTCGGATTCTGTATTTTTGATGGTTTTTTCTTTTTCCAGCTCAATATTTTTCTGAGCTTTCTCCAGAATCTGTTTTGCTTCCTCGTCGGCTGCGGCAACAATGCGCTCCCGTTCTTTATTTGCGGAATTTTTCGCTTCTGTGATAATACGAACGGATTCATCCTTAGCTGTTTTTATTTTCTCTTCATACTGACCTTTCAGCTGTATCGCGTCCGCCTCTGCCTGTCTTGCATTGGTGAAATTCTCCTCGATCATGGTCTGTCTTTTTTCAATGACACCTCTGACTCTTTTAATCAGGAGTTTGTATACGATCAGATACAAAACAAGTATGTTGATCACGACACAGATCAGGTTTATAGGATTTACGTTTAACAACCTGATTCACCTCTTTAAAAATTATCCAAGGAACAAAATAATAATTAACGCTACTACGAAACCATAGATAGCTGTTGCTTCCGCAAGGGCGCATCCAAGGATAAGAGACTGGTTGATCTTGCCCTGAGCTTCCGGCTGTCTTGCGATCGCTTCTGTTGCTTTACCTGTTGCGATACCAATACCAATACCTGCTCCAATACCTGTTAATACTGCAATACCTGCTCCAATTGCGATAAGTGTACCCATGATTAAGTCCTCCTTTAATCTTTCTGTCTTTTCATGGCTGATAGCCACAAATACACATGTTCTTCATTATCTTTGATCAATGTCATAATAGCAGAAGCCTTCTGTTTTTGTTTTTTCTGTTTTTAATCGTCAATGGCTTCCTTGATAAACATGGACGTCAGGAATACAAATACATATGCCTGTAACAGTCCGTCAAAAATATCAAAATAAAAACTTGGCAATATCGGTAAAAGCGCCGGAAATATCTGTTTGATCAGTTCCATGACAACAAATCCGCCCAGCATATTACCGAACAGTCGCATACACAATGACAGCGGCCGTATGATAATTTCCAAGATATTCAGCGGTGTGATGATCGCCACCGGCTGCGCAAAGCTCTTTGCCCATCCTTTCGGGCCTTTTTCCCGGATTCCCGCGTACTCGATCAGAATAATACTCATGATCGCCAGTCCGGCAGTAACCGTCAGGTCTTTTGTCGGCGGTTTAAAGCCGATCAAGCCCATCAGATTTGAGATTGCCAGATAAAGCAGCACCGTCAACAGATAAGGTACATACCTTTTTCCTTTTTCTCCCAGGAGATTCAGGATAAGGTTATAAGCCCATGTGACGATGGATTCCAGCAGAAGCTGTCCTTTTCCCGGGTTCTCGACTTTCAGGTTTCTTGTAAGCAGCAGAGCTGCCACCAGTATGGCCGCGATAATGATCCATGACACAACTATGGATTCATAAATGGGAATACCGCCGAAGATCGGGATCTTAAATACAACGTCGCAGTTTAACTCTTTCATTAACTCTGCAGACAGATCTCCCATGTACTCCACTTCCTTTCTGCTTCAGCCTTTTATGCAAACGCTTTCCTTCCTGTCCTCCTCTCTTGTATGATCATGCCGCACAGGAGTGATAAATAAGTAACCGTTCCCTCAAAAGGAACTGATAGCCGAAGCATGGTATATCCACTATACACCTGCTTCGGCTACTGATCACTATTTCATCTGATAATTCACTTGTACAACATTTGCTAGTATTTTATTCTTATAAAACCCCTTTGTCAATAAATTTTTTTCTCAAAATCTGTTAAGATTTTTCTCGTTTTTTTCGTTATATTATATATTTTTTCTATTATTTTTTCACATATTTTGTGCTTTTTTTCACCATTTTTCAAGGTGTATACCCGTTATACCCGGCATTTTTTCTCTTTTCCCCAGGTTTATTTCAGGAATTGTATATCATTTTACCCATAAATTCCCTGTATTCCGCTTCTCCGGCAGAAAAACCGTCTATTTTGTACTATGTCCCGCACTGACATAAAGGGCAAAAGATTTTCCACGAAACCAAAAGACGCCGGAAGGCTTCGCCTCTGTACCAAAAATACAGGGACCTGCTTCCCGGCGTCTGACAAACGCTCTCTTAAATTGTAATAATGCCGAACTGTGACAGGGCGGATGACACAAGGATCATCACCAGCAGTACCGGAGCCACAAACTTCATCATAACAACGTACAGTTTTTTCCTATGCATCCGTTCGCCGTTGCGGGTCACCTCCCGGATGATCACCTTGCATCCGATAAACCATCCTACCAGGATACAGCTGCACAGAGCAACAATAGGCATGATCACACTGTTGCTCAGATAATCAAAGAACGTCAGAAAGTCCATTCCAAGCAATTTGATGTCGGACCATACGCCATTTCCCAGAGATGAGGGAATGCCAAGAGCAATGCTGATCACAACTGTGATCATGCAGGCTTTCAGACGGCTGATCTTGAACTTGTCCATAAAGCAGGATACAATGGCCTCCATAATGGAAATGGAACTTGTCAGCGCAGCGAAAAATACCAGGACGAAGAAAAGTGCTCCTATAGCCATTCCTCCGTTCATCTGACCGAATACTCTCGGCAATGTTTCAAACATAAGTCCCGGCCCGCTGTCTCTGAGTCCGGTACCGTTGCTGAACACATAGACAGCCGGCACTACCATAAATCCTGCCAGAAAGGCGACAACCGTATCAAAGATTTCAATCTGGTTGACGGATTTTGTCAGATTCGTATCTTTTCTCGTATATGATCCGTAAGTGACCATAATTCCCATAGCCAGACTCATGGAAAAGAAAATCTGTCCTACTGCGGCGCAGATCGTCATAAACGAAAAATTGGACATATCCGGCAGCAGATAATATTTAATGCCTGCTCCAGCCCCCGGCAGCGTACAAATATAAACGCAGATGACCACCGAGATCACCAGCAGGATCGGCATCAGGAATTTACTGATCTTTTCGATTCCTTTTTCTACACCGATGAGAATGATCACAACTGTAACTGCCAGATAAACAGCAAAATATATCAGGGGAGATACCGAACCTCCTATAAAATTGCCGAAAAAGCTTTCCTGTACCGTCTCTCTGCCCTGACCGCCGATAAAAGTCACCATATATTTTGTCACCCAGCCACCGATCACGCAGTAATAAGGCAGGATGATAATAGGAACTATGGAAGCGATCCATCCCAGGAAACCGAATTTCTTGTGAAGAGCCTTATAAGCCATAATAGGACTCTTTTTCGTTTTTCTTCCGATAGCGATTTCCGTAGTCATCAGTGCAAACCCGAAGGTCAGCGCGGCAATGATATAAACAACAATAAAAATTCCGCCTCCATACTGTGCCGCCAGATAGGGGAATCTCCACAGATTGCCCAGACCGACAGCGCTTCCGGCAGCGGCGAGCACAAATCCGATGCCGCCCGAAAAGCTGCTCCTCTTCTTTTCTGTATTTTCCATTTCTATATTCCTCTCCCTTTTATTCATGATGAATAGACGTTCTTACGTA
The DNA here is from genome assembly GCA_930989305.1 of uncultured Roseburia sp. Lineage (GTDB taxonomy): Bacteria > Bacillota > Clostridia > Lachnospirales > Lachnospiraceae > Brotonthovivens > Brotonthovivens avistercoris. Next base: position 4,690 of record CAKNLF010000111.1, on the reverse strand, counting down.
TTATATACTAGACCCCGACCGGACACAACATCTTTTTTCTTAATTATATGGTTTTCTCTTTTCTCCCCGGGTATAATCAAAATATAGCAGGAGTATGCCCGGCCGGCATGCTCACTATTCAGGAAAGGAACTGTTTTTATGGATCATTCATTTATTTTAAAAGGAGACATCTGTTACAGCCTGGACAAACATACACTTTTCACAATGCCGGAAGGATATCTGATCTGTACGGGCGGAAAATCCGCAGGGGTATTTGACCGGATCCCGGACCGGTACCGCAGTCTGCCTCTGAAAGATTTCAGCGGCTGTCTGATCATCCCCGGTCTTATTGATCTGCATGTACACGCACCTCAGTACACTTTTCGGGGCCTGGGCATGGATCTGGAACTGCTGGAATGGCTTAACGCCAGAACATTTCCCGAAGAGTCCCGGTATGAGAATTTGGATTATGCCGCCGAACACTACCGCCCCTTCGTTTCCGATCTGGTAAAAAGTCCCACCACAAGAGCCTGTATTTTTGCTACCAGACATGTCCCGGCCACACTGTATTTAATGGAACAGCTGGAAGCCAGCGGCCTGATCACAATGGTGGGAAAGGTAAACATGGACCGCAACTGCCCTGATCCCCTCTGTGAAAAAAGCCCTGAGGCTTCTGTGAGAGATACGGAGGAATGGCTCATACAGTCCGCCTCATTCCGACGCTGCCGTCCTATTCTGACGCCCCGTTTCATTCCTTCCTGCTCCGACGCTCTTATGTCAGAGCTCAGCCGGATCCGCAGGGAGTGGGATCTTCCCATCCAGAGCCACCTGTCGGAAAATCCCCAGGAAGTGCAGTGGGTCAGGGAACTGTGCCCGGACAGCAGCTGTTACGGAGACGCTTACCTGCGCCGGGGGCTTTTAGGCGACCCGGACCGTCCCGGTATCATGGCCCACTGCGTTTACTCAGGACAGGAAGAAATGAAGCTGCTTAAACAGCAGGGCGTCTATATTGCCCACTGTCCGGAATCCAACGCAAACCTTTCCTCCGGTATCGCTCCTGTACGGACCTATCTGGATCATGATATGCATATTGGCCTTGGCAGCGACATTGCCGGCGGCAGCACTCTGTCCATTTTCCGCGCTATGACACTGGCTGTTCAATGTTCCAAACTTCTGTGGCGCCTGAAAGATTCCTCTCTGTCTCCCCTTACTACAGAAGAAGCCTTCTGGATGGGCACTGCCGGAGGCGGATCCTTTTTCGGAAAAGCGGGAAGTTTTGAAAAAGATTTCGAACTGGACGCTCTTGTACTGGATGACAGACGGCTGGACTGCCAAGGTACGATCCAGGAACGTCTGGAACGCTTTCTGTATCTTGGAGAAAACAGGGATATTATCCATAAATACGCGGCAGGCAGACTCCTCTGGTAGTCTGCCTGCCGCTCTTTCCTCTGTTTTTATTTTTTTACTGTGCCGCCTTCTGGGCAAATTCCGTTGTAACAATATCTTCATAAACAGGGCGTCCGCCCAGTTCCCCGGCTTCATCCAGGATATCCAAAAGCAGCCGGTAGCTGTCTTCCTCAAAGATCAGATCTGTTTTCCATGTATCCTGCCCCGCATACCGGTCTACAATGGTTGTGATCGTTTCTTTGTCCGTATCCGTAAACTGAGGAGCGATCACCTCCGCAATCTCTTCCGGAGAATGAGAGTTTACATAATCCATGCCTTTCTGAAGCGCGTCTGTAAAGCTCTGGATAATTTCCGGATTCTCTTTTATATAACTTTCCTTTGCGCTGAATGCCGTGTAGGGCACATATCCCGAGTCTACTCCCAAAGAAGCAACCACATAACCGGCCCCTTCTTTTTCCAGAGCCGTCGCTCCCGGTTCAAATTCCACGCTGAAATCTCCCTGTCCTGAGGAAAAGGCAGCTGCAGTGGATCCGAAATCAATACTCTGATCGATTTTCAGATCTTTTGCCGGATCAATATTGTTCTGTTTCAGAATATATTCAAAGACCATCTCCGGCATCCCGCCTGCCCGGCCTCCCAGCACTTCTTTTCCTTTCAGGTCATCCCAGGAGAAGTCCTTCATCTCTTCTCTGGCTACCAGAAAATTTCCCGCCCGCTGTGTCAGCTGCGCGAAGTTGACCACCATATCCGAAGCCCCTTCGTTGGCCGTGTATACAGTTGTTTCCGGTCCCATAAATCCGATATCCGCCTCCCCTGACAGCAGCGCCGTCATTGTTTTGTCAGCTCCGAAACCGGTCACCAGCGTGATCTCCAGTCCTTCTTCTTCAAAATATCCGTTTTCAATAGCCACATACATAGGCGCGTAGAAAATGGAATGCGCCACTTCATTCAAAGTCACGGAAATTGTTTTTTCCTTCCCGCTTTTCCCTCCGCCGTCACTGTCTCCGGTCTTTTTCTGACATCCGGTAAGAACCATGCAAAGGGCCAGCCCCAGACACAGAACTGCGGCGCAGCATCTGCGAAAAATCTTTTTTTTCATTGAAATCCTCCTGATCTGTTCCATACCATATTGTATGCAGGAGTCTTTCGTCTGTGAAAAGTTTTAATTCTCCGCTTTTTCCTCCATGTGGGTCTTGGCTACTGTGGTCCAGATCACTCTGTGATTTTTTACCGCATGGATCCTGATATGCAGGCCGCAGGCATCACAGGTAAAGCTTTCGTTGTCATTCGGGATCCGATCCACTACCCCGCAGATAAATCCGTTGAAAGTATCGTACTGATCCGTAGGCAGTTTTACATTCAGTTCTTTTGCCACATCTTCCAGATAGGCATTGCCCATAATCTTCCATTCACTGTCGCTGATCTGTTCAATATCCTCAGGTCCGGTCACTTCATCCGGCTCATCCAGATCTCCTACCAGTTCTTCCATCAGATCATGAAGGGTTATGATACCGGAAAATCCGCCGTACTCATCGATCAGTATGGCAAAATAATCTCTGTTCTGACGCATGTTCTGGAATAATGTGCTGGCTTTCATATTTTCCGGAATAAAGTATGCTTCCTCCAAAGCTTCCTTCAAAGCGTTTTCCTTTGTCTTGTCCGCCAGCCTGAAATAGTCTTTTGTGTCCAGCACGCCTATGATATTTTCCTGATTTCCTTTGAAAACAGGATAATGGGTATGCCGGGTACGTATGATCGTATCGTTCCATTCCTCAATAGACTCATCTGCATTCAAAGAAACCACATCCATCCGGTGAGTACAGATCTGTTCCGCGGAAATATCGTCAAAAGCAAATACATTCTGTATAAATTCATTTTCATGAGCGTCTATGGTGCCCTGCTCGCTGCCTTCCGCCAGCAGCATTAAGATTTCTTCTTCTGTCACCTTCTCCTCATCCTCTTCCGGATTGATATGGAGCAGGCGAAGCATTCCGTTGGTGGAAAGGGTCAGGATAAACACCAGGGGCCCGAAGATCTTGGAAACCGCGTACAGCAGATTCGCCAGTCCCAAAGCAATAGCCTCTGTTTTTTTCATAGCCAGACGTTTCGGCACCAGTTCGCCGAACACAAGACTGAAGTATGACAATACTACGGTGATCACAAAGAGCATAATCGTCTTCAGCACTTTTTCAGGTACCGATACCCCTGCTTCAATAAGCAGGTTCGTAATGGGGGTTGCAAAGTTTTCTGCCGCGAAGGCACTTCCCAACAGACCTGCAAGAGTAATGGCAACCTGTATAGTGGCAAGGAACCTGGCCGGCTGTTTGGTCAGGTACGTCAGCTTTTTCGCCCGGATATTTCCCTGGGCAGTAAGATGTTTTAGTTTTGTTTCGTTCATTGATATGACCGCGATCTCCGCGCTGGCAAAAACAGCGTTTAACAAGATCAGCACGATCTGTAATATAATTGCTCCTATCATAATGATTAAAATCCTCCTGAAACTGTTCCTCTGTCTGTTTCATCTCTGACAGATTCGTTTATAAACCAGAGCAAAATTGCTCCTTTTAATGCGCAAAAAGGTATAGTCTGTATAGAAACCTATCATACAGACTATACCTTTATCTATTCAACGTTATACATGGGGGCAGCGCATACAAAATCGTTCATTACAGTATCCGCGTCATCGTCCATGTGTAAATCACATCCTTTCTTGAATAAGAAAATATCATAATATGTTTTTTTTGTCAATCAATGACAGGGATTTTCTTACTCCCGCTCTTCTGTTCTTCTCTTTTGAACCTTTTGCTGTTTTTCTCATCCCGGATCATAATTTCCCCCTTTACGTTGAAACTTTAATGTGATAAAATTTTTAAGTAATAAAATCAGGATTCGAATTTTCCTGTATGTACCAGTATAAGGAGTGTACTTTAATTATGAATAATAAAATCAGAACAGAGGCAGTAGACCATTTATTTGAAGCGATCTTAAGCCTGGAAAACAAAGAAGAGTGTTATAAATTTTTTGAAGATGTCTGCACCATTAACGAAATTCTCTCTCTGTCCCAGCGTTTCGAGGTGGCTCATATGCTGAGACAGCAGAAGACCTATCTCGACATCGCGGAAAAGACAGGTGCTTCCACCGCTACCATCAGCAGGGTAAACCGCTCTTTGAATTACGGAAACGACGGTTATGATATGGTATTTGAACGTGTGGATTTTTCGGATTCCAAAACAGACAAAGAAACAAAATAATGATATGCTCCCTTCTAGGTAGACAAGTGAAATAACAAAAACTTGTCACTTAG
>CAKNLF010000110.1 GCA_930989305.1 uncultured Roseburia sp. | reverse complement strand
TCTAAGCCATATGATAACAATAATTCTGTCATTTCACTAAGTTCTGTCAAAATCGCTGTATTGAGCAAATCCCCTCCTCTTGTTTCTCCTTTTGAAATATCATATCCATGTTCCAAAATATACTTCACTGTTTTCAGGGCATCTGCTTCCACATAATAACTCAATTCCGATTCTGTTATATCCTCAATACGGATTATTCCTGTATTTGTCAGATATTCCTGCAGCTCTGCATTATCATTTCGATATACCGCTGCTTCAAACTCGTATTTGTCAAATTCATAAGGAGTACCATTGACTTCCAGCATTGCTGAAACCGTTTCCAAATTCTGATTCCAGGCAGCCAGCTCCACCAGGGATTTCTTATCTCCTTCCTTTTTATAAAAATCTGTCTGTTTCTGCTGTAAAATGTTTATACTTTCTCTATTCCCATATATAGCGGCTATCGCCCGGTCTGTTTCAGACAGTTGCTTTGCCTGTTCCAGCAAACGGTTGCCGCCCTCAACATCTCCTTCCAGGTACTTTTTCTGCAACTCGCTGAAGCTGTCTTTCATCATTGGGTACAGCAAATCCAGAATATGATATGCCCCATATCGTTTAACACACTGCAGGGTATCCTCGTCTGCCGAAGCTCCTGCTTCCAGCAAAAGCTTCACCATACTCTTTCTCGGGAAAAAACATCGCAGCCCCGACTCATCTGTATTAATATAATATTCCAGTATAGACTCTCCCTGTTTGTTTACCAAAGACAGATCCGCATCATAGTTCAGCATCATACGGCACAGCCTTTCGTCATCCCTGTAAACACTGTAAAATATCACGGGACACCCCTCCACATCGCAGGCATTCACATCTGCCCCTGCTTCCAGCAGCATTTTTACCATATCCAGACTAATACCGTTCCAGATTCCTACCCGTAAGGGATTCCTTTCATAGTGATTGTTTTCTGTTCTCATTCCATCTGTTATTGGAAGCCTGTTTACATCCGCGCCTTCTTCTAGAGCTTCTCTTAAAAGTCCGCCGCTTCGATCTAAAAGAGCCGTATACATTTTTATATCCGTAACTTTTTTTAGATCCAAAAGGCCGCAGCCGGATAACAGTAGCAACACCGCAGCCATAAGCAGCGCAAAAATCTTCACATATCTTTTTCTTTTCTTCATCGTTTTTATCCTTTTGTTTTTCTATATTCCTTATACTTAACGAATCAAAGTCCCGATTTGTGACAGCCGATAAAAAAATACAGCATGCATACATGTCGATTTTTTCGCATATGTATGCATGCTATATTGGATTCTCATTTTATCTTATTTTTTCATAACTCTTTCATTTCTTTTCCCGCAGGTTAATTATTCATGCTGCTGCTCATAAAGCTGTTTGACATATTCACGAACATGGTCGCTTGGGATATCATCCTGGGAAAACTGATATAAATCCTCTGTGATCTTCACTCCTTTTTCGGTCAGCAACTCTATCACATCCGGATTGCAATAATCAATTGCCTGGCGCATAGCCAATTCGCCATACTGTTCCAGATCGGCACCGTATTCCAGCAAAAGATCCAGGATTTCCGTATTGCCCTGATCACAGGCGTAAATCCATGCCGGGTCGTCTGCATATTCCCCATTGGGATCCAGCCCATATTTCAACAGCAATTCTGCCATCTCTTCATTTTCTTCAAAAATTGCCACGTGCATTAATTGAGCTCCGCACCAGCCCCCTTCTGATAACTGATACCCATGTTTCAAAAGATATTCGACCGTTTTTAATGCCCCCGCCTCTACAAAATAATAAAGTTCATCTTCTCTTATATCTGCAATAGCGATCCTGTCTGTATCACATAGATACTGCATCAGCTCCACATCATCATTACGGTATATGGCCGTTTCCAATATCTGAATATCAAAATCCGCCGGCATAACACAAGTCTCCAGCATAGCAGATACAGCTTCCAGATTTCGGTTCCACGCTGCCAGTTCCAGCAGAGATTTTTCGTTTAATTCCGCTTCATAAAAATCAACCTGTTTTTGATTCAAAATCTCTATCGTTTCCCGGTTTCCATACACAGCTGCCACTGCCAAATCTGCCTTATCTGCTGTTTTCTGCCATTTGAGCATCTCATTTGCTTTCCCGATATCTCCCTCCAGATAATAACTCTGCATTTCGCTGAACTGTTCCTCCATCCCGGGATATAACAAATCCAGGATATGATATGCTTTATACTGTTTTGCATACTCCAATGTCTTTTCTGTTACCGGTGTTCCACTCTTAATCAGCAGCTCCACCATATCTTTTCTCGGGAAAAAATCTCGAAGCCCCGACTCATCTGTATTAATATAATATTCCAGAATAGATTCCCCCTGCGTATTTTTCAATGTCAGATCCGGATCATAATCTGCCATCAACAAAAACCATTTTACCTCATCTATCCAAGCGCTGTAAAAAAACACCGGACAGCCGTCCGCGTCATATGCGTTTACATCCGCCCCTGCATCCAGCAGCATTTTTATCATATCCTGATTGACCCAATTCCAGAACGACAACCGAAGAGGATTTCTTTCATACTGTCCATTGTCTGTCATTTCTCCTAATGCATAGGGCAATTTATTAACATCTGCCTTATCTTCTATGGCTTCCTTTAATGTTTCTTTTCGTCTGTCAATAATAGCAACTTTCAATTTCTCATCTGCTGTCAGCTTTGTGATTTTTGTCAGACTGTCGCAGCCGGATAACAATAACAGCCCCGCTACCATAAGTATCCCAATGATCTTCACACATCTTTTTCTTTTCTTCATCGTTTTTTATCCTTTTGTTTTTCTATATTCCTTCCGCTATAACAGAATAGCCCTTTATGGTACGAATCCATGTTTTCCCGCCCGACTGACACTATCAAACAGCATTTTCTTTTAAATATTTCAATACATGCTCACTTGGGAGATCATTTTTCACAGCATTCTGATACATCTGTTTCGTTATTTCCACCCCATGAGAATGTAACGTTTTTATAGACTCCAGACTGCAGCTTTCTATCGCGTTTTCCATAGCTTCTTTTCCGTTCTGTTTCAGATCCGCGCCATACTTTATCAATAATTCTAAATTCTCAGGGGCATCCGGGACAGTACATATATCCAGCAAAACTTCTTTTGAAGGCAGCGCTCCGTATTCCAATAAAAGCCGGAATATATGACTGTATCCCATATAGTTTGCCTCTATCAGCGCATCCGTTGAAGCTTCCGTATTTTTTTCAAAATCATACCCTCTGTCTGACAGATATCTTAAAATATTTTCGGCATTTGCCCCTGCGATCTTTACCAGGTCATCTTCATCCGGATCCCCGATCCACCCGTTTTCATACAATTGTGCCAGCAATTTCGCATTATCTGTAGCATATGCCGCCGCTTTTATCTGATCTGCATCCAGCCTTTTTACCTTCTCATCTTGCAGCATAGCAGATACAGCCTCCGTATTTTCACCCCAAGCGGTAAGTGTAATAATGGCAGCCTGTTTTTCGGATTCCCTGAAAAAATCCGTATGTTTTTTTGATAAAATGGAAACGGTTTCCCGATTTCCATAAATCGCCGCAATGTATTGATCCGCATCCGTTAGACTGTCACATTGTTCCAGCAGCAGATTTCCTTTTCGGATATCGCCTTCCAGATACGCCAGCTGAAGTTCTGAAAAAGAGTTTCCATATGCATGATCATTCTGGTATAAAATCTCCAATACATGATAGACTCCACTATCCATTGCCTGTTCTACCGTTTCTTCATCCACTTTTGCACCGGCATCCAGAAATTTCCTGATAACCTCTATTTTGGGAATATTAGCAGCGGCTGGTTCAAAACTGCTGATATAGCAATGCAGCAAGGATTCCCCTTCTTTGCTTTTTAAAGAAGGATCCGCGCCGTACTCCAGCAGCAATTCACTCATTCTTTCAGGCGCTCCCCAAGCCGCCGTACGGAAAAGCAAAGGATATCCCTCCCCATCATAAGTATTCGGATCCGCGCCCGCCTGGAGCATGATCTCTACAATATAAGGCGTATTTTGCTTTGCTATCAATATTCGCAAAGGATTTCTGTCATATTTCATGCCATAGGAATCATATGTCCCCATCCACAATGGCAATTGATCAATATCCGCTCCATTTTCAATGCCTTCCCGCATCGTTTCCGGCAGCCCGCTTCCCTGTATACCAATATGCAGTTTTTCATTCCCCGATAAATCTGCAAAAGATCTTCCGCAGCCGGATAACAGTATTAAACATATTCCTATACATATTATAAATATCTTTTTTTGTATTCTCCCTTTTTTCAAAATTTTTTCATCTTGCATTGCCTCTTCCCCACCAAGTAATTTGATATTTATTTTTTTCATACTTAACCTTAGAATTAAATAACCGATCAAATCCGTTTTTCATAGCTGTTGCTTGCGACTTTCGTGCTTTTGTCTTTGATGATGGAACATATATATATGAAATCATTTTTATATCATTTCTATGAATTTTTCCCCACGTATATCCGTTTTGCCACCATAAATTTTTTGTTGGTGTAGAAAACAATGTTTTTCCATTTTTATTATTTACTAATTTATATGACATTTTTACGCGATATGATTTTGCACATTTATACCAATTTGAGGATTTTGTCCTTTTATAATATATTCCTATTTCTGCTCCATACATTAAACCATATCCATATGTTCCTTTCCAAAATTGAAATCTCCACCAATATCCCGATCCACCATTTATTTTTACTACATTATTAGCCAAATCGCAACCGATAAGACCTGATAATCCATCATAATAATCACTATATCCGGCTAAAGACTGAAAAGAATTATTTCCCCAGTAATAAATCATTTTTCTATTGGAGATATACATCCCTCCTGCATATTTATCAATAATTGATAAAATTCTTTGTTTAACAGACTTGTTTCCGGTACTATCTATATAATTTACCGGATTATTTTCACAATACGCAAACATATTATAAGAATTATTATATACATTTGCATCCGCGCCAAGGTACAGAATATTGTCCATATTCAGGAAACGCCCCATACACGCGTCATAATACCTGCTCTGAAGATAATAAAAACCTGTCTCATCGTCCTGATAATAGCTTCTGTAACGGTATGGATTCAAATCTCCGATCTTCTGATCTGTATAATTTTTGATTTTTACTAACTCTCCATAAGCATCATATGTATAATCCGCCACGCAGTCCGCAGATGTATCCGTTACTTTATAAATGCCAATGACATTATCCTGCATATCTTTTTCATACAGATAAGTTCCGGCTCCATTCCCGTTTCCGGATACCGCAAATCCAATGACATTGTAGCTTTCATCGTACAGATAATCAATTACAATACGGCTGCTTCCTGTCGTCCTTACCTCTCTTACCGGATAGTTTCCATCCCAGATATAATCATAAGACGTAACTTTCCCTGTTGCTTTGTCCGTTACTTTTTTCTGTGTACGCATACCCATGATATTGTATTTATAAGTAATGGTATCATTTGTATTTTCTGCTTTGCTCAGCAGTTTTCCATCTCTCCAGGTAAACTTCCATCCATTTCTCCAATTTAATGGATTTCCGGATGCATCGGATGTAATTGCTGTTTTTGTACCATTTTCTGTATATCCTGTCAGTTTATCTCTCCAGGCAGTATCATACTGATATGTTGTCGTTTTTTTCAGCTGACCGGATGCGGAATATTCTTTTTTGGATATTCTGTTCCCATTCCCGTCATACCCATATACATTCATACGATCCAGGGAAGAATTCGTTTCCTTGATCAATTCTTCTCTGTCATTATATTCAAATTTTTGCGTACCATTTACTTTCCCGCTGCCAGTTATAGAAATCAGGTTCCCCCAGTCATCCTGTACATAAGTCACCTTTTCCCCTCCAAGAGTTAATTCTATTTTATTCCCGCTGGAAACTTCCTGGCTTTTCAGCACATCTTTATTTTTGTACTGTACCGTTCTGGTTTTGCTTCCCGTATTCCCGCGCAGTTCTTTTACCTGAATATTGCTGTCTATCACAGATGTTGCCGTTGTACCATTATCATCGCTCTGTTCTGTGCCGGAAACCGTATGCTGGACATTGCCTATACTGTAGGTTCTTGTTTGACTGTCATTTTCCGAATCATTTTCCTTCTTGATATGAAAACCGTTGCTGGCAGTAATCTCATTTACTTCTCCGCTTTCATCATAAGCATAAGAATATGTCACATTATTCTCATAATCATGCAGTTTGACAATATTTCCTTTAGAATCATATTCATATCCGTAACTGTAAGAAGAAGATCCATCTATCTTTACCCCTTTCAGTGCTCGTTCTTTCGTGGTATTTCCCTCATCATCTGTTACATTTACGGCAGCATATTCATAGATTTCTCCCTGCCCGTTAGCAAAAGTTGTCTTTGTCTGTTCTCCGTAAGCTTCTTCGCCTTCACCCACTGTGACAAAAGTATTTTCCAACAGTTTTTTCCCATTTACGGAAACAGACTGTAAATCACCTTCACTGTCTCTGGCAAGCGTATATCCTAATCCGTTACAGGCAGTGAAAATAATCTGTCCATTTTCATCATAATTATTGGTAATCGCATCAAACAAACCGGCAGCGTATGATTTTAAGATTCCAATTACCTGTTTCTCACTGTCATAAAAATAATATTCTGTTCGTTTCTTTCCGTCAGAAGCCGTTCTTTCTATTTTTGTATTCAGATCGCTGTACGGATTATAGAAATAATAAGTGGAAGCTCCATTATCTGTAATTACAATCTTCTGTTCGTACTTATTATTGCTCTCAATCACTTTATAGGACGTCTGTTTCCCGGTTGAAACATCTGTTTTTAACGGTTCCGTATCCTTCGCATCCAAAATTCCGTCAAAATCAGAATCCGGCAGATATGGATTTGTTCCTTTTTCCATCTCATTCTTGTCTGTCAATCCATCGCCATCCCTGTCCTGATCCTGTGTGTACACAGATGGACTGCTGCCCAGTACTGGTACTTCATAATAATCCTCAAAACCGTCAAAGTCCGAATCTTCTGTCAGCCTGTCGCTTCCGGTATCCCACATTTCATATCCATCGGGCAGCTGATCTTCATCCGTGTCGATATCTTCCGCCAAAAACACATAATCATTTGCTCTTTCCGCCATTGTCCGGACTTCTCCCGAAACTTCTTCCGATTCTTCATCCACCGCAACAGCATCCATGGAAACCAGGGTATCTATGTCTTCATCCGGAATATCTGCTTCCATTTCCAGTTCCTGTTCCTCTATGTAATCCTCTACTGCTTCTTTTCTCAGGCCCTGAATATTGGAGAGCTGTTTTGTACCGTCCTTGCAGGTAGCTACGATCCGATATAAAGCAAAATCATTGACTGTCGGAATCCCTATTTCCAGTTCTCCTGTCTTGGATGTTGCCTTTTTATAAAAGTTTTTTCCATCCAGACTTTCATAAACATCAGCAGAAACAACGCTGCTTTTGTCATCCGCTTCACTGCCTGTGCTCCATGTCAGCTTCCACTGTTCCTGAGGTGTTTCATCATTTTTATCTGCCTCAAGTCTTAAGGTACCGTCATATACAGCTCCCGGTATATGATACCATACTGCTTTCGCCGGTGCGCTGTAAGCAATATTTCCAGCTTTATCACCCGCTGCCACATATATCTCATATACTCCTTCTGCGCTCATTTTATCACTTACAGGTATCTTCACACTCAGACAGTTGTTTTTGTAAGAGATATCTGATGCCTTTATATATTCGCTGCTTGCCGGCGCTTTTTCTCCGGACTTCTTTACAGCATAATAGCATTTATTGGTATCTACAGTTTCAGACAGTTGATTCAGGGATACCGTTACATATTTTTCATCCTCATCTCTGGTAACTGTTTCTGCTTTCGGCGCCGTATTATCATAATAATAATTCATTGCGGCGGAATTTTTATAATTTCCCGCTTTGTCATATGCTCTTAAATATATTTGATATAGTCCTGTTTTGGTCATAGCGGATGCAGGTATTGCAGCGCTTCCTTCTTTCGCGGTACTCAGTTTCTTCCAGGTAGCTCCTTTGTCTGTGGAATAATAAACATCGCGGAAATTTGTGTCCGTCACTTTCCAGCTTACTGTAGGAAGCTTTGCGGAATAAGCTGAAGCAGACGTTGCCGGAGAAACGGCCGCTTTATCAACTACCGGATTTGTACTGTCAATCACCACGCTGACGCCTTTTCCGGTACCTTTAATCCCGCCTTTATCTACGCCTCTGACATATA
>CAKNLF010000109.1 GCA_930989305.1 uncultured Roseburia sp. | reverse complement strand
ACACTACGGGTATGAACCGTATGCTCTAGCCAACTGAGCTATCTCGCCATATTTTTGCGGGCTGTTTTCAGCCCGCTCTGATACTATACAATTAAATTGGGGTATAAGTCAAGTCTTTTTTCAAAAATATTGCAAATCTTTCCATTCTTTTTATTTCAGCCGCAGCATCCAGAATGTCGTCTTATTGTCCGCGGAATCTTCAATATTTTCACGGATCAGGTCCAGGCCCCAGGATTCTCCCGCCTTTTTGCTGCAAATGACAGCTGTGTCCTCGTCCAGTTTTCCCACAGCCAGCCACTCCGCTCCGATGGCCGTATCCTCAATAGCCTGCTCTTTCATATGACTGAAAAAAGCTTTTCTGTTTCCCTCAGTCTGTTTCAGTGCCTGGGGGTGCGAAGCCACGATCTTCAGATCTTCTATCCGTACCTCTCCGGATTTCTTGAACAGACAGTGATGGATGGGCAGTACATATTCTTTTACTACCTCATAGGAAACGCCCTCAAAGGCTTTTACAAATTCAGAAACAGGACCGGCTGTAGAATTTTTCACAGCCAGAACACCGTAGCTGATTTTTCCTTCCTCCAGCGCCTTTAATATATTCATAGCGCAGACCAGGGGTTCGTATTCCACTTCTTTCATATCCATCTGGCCAGCCATATCTATGGCGGCGATTTCGGAAAAGCTTCCCGCGATGCCCATATAACCGATTTTTTCCATTGGTATTCTCCTTAATTCATACTTTATCTGGTTCCATTATAAAGGATATTGCAGGATTTTCCAACATAACATTTTACTTATTATTGTCATAACAAAAATTTCATTGTAAAATGTACCATGTATAAAAACACGAAAAAAGAGGTTTTCACTTATGACATATTTCAATAAAACACTGGCGTCTTTACAGCCGTCCAAATCTGTTACACTTATGGCAAAAACCAAAAGCCTTCAGAAAACAGATCCGGATATTATCAATCTCACTGGCGGAGAACCGGATTTTGACACCCCAAAACCTATATGTGATGAGGCTGCCAGACAGCTTCAGGCAGGCTACACCCATTATACAGACGGGCCTGGAGATCCGAATCTGCGCCGCGCTCTGGCAAGGAAACTCCGTGATGAAAACCACGCTCCCTATGCCCCTGAAAATATCCTTATTACACCGGGGGCCAAGTACGCAGTCTATCTGGCTGTACACGCCGTATTGAATCCGGGCGATGAAGCCATGTGGCTGACTCCGGGCTGGGTCTCCTACCCTTCTATCATACAGGCCTGCGGCGGCGTGCCGGTGGCGGTAAACTTAAAATGGGAAGAGGAATACCGTATCTCCCTGGAAGCATTGGAGTCGGCAGTCTCGGAAAAAACCCGGCTGCTCATCATCAATTTTCCCAATAATCCCACCGGGAAAGTGCTCTCCTCAGAAGACCGCCAGGCGCTCATCTGTTTTCTCCAAAAACATCCCCGGATCATACTTCTCTCTGATGAGATTTATGAAAAGATCATCTATCCGGGATATGAAGCCGTCAGTCTGGCCTCTGTTCCGGAATTGTTCCAGCGCACCATCATTGTAAACGGCTTTTCCAAAAGCTGCGCTATGACAGGATGGCGTCTGGGATATCTGGCCTGCTGCCCGGATATTTACAATGTGATCATGAAACTGTTCCAGCATACGATCAGCTGTACCAGCGGTTTCCTGCAAAAGGCCGCCATTGTCGCCCTGGACTGCAGGGATGAAATGGAACAAATGCGTCTTGCTTATGAAAAACGCAGGAATCTTCTATATGAAGGGATCCGTAAAATTCCCAGCCTGCACATGCTCCGTCCCCAGGGGGCGTTTTATGCCTGGATCCGTTTTGATACTTCCATGGACAGCGAGACCCTGTGCAATTATCTGCTGGATCACGCAAAAATCGCCGGCGTTCCCGGTAGCGCTTACGGAGAGGAATCCTGCACCTGCGTCCGTTTTTCTTTTGCAGCCAGCGAAGACCTGCTCCGTCAGATGCTGAAACGTCTGGAAGCTTTATGTCCGCTTCCCTAAGTAAGAAGGAATATAGGACCTGTTTCCAAACAGGGATATTTCCACTTCCTGGCCTGCCTTCAGCGCTCCGGCGCCTGCATTGAGATAAAAATATCCGTTTGCGGAAAAGTTCTCCGCTACAGATGCCCCTTTGCCGGCTGCCGGCTCGGCCAGGTAGCCTCCCCTGCCGTCCTCTGTAACATGGGCCTGGATAAACATATCGAAAGTATCCGCTCTTTCAAAATCCGCGCCAGGTTCCATGCTGTCCGCATCCGGATATCCTTCCGCAAACATACTGCTTTTTACCGCGATCCCGTCGCACATAGACGCCCTGACTACCGGCAGCGTCACCTGAGAATAGACATCCTCCGACAAGATCCTTCCGAACGCCCTGTTCAAAGACACTTTTTCCACCTCCCGGACAGGACGCCAGAGAGCTGTAAGATATTGCAGCACTTCTTCCCGTTTCGGCAAAACCCGATCTTCCATACCATTCCCTCCTTACTGATAAGGCTTACATTTGCATTGGGTCATGGTCCATTATACAACAGTTTTGTTATGTGTTTTTCAATCCTTTTATCTGTATTTTTCATAAATAGACCGAAGTTCATTCAGATCTTCCTGGCTCATTTTCTCTTTCAGAGCCTCCTTGACAGACTCCACATCGCCGTTTTTTACTGCCTGCATATAGCCTTTGATTTCTCCCATAGTCACATATTTTTTCGCAATTTCCATGGTCCGGTCCATATCTTCCGGATCCATTTCATTTACGATTTCTTCCGCCTGCTGGGAATCTCCCACTACAGCCTCGATCTGCTGCTGCATCATTTCTTTTGCCACAACTTTTGTAATCTGATTTTTTACCATCAGACCGCCGATCAGAAGCAATACAATGATCACTACGATAATAAGCACTGCGATAGGCCATCTTCTTTGTCTGCGTCTTCTGTTTCTGCTCATAGTTTCTGTTCCTCCTGTAATAGTCTCTATCATTCTACCACTTTTCACCATACAATTTAACTGAAAAATTTTTAATTTTTCCACTGCCTTCCTTTCCCTAAGACATGCTATAATAATCATATCTATCCAGCCGGGCCGATCAGTCTGACTGTATATAAATTTCAGCAAACGGAGGTACCTTTATGAAATTGATAGACGCTCATTGTCATTTTCTTCCTGATATTTATGTAAAAGCATTAAAAAAGTACGATCGTATCAATGAAGACGGTTTTCCTATACCGGACTGGTCTTATGATATGCAGATGGAATATATGGAAAAAGCCGGAATCTCCCATGCGGTCCTTTCCCTTTCCACGCCCCATCCTTATTTTGGAGATGACAGTTTCAGCGCTCAGCTGTGCCGGGCCATTAATGAATTTGCCGCCGACATAGGAAAAAAAGCGCCGGAGAAATTTTCCTTTGCCGCCTGTCTTCCCCTTCCCAATGTAGAACTGGCCATTCAGGAAGCCGCTTATTCCCTCCACACCCTGGGAGCCTGCGGAGTCAAACTGGCCAGCCAGTCACAGGGGCTGTACCTGGGCGATCCCGCCCTGGATCCTCTTATGGAATACCTGGATCAGGAAAAGACTGCTGTGATCATACACCCTTCCAAGCCCCAGGCAGTGCCGGAAGGATGCTTTACCAGCAAACCCCTGCCTTTGCTGGAGTTTATCACAGACACTACCAGAGCAGTGATCAATCTGATCGCCAACGGCACACTGGAACGGTATCCGAATGTGAAGGTTCTGGTGCCCCACTGCGGATCTTTTCTTCCCAATCTGATCGACCGGCTCACAGGCATTACCTCTTTATTTGCCCAAAAAGGTCTTGGCAGACAAGTTCATGTAGAAAAAAGCCTTCCCTCCCTGTACTTTGATATTGCGGGAGACGCGTTTCCCCGTGGAATCGCTATTCTTTCCACACTGGCGGATGAAGATCACATTCTGTTCGGAGGAGACTTCCCCTATACCCCGGCGCCAATGATCTGTTCCAAGATCCGGGATATGGAACAGTGTGCTTCTATTTCCTCCTGTCTGGACAAAATCACCTGCAAGAACGCGGAAAAACTCTTTGGACTATCCCTATGATCCGGGCGTTTTGTATACAAAAAAGAGGATATCCCCTTTTGGTGGATTTTTCTTCCACCTCCCTTGGGGGTATCCTCTTTTTACTTGCTCACAGCACTTCCATGATCTGCAGAGCCAGCATGATCTCAAATTTGCTTTTCATTGTTTCCAGATCACAGTCCAGTATCTTTTTTATCTTGCCAAGCTGATAATTCACCGTATTTCTGTGAACATAAAAACTGTCTGCCACCCGTTGCACGCTGCAGTTCAAATCCAGATAGGTTTTCAGCAGTTTCATCAGCTCCGTATGATTTTCCTCATCGTACCTGATCAGCGCTCCCAGCGTCTTTTCCACAAACAGGCTGAGTATTTTCGGATCATCCACAGCCAGTATCAGTTTCTGCATCCCCATTTCGTCATAATACAACGGAGATTTTCCTTTGTTTTTAATGATCCTGAGAAGATTGCTGACCTTTCTGAAATTACAGGACAGTTCTCCATAAGAAGCCTCCAAAGGTCCTGCGGCTATATGTATCCGGTAATTTTCCTCTATTTCCATATCGCCCAGCCGGCTGATCAAATCCTGGATTTCCTCTTTTGGTATATCATTCAGGATCAGGAAACACAATTCATCCCGGAAAAAGCATACATACTTTCCGCTGATCCTGGAAATCTTCCTGAGCATCCGCTTCTTCAACATGTGCATTTTCAGAGTATCCTCTTCTCCGTACAGGATTCGGATACCGGTCAGGCAGAACATTCCGTCTGTATGAAACTGCTTTTGTTCCAGTTCCGCTCTGTAGGACTCCGCTTCTTCCGGATGAAACAGCAAACGCTCAAATATGGCAGATACATCTTCTTCCAGTTTTTCATCTTCAAAGATCCTGTTGCAGAAATCTCTTGTAATATCTACGATCCTTGTTTTCCACGGAATCTGCAGCAGAGGGAAGCCGATCTCATCGCAGTAATCGATCACTTCCTGAGGAATTTCCCTTATATAAGGGCCTATATTTACCACGATCCCGCTTGCTTCCCTGCTGTAAATCTCCTTTGCGAAATTGATCAGCCAATGGGGATCCTGCTCCTTTTGCGCTATCCCGGTAGTAAATATCAGCTCTCCGCCATGAATGAATTCTCCGGTTTCCACATCTTCCAGGGTATGGACCCACTGCACGATATTGTCCATTCCTTTGCGTCCCGCAATTATATTCATTTCGTATAAATACCACGTATTTTCATATAGCCGGTGTAATGTCAGCGCCATGAACAGTCCCTCTTTCTGCTTATTTTAAAATGTTCTTTTTATCCTATCACGAAAAGGATGATTTCCGTCAAATTTTAAATCTATGTAATCTTTCATTACGTCTACACAGCGGTCTCTGCCTATCCGGTAACTGTTCAGCGTAAGATCATAATTCATCGGATTGGTCCAGTCTCCTCCGTGGGTATAATATTTGTAGTACTCTGCTCTGTACCTGTCTGTTTTTACGATCATTTTCTCCGCCCGGTCTCTGTCTACTTTCGCTCTTTCCATGATCGAAGTGATGCAGGCCGCTCTGGGAGCCTCCACGTAAAAGCTTACTACATTGGCATAAATCTTCAACAGATAATCCGCGCATTTTCCTATGACTACAAAGGATTCTGTCATAGCCAGTTTGCGCAGTATGGCTGACTGGATATTAAACAGATTGTTATCGGACAGGAATTCCTTTTCATGGGGATCCAGCACCGTTGAAAAAGGCAGGGATTTCAGCTTCCTGGTCAGGACGTTTCCGCTGAGCCGCTCATTGGTATCCACAAAAAGATTTTCATCGATGCCGCTTTCCTGGGAGGCCAGAGTCAACAGCTGTCTGTCATAGCATGGGATTCCCAGTTCATCGGCCAGTTTGCTTCCGATGTATTTCCCTCCGCTGCCAAATCCTCTTGCAATGGTGATTACTATATTTTCCATAATGCCTCCTGTTAATCTTCTTTATCACATTTCAGCACTGTATTCAAAAGCACGGACGCTCCTTTTGTACACTGTTCCACAGGAGTAAATTCCTCCTCGCAATGAGAATGTCCGTCTTTGGACGGTACAAAGATCATTGTGGTAGGAAGCATATAAGAAGCAAACTGAGCGTCATGTCCTGCCCCCGAATTGATCTTTCTGTTGGAATATCCCAGTTCATCCACTGACTCCTGTACGTAATCCACCAGTTTTTTATCATAATATACCGTATCCCTGGTCCACGCTGTCTGAGCGGAAACGCTGCATTTTTCCACTTCGGATGGGATATTTTCAATGATCTCCACAACCTGACGGATCACTTTCGGATCTTCGTGACGTGCGTCCAGAGAAAATTCCACATAATCCGGGATCACTGTATGCACATTGGGATGACATACGATCTCTCCTGTGGTGTATACAAGGTCCGGATCCAGTCTGTCCAGTTTTTCATGAAGTCCGATCAGCACTTTTGCCGCTGCGAACAGAGCGTCTTTCCTGTATTTCATAGGCGTAGTCCCCGCATGATCCGCCTGCCCGGTTATCTTGATCCTGTAATTGACCATTCCCAATACGCAGGTGACAACACCGATATCCTTTCCCTCCGCTTCCAGAATCGGCCCCTGTTCAATATGGAGTTCAAACATGGCTTTGTAGTCTTTCGGGTTCAGCCGATTGCTTTTTTCCCCTTTATAGCCGCTCTTTTCCAGCGCCTCCTGAAAGGTAGAACTGCCGTCCAGAACAGATACGGATCTCATCATATCTTCATAACGGAAATTTTTCCGGATCTCTTCCGGCAGATAATCGTAACATACGATCCCGGAACACATCATAGCAGGCGGATATAAAGACCCTTCTTCATTGGTCCATATCATGGCCGTGATATTGTGTTTGTGAGGTATCTTTTCTTTTGTAATCGTCTCGATCACTTCCATGGCGCTGATGACACCCAGGATTCCGTCATAATTACCTCCGTTTTTCACAGAATCCACATGAGAAGCCATTACGATTCCCGGAAGGGACGGATCGCTGCCTTTTATTGTGGCATATACATTGGCCACATCATCGGTTTTGATCTCCGCTCCGCAGCTTTTCATTCTTTTGATAAATTCTTCTCTGGCCTGTATGGCTGCCTCAGACAGAGAATAACGGGTAATACCTCCGTGTCCGGCGTCTCCATATTTGCTCATTGTAGAAATCTTATCCTGCATTCTTTCTTTACTGCATGTATACATAAACGTTCTTCCTTTCCGCATTCAAATATAAACCCATTTATTTTTTCGATACCCTTGGTCCGGGTGAAATACTCTTCATAGGACAGACATTGACGCACAAATGACAGCCCACACATTTTTCCCGGATCAAAGACGGCTTTCTGTCATCTTTCATGATCAGCGCCTGATGCCCGCCGTCCATACAGGACAGATAACACCTGCCGCATCCCACGCAAAGACTTCTGTCAAAAGCCGGATAACATATAGTATCCCGGTCCAGCTCCCCGGTGTCTACGATCCCCGGCAGGGCTCTCCCCACAAGGGCATCGATCCCCAAAAGACCGGAACTGCTCAGATATTCTTCCAGGCCGGATTTCAGATCCCGGATGATCCGGTAACCGTATTCCATCACTGCGGTAGTGATCTGTACGGTGGAACAGCCCAAAGCGATAAATTCCGCGGCGTCCCGCCAGGTCTCAATGCCGCCCATGCCGCTTACCGGGACGTTTTTCAGCTCCGGATCAGACATCAGATCCCGGATAAAACGCAGGGCAATGGGTTTGACCGCTTTCCCGGAATACCCGCCTTCCGCGCTTTTTCCGCATACGTCCGGTTCGGAAGTGAAATTTTCTAAAGAAACATTCATCACGCTTTTAATTGTGTTAATGGCCGCCATTCCGTCTGCTCCACCCCTTACAGCGGCTCTTGCCGCAGGTTCCATGGATGTGATGTTCGGCGTCATCTTTGCCAGTATCGGAAGGGCGGTTCCTGATCTTGCCGCCGCGGTATAACTTTCTACCAGGTTCGGATCTGTGCCAACGTCGCTTCCAAGTCCATCTTTGGTCATATTGGGACAGGAAAAATTACATTCAATGATATCCGCCCCTGCCTCTTCCATCAAAGAAGCCAATGTTTTCCATTCCTCTTCATTTCTTCCCATAATGGAAGCGATCAGTACTTTTTGGGGATAATCTCTTTTCAGCCGTCTGAGAAAATCCAGGTTCTCTCCCAGC
>CAKNLF010000108.1 GCA_930989305.1 uncultured Roseburia sp. | reverse complement strand
TGGAGGATATGATCCATCATACCGCCGCGGTAAGCAGGGGAGCGAAAGAAGCCTTTGTACTGGCGGATATGCCCTTTATGTCTTATCAGACATCCATATACGACGCGGTAGCCAATGCGGGCAGACTGATGAAAGAAGGCAGGGCCAACGGCGTGAAGCTGGAAGGGGGCGCGGCAGTGTGCCCTCAGATCAAAGCAATTGTGGAGGCGTCTATACCGGTGTGCGCCCATATCGGTCTGACACCTCAGTCTGTAAATGCCTTTGGCGGATTCAAAGTCCAGGGGAAAAATGAAGAAGCCGCGAGACAACTGATCGAAGACGCCAAAAAAGTAGAAGAAGCAGGGGCTTTTATGGTGGTGCTGGAATGCGTACCTGCTAAACTGGCAGCCATAATTTCAAAAAAAGTCTCCATTCCCACGATTGGGATCGGCGCCGGCAATGGATGCGACGGTCAGGTGCTTGTATATCAGGATATGCTTGCCATGTTTTCGGATTTTAAACCGAAATTTGTCCGTCAGTTCGCCAATGTGGGCGAGATCATGAAACAGGCTTTCGCGGACTATACCCATGCGGTAAAGGACGGATCTTTTCCGGCAGAGGAACACACCTTTGCCATTTCAGACGAGATCATAGAAAAATTATACTGATCAGCTGATCATCAAAAACATATCCGGGAAAAATATCCCCGGGTTCAGAAAGGAAAAATAAAAAAATGAAAGTTGTTACAACTGTAAAAGAAGTGAAAAAAATAATACGGAAGTGGAAAAAGAAAGGAAAATCCATCGGGTTGGTGCCTACTATGGGATACCTTCATGAGGGACACGGAAGTCTTATTACAGCCGCTGGAAAGAAAAACGATAAAGTAGTAGTCAGCATTTTTGTAAATCCCATACAGTTCGGTCCAAATGAAGATCTGGCAAGCTATCCCAGAGATCTGGCAAGAGATACCAAGTTCTGTGAAAGTCTTGGAGCAGATCTGATCTTTCATCCGGATCCTAAGGAAATGTATCATGAAAATTTCAGTACTTACGTAGATATGAGCGTACTGACAGAAGAACTGTGCGGGCTGAGCCGTCCGGGGCATTTCCGGGGAGTATGTACGGTTGTAAGCAAATTGTTTCATATTGTAGAGCCTGACCGGGCTTATTTCGGACAAAAGGACGCTCAGCAGCTGGCAGTGATCCGTCATATGACAGAAGATCTGAACATGAATGTAAAGATTGTAGGCTGTCCCATTGTAAGAGAAGAAGATGGTCTGGCAAAAAGTTCCAGAAATACGTATTTATCGCCGGAAGAGAGAAAAGCGGCTCTTATTTTGAGTCAGACGATATTTATGGGAGAGAAAATGGTAAAGGACGGAGAAACAGATGCCGGAAAACTGGTGGAGGCAATGAAGGCAAAAATCGAGACCGAGCCTCTGGCACGGATCGACTACGTAAAAGCCGTAGACGGACTTACCATGCAGCCTATTGAAAAGCTGAAAAAGCCCGCTTTGGTAGCTATGGCTGTTTACATCGGTAAAACAAGGCTGATTGACAATTTTATCATATAGTTTTATGATAGCGTAAGTGTGAAAAAGAAAGGGAAAATTATGACGATTCAGATGCTGAAAAGCAAAATACACAGAGCAACCGTAGTTCAGGCAGAACTGGATTACGTGGGAAGTATTACGGTAGATGAAGAACTGCTGGAAGCCGCAGGCATCCGGGAATATGAAAAGGTGCAGATCGTGGACATCAACAATGGAGAACGGTTTGAAACCTACACCATTGCCGGAGAGCGGGGCAGCAAAATGATCTGTTTAAACGGCGCGGCGGCCCGCTGTGTGTCAGTAAATGACAAGATCATTATTATGGCCTATGGAGATATGACAGAAGAAGAGGCCAAAGAACACAAACCTACAGTTGTGTTTGTAAACGATGATAACAGTATCGCGCGGATCACCAATTATGAAAAACACGGAAAACTGTTTGAAATAATGAAAGACAACGGAGCAGAAACATGTTAAAAGGAAAGACCGTAGTAATCGGCGTATGCGGAGGCGTTGCGGCTTACAAAATGCCAAACCTGGCCAGTATGCTGATAAAACTTCATGCAAATGTGCATGTGATCATGACAGAAAACGCAAAAAATTTTATCAATCCTATCGCCTTTGAGTCACTGACCAGTACAAAATGTCTGGTGGACACCTTTGACCGGAATTTTCAGTTCCATGTGGCTCATGTAAGTCTGGCGTCCCAGGCGGATCTGATGATCATCGCTCCGGCTACCGCCAATGTGATAGGAAAACTGGCTCACGGCATTGCGGATGATATGCTGACGACTACAGCTATGGCATGCAAAGCGCCTATGCTCATTGTGCCCGCTATGAATACCAATATGTACGAAAATCCCATACTCCAGGATAATCTGAAAACACTGGCTTCCTACGGGAAAAAGATCATAGAGCCAGCCAGCGGTATGCTGGCCTGCGGCACTACAGGAAAGGGAAAAATGCCGGAGCCTTCGGAAATGCTCCAGTATATTTTAAAGGAGATCGCCTTTCCAAAGGATCTGGCGGGGAAAAAAGTACTTGTGAGCGCCGGCCCTACCAGAGAAGCCATTGATCCGGTGCGGTTTATCAGTAATCATTCCACCGGAAAAATGGGTTACGCCATTGCGGAAAACGCCATGCTGAGAGGAGCTCAGGTGACTCTGGTCAGCGGACCCTGCGCCATTGATCCACCGCCCTTTGTAAAGGTGATCTCTGTGGTGTCAGCCGGAGACATGTATGAGGCGGTCACAGAAAATGCCGGGGATCAGGACATAATTATTCTCACCGCCGCAGTGGCGGATTACCGGCCTGAAAAAACTGCGGAGGAAAAGATCAAGAAAAAAGACGGAGATATGTCCATTGCCCTAACAAGGACAAAAGATATTATCGGCACTCTGGGACAAAACCGGAGGAAAGACCAGTTCCTCTGCGGATTTTCCATGGAAACAGAGCATATGCTGGAAAATTCCAGAGCAAAACTGGAGAAAAAACATCTGGATATGATCGTGGCAAATAATCTGAAAGTGGCCGGGGCCGGATTCGGCACGGACACCAATGTGATCACAATCATTACGCCAAATGAGGCGGAAGAACTGCCCCTGATGCGCAAAGCAGAGGCGGCGGAAGCGATCCTGGACAGGATCTTGAAAAAAATTCAGAAATAACAGAGCGAAAGCGCGCCGGACGAGGCAGATCCGGTGCGCTTTCATTATTTTAACATGGTTTATCAAACGCAGGGTTTAAAGCATAGAAGTTTCTGGAGTCCAGATGATCCTGAACGATCCTCAGCGCTTCACCGAAACGCTGAAAATGCACGATTTCCCGTTCCCGGAGGAACTTGATGGGAGCGCATACGTCCGGATCCTTTACAAGCCGCAGAATATTGTCGTAAGTGCTCCGGGCTTTCTGCTCGGCGGCCAGATCTTCAGTCAGATCCGTAATGGGATCCCCTTTTGACTGAAACTCGCAGGCGTTAAAGGGGATTCCGCCGGCAGCCTGAGGCCAGATGCCCAGCGTGTGATCCACATAATATTTGTCAAAACCGCTGGCTTTGATCTCCTCCATGGACAGATCCGCAGTCAGCTGATGGACAATGGCGCCTACCATTTCCAGATGGGCCAGTTCTTCGGTGCCTACATCGGTGAGCACAGCGCATACTTCTTTGTATGGCATGGCGAATCTCTGGGAAAGATAACGCATAGAGGCGCCTATTTCACCGTCAGGACCGCCGTACTGGGACATGATCACCTGAGCGATCTGAGCATTCGGCTGGGTGATGTTGACGGGAAACTGCAGTCGTTTTTCATAATTCCACATAGATCAATAATACCCCCTTTCCCAGGGCCACGGAGTGGTGGACCATTTCCAGCAGTTTTCAGAGTCAGTGCCGTCAATGAGCAAAGGCATATATTTTTCCTGATATTCTTTCAGGGCTTTTTCCCGGCAGGGAATAAGCTCATTCATGTAAGCAAGGGCTTCGGTATCCTCCGGATGGGTGTCCAGATAAAGGAGCAGATCGTCAATGGAAAAACTGATCCTGTTAATATAATCAAAAAGTTGTTTTCTTTCAGCCTGCATCAGCGATTTCCCCTCCTTCCGCAGAAGGGTTTATCCAGTTCCGCAAAAATAGTTCCCTGGCATAAGCCTTTGGAGGGTTCATAAACCTGGCGGAATTTCTGCCAGGGCACATAAGCCATCCCTACAGGAAATCTGTCTTCCTGGGAGGAAGGGCAGCACATGGCGTCCCTGGAGGATCTTTCGTTTATCATGGAATTCATCGGAGGTACGGTCCTGTTTATGGAAGCTTTCGCGGCAGGAGAAGGAGTTCTGCCGTAACAGTAGTTTCTGTTTGACATTATTGTTGATCCTCTTTTTTCTTTTAATATATGTACCGGGGCAGGAATGGTGCAATTGGTCTAATTTAAAAACAAATTTTAAAATTATTGACCGGCAGATCGATACTAATTATACTGTATACAATATAAGAAATAAAGGAGTGTGCTGCTATGAGAGGACTTCGTACTCAGGTATCGGATTTAAGAAGAAGTGTATTTGTGGAAATTGCAAGGATTGCCTATGAGTCTGATAATGTAAAAGATGATATTGAAGCGATTCCTTACAAGCTGTCTCCAACGGAAGAACCCAAATTTAGGGAAAGCATATACAGAGAACGGGCAGTGAGTGCCGAACGGGCAAGACTGGCCATGGGACTTTCTTTGCGGCCTCAGAACCGTCCGGTCCATATTACCAGCGGACTGGAGGAGAGTACAATAGACGCTATGTATTATGAACCGCCTCTGATGCAGGTAATCCCTTCCGCCTGCAATGCCTGCGAGGATAATGTCTACGAGGTGAGCAATCTGTGCAAAGAGTGTCTCGCCCACCCCTGTATGGAGGTATGTCCAAAGGGGGCGATCATCCATCAGAACGGACAGGCTTATATTCA
Source organism: uncultured Roseburia sp. (assembly GCA_930989305.1). Classification (GTDB taxonomy): domain Bacteria; phylum Bacillota; class Clostridia; order Lachnospirales; family Lachnospiraceae; genus Brotonthovivens; species Brotonthovivens avistercoris. The sequence goes on along the minus strand of CAKNLF010000108.1, from coordinate 3,344 downwards.
GCAGGATAAATGCATCAAATGCGGCAGATGCAAGGCAGCATGTCCCTTTGACGCTATTGGAAAGAAGATACGCCCCTGCGCCAGCGCCTGCGGCGTGAAGGCGATCAGCTCGGATAAATACAATCGTGCTGAAATTGATCCGGACAAATGTGTATCCTGCGGCATGTGCATGGTCAGCTGCCCCTTCGGCGCCATTGCAGACAAATCTCAGATTTTTCAGCTTGTCCGCTGTATGAAAAACGGAGGAGAAGTCATTGCTGAGATCGCGCCGGCATATGTGGGACAGTTCGGAGCGGATGTAACACCGGATAAAGTAAAGGCCGCATTGCTGGAACTGGGATTTTCTCAGGTTTATGAGGTTGCTCTGGGGGCGGATATCGGCGCGGTAGCGGAAGCCCACCAGTATGTAAATCATGTAGTGAACGGGGATCTGCCTTTCCTGCTTACTTCCTGCTGTCCCTCTTGGGCTATGCTGGCAAAAAAACAGTTTCCAGAGATGATTCAGAGTGTTTCCAGAGAACTGACTCCCATGGTGGCTACAGCCCGGAGTATTAAAAAGGAGCATCCCAATGCGAAGGTAGTCTTTATAGGTCCCTGCGCAGCGAAAAAATTGGAAGCCATGCGCCACAGCGTCAGAAGTGATGTGGATTTTGTGATTACTTTTGAAGAACTGGACGCGATCTTTGAGGCAAGGGGCATTGATCCGGCGAAAGTGGGCAGCCATGGACGTCTGCACAATGCTACAGGAGCCGGAAGAGGCTATGCAGTAGCCGGAGGCGTGGCCAGCGCCATTGAAAAGTGCATCAATGCCTACTATCCAGGCGTGGAAGTCAAGATTGAACATGCGGAAGGCCTGGATGAGTGTAAAAAAATGCTGCTTTTGGCCAAGGCAGGCAAGAAAAACGGCTGTCTGATCGAAGGAATGGGATGTCCGGGCGGCTGTGTGGCAGGCGCGGGAACGTTGCTCCCCATTGACCGGGCAAAACGGGAGATCGCCAAGATCGTAAAAGATTCCACGAAACAGATCCCGCCGAAAGAACTGGAAGAAATCGAACTGAAATAACATTGCGGTTTTTGGATATTAGAGATAGAATAGATATATCAGCTGTCCCCACCGGCTATTTGTCGGTGGGGAAATTTATGCAACAGGAGTTTTAGAGCATATGGAAATGAATGAAGCCCAGAAACAGGCAGTGGCCCATAAGGACGGTCCTATGATGGTGCTGGCGGGTCCAGGTTCGGGAAAAACGTTTACTATTATCCAGAGGATACGATGGATGATCGAACGGTATTTCATAAATCCGGCAGATATCCTGGTGATCACTTTTACCAAAGCGGCTGCCAATGAGATGAAGGAACGGTTTTGTAAAATGATGGGAGACAGGAAGCTTCCTGTAACATTCGGTACATTCCACGCTGTTTTTTTTATGATACTGAAATATGCCTATCATTATAAAGCCTCGGATATTGTACGGGAAGATCAGAAGTTTCAGTTTATGAAGCAGCTGGCTGCGAAAATGCGTCTGGACTATGAGGATGAAAATGATTTTATATCATCGGTGCTGGGAGAGATCAGCATGGTGAAAAATTCCGATATCCGGGTAGAAAACTATTATTCTGTCAATTGCGGGGAAGACGTGTTCCGCAGAATTTTTGAAGCTTATCATCAGTTCCTTCACAGTAACCATCTGATTGATTTTGACGATATGCTGGTATATTGCAAAGAATTGTTCCAGCAGCGAAAAGATATTCTGGCAGGCTGGCAAAAAAGGTTTCCTTACATTCTGATTGATGAGTTTCAGGATATCAATCAAGTCCAGTATGATGTGGTAAAAATGCTGGCAGGCGAGAAAAAGAACCTTTTTATTGTAGGGGACGATGATCAGTCAATCTACCGGTTCAGGGGAGCCAGACCGGAGATTATGATGCATGTGGAAAAGGATTTCCCGGAAATCAAAAAAATCGTTCTGGATGTGAATTACCGCTGCCCCAAAGAGGTGGTGAAGCTGTCTCTTCAGCTGATCGCCAACAATAAAGTGCGGTTTCCGAAAGAGATCCGGGCAGCCGCCGGGGAAGAGGGGATGGTGCGAAATCTTTCTTTTTCGTATCAGAAGGATCAGGACGAATATCTGGCGAAAGAGATCCGCAGATTGTATAAAAACGGAAAAAGCTATAACGATATGGTAGTGCTTTTTCGGACCAATCTTCAGCCCAGACTTCTGATGGAATATTTCATGCGCTATAATATTCCCTTCCGGACCAAAGAAAGCATTCCCAATATATATGACCACTGGATCGCAAAGGATATTCTCTGTTACATCCGGATCGCGCTTGGCAGCAGACAGCGCAGCGATTTTCTTCAGATCATGAACCGTCCCAAACGTTATCTTTCAAGGGAGAGTCTTCCCTTTGAAACAGTGGCTTTCGATGTATGGGAGGATTATTATAAAGAAGCGGACTGGATGGTGCAGCGCCTGGAAAAACTGCAGATGGATCTGAAGGTGATCGGAGGAATGAAGCCTTACTCGGCGATCAATTATATCCGAAAGGGCGTTGACTACGAGGAATATCTCCGGGAAATAGCCCAGGTGCGCAAGATCGATTATGAAGAAATGATTGAAATCCTGGATGAATTGATGCTCAGCGCCAAGGAATTTACCAGTTATGAGGCATGGTTCCTGCATATGGAGGATGTGAAGCGGGAACTTATGATCCAGCAGAAACAGGATCCGGGGGAAGCTGTGACTCTGTCTACATTCCATGGAGTAAAGGGGCTGGAATACGATCATGTATTTATCACGGATGTAAACGAAGGCATGATCCCTTACCGGAAATCCGTCTTGGAAGCGGATATTGAAGAAGAACGGCGTCTGTTTTACGTAGGCGTCACAAGAACAAAAAAAGAGCTTACCCTGTGTCACTGCGGACAGATCAACAACAGGGAAATGCTGCCTTCCAGATTCCTGGGAGAATTTTTCGGAGAAACGAAAAGAACATAAAAAAATAAGGAGCGTATCTATGAGCGTTGGGAAAATTATGGTAGTTGAAGATGATCTGACCCTTAGCGCAGGTCTTTGTTTTGAATTGGATATGAGTGATTATCTGACAGTAGCTGCATACAGCGCAAAAAAGGCCAGGCAGCTGGTAGCAGAGGAGTCTTTTGATCTGGCCGTGCTGGATGTGAATCTGCCGGATGGAAGTGGATTTGAACTGTGCAGAGAGTTTAAAGAATCACATCCGGATATGCCGGTTGTTTTTCTGACTGCAAATGATCTGGAAGAAAATGTAGTGGAAGGATTTGATCTGGGGGCGGATGATTATATTACAAAGCCTTTCAGTATGAA
>CAKNLF010000107.1 GCA_930989305.1 uncultured Roseburia sp. | reverse complement strand
TTTCGATTTCTTCTTCCATCATTGCTTTCGCAACTTCCGGTGTCATGTTTGCGTCATTGTCACGGTACGCGCCAACCTGTTCCGGATAATCCGGGATGAAAACAACACCGATGATCAAGCCAATGATAAAGATGATAAGGAACGGAGCGAATGCCAACGCAACATGAGGTGTGCCGCCCTTAAATGCAGCTGCTGCGAACGCACCAATAACACCGTTACCAATGGGGAACGCAAATGTTGCGATACCCATAACGCTTCCCTTTTTAGTTGGGAACCACTGTCCGATAAGGATGGACAGGGCGAAGGTTCCGTACATAACGGAAAGCACGGTTCCAAGTCCGTAAACAACACGCCATAACATCTGCATTGGTCCCTGAATATATCCCGGGATGAACATGATGCCCAGAAGCGCTAATATTGATAAGATACCGAAGATAACACCCATTCTCTTGACACTTTTCAGTCTTCCGATGAAACTGGATGCGATCAGCTGTACGATAACACCGATGATAGATGCAACGGTATAAATGCTGGACAGGGTCTGCTGTCCGCCGTACAGATCTGAAAGAATATTCAGAGGATAGTTACCGATTGCGGTATAAGCAAGGAATGCTGTAGCGATCCAGATAATAAGGACCCATCCTCTTGTACCGTAGCCGATTCTTTTCTTTTGACCCATAACCTAAAACTCCTTTCTTTTCCTGATTAACAGCTATCCATAAAACAGCTGTTAAAAAAGAATAAAAAAATTATAAACTCCACGATGCATTATATTTTGTGCATAATATAATGTCAAGAAAAAGGTAACTGGAAAGTAACCGAGTAATGCATAAAATGCAATAAAAAATCAGTAATTAGCACAATTTTATTGGTAAAACAATAGAAAAAAGTAATAAAATTTCCGGCGGATATAGTATAATACGTAAGAATACACAACGGACAGGGAATGTACGCCCCGCAGGTTTCAGAGGGAGGAAAGAATGAAAGAACGATATCTGGATATTATGTTAAAAGAATATGCCGCCAGCGATATGTATCCTTTTCATATGCCGGGGCACAAAAGGCAGCCCATGGATCTGGGAGAGGGGGAAAGGCTGGATATAACGGAAATCCACGGCTTTGATAATCTCCATCATGCTCAGGGGATCCTGAGGGAAGCCCAGGAGCGTACAGCCCGAATGGCCAGAGCGGACGCCAGTTTTTATCTGGTAAACGGCAGTACGTCGGGGATTTTGTCGGCAGTCAGCGCCCAGACAAAACGGGGAGGAAGGATACTGGCTGCCAGAAATTGTCACAAAGCGGTCTATCACAGTATTTTTTTACAGGAGCTGAAAGCCCGGTATCTGTATCCCATGTCCACTGAGTTTGGAATACAGGGAAGTATTTCGCCTGAGGAAGTGGAGAAAAAACTGGAGGAATATCCGGACGCGGAAACAGTACTGATCACCTCCCCCACGTATGACGGAGTGGTTTCTGATATACGTGCCATCAGCCGGGCGGTCCACGCCAGGGATAAAGTATTGATCGTAGATGGAGCTCACGGGGCCCATTTCGGTTTCTCTAAAGGATTCCCCCAGGCTGCTCTGGAGATGGGGGCGGATATTGTTATCGAAAGTTTGCATAAGACTTTGCCCTCATTTACCCAGACTGCAGTGCTTCATATTAAAGGAGAGCGGGTAAACACAGAGGAACTGCGCAGGTACCTGGGCATCTTTCAGACCAGTTCCCCTTCTTATTTATTTATGGCCGGAATGGACAGATGCAGCCGTGTTCTGGAAAAACAGGGCGGGGAGCTGTTTGAAAGGTTTGAGGAACGTCTGGACCGGTTTTATGACCGGGCAAAGAATCTGAAATGTCTCCATGTCCTTGATCGGGCCGGCGAAGAGCGGGATCCGGGAATCTATATGAGGGACAGGTCTAAAATACTCATATCCGGGAGTCAGGCAGGGATCAGCGGACAGGAGCTGATGGATATTCTGCGCAGGGATTATCATCTGGAACTTGAGATGGCTTCCGGACATTACGCTACGGCGCTGACCAGTATCTGCGATACAGAGGAAGGATTCCGGCGTTTGATCCGGGGGCTGGAGGATCTGGATGGGAAACTCAGCAGCAGGAGCAGGGTACAGAGAAACCATGGAGTATCCGACAGTCGGCTGTACTCCCCGGTCCGCCGGAGAATGGAACTGCGGGACGCGGCTTTGGCCGAAAAAGAGACAGTAAGACTGGCTGACAGCGCAGGCATGATATCAGGGGAATTTCTGTATCTGTATCCACCGGGAATTCCGTTTGTAGTGCCCGGAGAGGAGATCCCTCAGGAGCTGCCGGAACAGATCCTCAGGCTGAAACGTCTGGGCTATGATATACAGGGGCCGGAAGATTATACCCTGGAAGGAATAAAAGTGGTGCTTTGACGGCAGTTGTATGTTATATTATACTGGATAAAGAAGGCGTACGCGCAGGATGCGCGCGCATTAGATACAGGAGAACTGTTATGGGAAAAATATTTTGTCTCATAGGAAAGAGCGCGTCGGGAAAAGATTCCATATACAGCCGGCTGCTTCGGAATAAAGAATTGAAGCTGAAGCCGGTGATCCCGTATACCACCCGCCCTTTGCGCAAAGGAGAAAAAGACGGGGAGTCTTATTTTTTCCGCAGCGATGAGGAGGCGCGGAAAATGGAAGAACAGGGACGGATCATCGAGCTGCGGGCCTATGATACCATTTACGGCGTGTGGAAATATTTTACCGCCGACGACGGGCAGATCGATACAGCCAGTGACGATAATTACCTTCTGATCGGCACTCTGGAAGCGTATACAAAGATCCGGGATTATTTCGGTGAGGAACGGGTGATTCCTTTGTATATCCAGGTGGACGACGGCATCCGTCTGAGCCGGGCGCTGGAAAGGGAGCGCGCTCAGAATTATCCTCAGTATGCGGAAATGTGCAGGCGTTTTCTGGCGGATGAGAAGGATTTTTCAGAGGAAAAGAAAAAAGCCGCGGGGATCCGAAAGGAATTCGTAAATCTGGATCTGGAGGATACCGTGGAGGAAATTGCCGCATATATAAAAGGAGTTTGCTGATATGCCGGGTTTTGCTGATATAATCGGGCACGAGCAGATCATTGAGCATCTGCGCAGTGCCATAAAAATGAACAAAGTATCTCACGCCTATATTTTAAACGGTGCAGAGCGTTCCGGTAAAATGATGCTGGCGGAAGCGTTTGCCATGGCCCTTCAGTGCGAGGCTCACGGCACAGAAGGCTGCATGGAGTGCCGTTCCTGCAGACAGGCTATGGGAAGGAACCATCCGGATATCATATACGTTACCCATGACAAGCCGAATACCATTTCTGTGGATGATGTGCGCAGGCAGCTGAATGATACGGTTGACGTAAAGCCCTACAGCGAATCTTCTAGATATAAGATTTATATTGTAGATGAAGCGGAAAAGATGAACGAGCAGGCACAAAACGCATTGCTCAAGACCATTGAAGAACCTCCGGCCTATGTGGTAATCCTGCTTTTAACTACCAATGGGGAAGCTTTTCTCCAGACGATCCGTTCCAGATGCGTAATGCTGAATCTGAAAGCGGTGGCGGATGACAAGATCCACAGAATGCTCATGCAGCGCTATCAGATTGTAGACTATAAAGCGGACGTATGCGTGGCCTTTGCTCAGGGAAATGTGGGACGGGCCATTGCTCTGGCTGCTTCCGGGGAGTTTAACGAATTAAAGGATCATATGGTGAAGCTGGTCCGCAGGATCGGGGATCTGGAAATTTATGATCTGATGTCTGAGGTAAAGGAAATCCAGGAGTTTCAGGCACCGGATGATTTTTTTGATCTGATGCTCATGTGGTACCGGGATGTTTTGCTGTGCAAAGCTTCCCAGGGCCAGGGAAAACTGATCTTTCAGGATCAGGCCCATGAGATCCAGCGGCAGGCCGGGAACTGTTCTTATGGAGGACTGGAAAAGATACTGGCAGCCATTGAAAAGACAAGGCGCAGATTTCGCGCTAATGTAAATCAGGAAATGTCTATGGAATTGCTGCTGCTTACTATAAAGGAGAATATAAAATGATAAAAGTTGTTGGAGTGCGTTTCCGGAGAGCCGGAAAGATTTATTATTTTGATCCAAAAGATATGGTCATGAAAAAAGGAGATCATGTGATCGTGGAGACTGCCAGAGGGGTGGAGTACGGCACTGTTATCATCACCCCGGGCACAGTAGCGGAGGATCAGGTAGTACAGCCGCTGAAACCTGTGATCCGGGTAGCTACCCCGGAAGACGATAAAGTAGAAGCCAAAAATAAAGAGAAAGAAAAGCAGGCCTATATTATCTGCCAGGAGAAAATCAAAAAGCACGGTCTGGAGATGAAGCTGGTGGAAGCGGAATACACCTTTGATAATAACAAGCTGCTGTTTTATTTTACCGCAGACGGCCGTATTGACTTCCGTGAGCTGGTAAAAGATCTGGCGGCGGTGTTCCGTACCAGAATCGAACTGCGCCAGATCGGCGTAAGGGATGAGACCAAAATACTGGGCGGGGTAGGCATCTGCGGAAGGGAACTGTGCTGCCATACCTTTTTGTCGGAATTTGCGCCGGTGTCCATTAAAATGGCAAAAGAACAGAACCTGTCCCTGAACCCCTCTAAAATATCAGGGGTGTGCGGCAGACTTATGTGCTGTTTGAAAAATGAGGAAGATACCTATGAATATTTAAACAGCCGGCTGCCTAATCCGGGTGACCGGGTGACTACCTGTGATAACCTGAAAGGCGAAGTACAAAGCGTTAACGTACTTCGCCAGCGGGTGAAAGTGGTAGTAGACAACGGTGAGGAAAAAGAGATCCGGGAATATCAGGCGGATCAGCTGCGGTTTAAGCAGAAAAACAGGAAAGACCGCCACAAGATCAGCAAAGAGGAATTAAAGGAGCTGGCAGCGTTGGAGGATAAAGGCGGGAAGTCCAAACTTGACGACACAAAATAGGAGCGGACCGGATGGGATGCTCCGCAGGAGAAAGCGATGAATATCAGGCTTAAGGAAACGGAAAGACTGGATGAGCTCCACCGAAACGGCTATTGGATCATACAGGATCCGGAAAAGTTCTGTTTCGGAATGGATGCCGTGCTGCTTTCCGGTTATGTAAAAGTAAAACCGGGGGAAAAGGCTCTGGATCTTGGAACAGGGACAGGGATTATTCCCATACTGCTGGAAGCGAAGACAATGGGAAGCCACTTTACCGGACTGGAAATCCAGCCGGAAAGCGCGGATATGGCCCGGCGCAGCGTGGCGTTTAATCATCTGGAACGAAAGATCGACATTGTCCAGGGAGATATCAAAGAAGCTTCCCGTCTGTTTGGGCTGTCTTCTTTCGACGTAGTCACAAGCAACCCTCCCTACATGACCGCCAACCATGGTCTTACGAATCCCGGGGACGCGAAAAAGATTGCCAGACATGAGATCTTGTGCACGCTGGAAGATGTGATACGGGAAGGCGCGGCGCTGCTGCGTCCGGGAGGAAGACTGTGTCTTGTACACCGGCCCTTCCGGCTGGCGGAGATCATAACTTTGATGGTAAAATATAAAACGGAGCCAAAACGGATGAGGCTGGTATATCCATACGCGGACCGGGAGCCCAATATGGTCCTGATCGAAGGCCAGCGGGGCGCTAAATCCGGCATGACCGTGGAAAAACCTCTGATCGTATATCAGGAGCCGGATAAGTATACGGATGAAATATATGACATTTACGGATATTAATGAAAGGAAAAAATAATGCAGGGAAGATTATATCTGTGCGCTACTCCCATTGGAAATCTGGAGGATATTACCCTGAGGGTGCTGCGCGTATTAAAAGAAGCGGATCTGATCGCGGCGGAAGATACAAGAAATACCATACATCTGCTGAATCATTTTGATATCCATACGCCTCTGACCAGTTATCACGAATACAATAAAATAGAAAAAGCCCTGCAGCTGGCAGAAAAGATAAAAGGGGGAGCCAATGTGGCTCTGGTCACAGACGCCGGCACTCCGGGGATTTCCGACCCGGGAGAGGAACTGGTAAAAATATGCTGTGAACAGGGAATTGAGGTGACTTCTCTGCCGGGAGCGGCGGCCTGTGTAACGGCGCTGACCCTTTCCGGACTGCCTACCAGACGATTTTGTTTTGAAGCTTTTCTTCCAAGAGAGAAAAAGGACCGTCAGAGGATACTGGAGGAACTGAAAACAGAGACCCGGACGATTCTTTTATATGAGGCGCCTCACCATCTGCTGCGGACGCTGGAGGAATTGCAAGATGTCCTGGGAGACCGTAAGATGGCTCTTTGCAGGGAACTGACGAAAAAATACGAAACCGTCCTGCGAATGAAGATTTCCCAGGTGCTGGACTATTACCGGGAGCACCCTGTCCGGGGGGAGTGCGTGCTCGTCATAGAAGGCAGCAGTCCCCAGGAACTGGAAAAGGAAAAGCAGCAGTCCTGGGAAAGCGTGCCTTTGGAACAGCATATGGAAATTTATACAAGTCAGGGAATCTCGCGGAAAGAAGCTATGAAGCTGGTGGCAAGAGACCGGGGGGTAGGCAAGCGGGTCATTTACCAGCAGCTTTTGCAGGATGACCGGCAGCCTGACGGTAATAATCAGGAAGATATTCCCGGATAATCCAAAAGGGAGCAGGCCCTATTTCAAGGATGGCCTGGTGAAATGCGGTGATACGAAAGGTATCGCCGTATTTTTTTTCGGCCTCTTCCTTCAGCATGGCAAATTCCAGATAGCCGCAGTAGTATTTCAGATAATTGGCCGGGGTCATTACAATATACCGGTAGATTTCTTCCATAGTCTGGCTGTCTCCGATGCCGTATCCGGAAAAAAAGTCTTCCAGATCGGCCAGAGACCAGTTTTCATAATGGATGCCTATATCCGCCTCTGCGTATAGGCTCAGCAAAACAGAGCGCTCCAGCTGCAGGCAGGCGGCTGTATCAGGATCCAGTCCCCCGTAAGAGAAGGCAAACATTTCCCCATAAGTGGCCCATCCTTCCACATATCCGGGATAGTACAGCAGATGGCGGAGAAGACAGCTTTCCGAGTGATTGAAGGAAACGGTCTGATATAAGTGGCCTGGATATCCCTCATGAGCCAGTGTGGTAAACAGCGCCACCGGATCGGTTTTGGAAATATCGTTAATATAAACGGAATTATCTTTTTCTTCGTCCAGAGGCACAGTCAGATAAAAAGCTGGGGCCAGCCAGGGACTCATGGAAGGTTCTGTTTCTTTGACATTTACTTCCGTATGGGATTCCAGAAGGGGAAAATCCTTTCCTGAAGTTTTTTTCAGACAGATGAGCATTTCTTCCGGCGAGGTGAAAGACAAAGAGGCATTTTGGCAGTCTTTCTTCAGGCCGGGATTTTCTTTCAGAAGCGCCTGCAAAGCGGTCAGATCCCGGGCTCTTTTTTCCCGGATTGCTTTTTTCAGTTGTGGCACATCCATAGAAGATCCGGTGGATCGGCGGACCAGCCAGGAATAATAGGATTTCCCCTGCTCATAGCCGCAGAGCCCTTCTTCATTGACGCCGGTGCCCTGAAGTTCCAAAAGGGCGCTGGCAAGCTCCTGAAAGGCGGGAAGTACGGTATTTTCCACCAGCTGACGGTTTTGTTCTTTATAGGAGGATTTTAACTCTTCTGACATATCCAGCTTTTCAATGCGGTTGTGAAAAGTACGGATCAAAAAATGATTCTCTTTGTCTGCGGTCAGCGCCTCCAATTGAGAAATGATACTGTCGGAAGCAAAATCCGGCATAAAAAGCCCTGCCCGGGATTTTCCGTTTTCATATTCCGCTGCTTCCTGCAGGTAGTCGGGGATCTGTCCCAGCAGCGCAAGGTAATCTTTTACATCCCGGGCGTCGTAAAAGGGATACTCCGCCAGGAGGATAGGAAGTTCTGTCTGGATCCCGCCTCCGGGAGAGAGGATTTCTTCATAATAGGGAAAGGCGTCTTTGGCGATCAAAGTCTCCATGGAATCTGCAAGTACGTCCCGGTCCAGTTTCTGGGAGCGTGTCAATTCCTCCTTCGGAAAATGTTCAAGGGAATAAAGGACGTTTTCCGCCCGGGCTGCGGAAAAATCCTCCTGGGGCGTAAGGATATGTCCAAGGGAAACCGTGTATTCGGTAATACCCAGATTTTCCGGATGAGCCAGGGTATAGTGCATGGAAAGGGTGTCTTCCTGAACCTGCTGGAGAAAAAGCTGCTCCGTATACAGGTCAAAAGCCTGACTTACGGAAATACCTTCCGCCTGATCTCTTTTGCCGCAACCTGCGGACAGTAAGAAAAAGAACAGAAACAAACAGAAAAGAAGCACTCCGGGAATTGTCCCCGGGCGATGCTGACGCATAGATAAATCTGACATAAAAAAATCCTGAACAGGTTTCACTTAAAACTATGAATCCTGCTCAGGAAAAATGACTGAGACATGAAAAGAGGAGGTTACTTTTTCTGATAAGAACGGAAAAAATCACACAGATTAGTAAGGGCTTTCACCAGTATTTTTGATTCTTCCTCGCTGAGCCCTTTTAATGTGGCGTGTATCATTTCTTCATGGAAACGCCTGTGATGGTCGTATGCTTTTCTGCCTTTCTCCGTCAGTGAGATCAAAACCACGCG
>CAKNLF010000106.1 GCA_930989305.1 uncultured Roseburia sp. | reverse complement strand
ATATCCGCGGTCAAACTGCATACCTTCTACCAGGTCCAGTTCTGTCTGCATTGTTTTGGATTCTTCAATAGTGATAACACCGTCGTTGGAAACTTTTTCCATTGCGTCAGCAACCATGTTTCCTACTGCTTCATCTCCTGCGGAGATTGCGGCTACTTTTGCGATGTGGTTTTTGCCGTCTACTTTCTGGCTCATTTCAGCGATAGCTTTTACAGCTGCTTCTGTAGCTTTTTTCATACCTTTTCTCATGATGATCGGGTTAGCGCCTGCTGCCAGGTTTTTCATACCTTCTTTGATCATTGCCTGAGCAAGGACTGTAGCTGTTGTAGTACCGTCGCCGGCTACGTCGTTTGTTTTTGTAGCAGCTTCTTTTACAAGCTGTGCTCCCATATTTTCAAAAGCATCTTCCAGTTCGATCTCTTTCGCGATTGTCACACCGTCGTTTGTGATCAGCGGAGCGCCGAAGGATTTGTCAAGTACAACGTTTCTTCCTTTCGGTCCAAGTGTAACTCTGACTGTATCTGCTAACTGATCAACGCCTGCCTCTAATGCGGCTCTGGCTTCTGCTCCGTATTTGATTTCTTTTGCCATTTCAATCTGCCTCCTGAATTTCTTATTTCTTTTATTTATAAATTATTCAACAATTGCGAGAATATCATTCTGTCTAACAATGATATATTCTTCGCCGTCAAGTTTTACTTCGTTTCCTGCGTATTTGGAGTAGATAACTTTATCTCCTTCTTTTACCTGCATAGTAACTTCTTTTCCGTCAACTACACCGCCGGGTCCTACAGCGATAACAACTGCTTCCTGAGGTTTTTCCTGGGATGCGCTTGTAAGAATGATACCTGATTTTGTTGTTTCCTCAGCTTCACACTGTTTTAATACGACTCTGTCACCTAATGGTACTAATTTCATATTGATTCCTCCTTGATCGAATGTAGCTCTCATTCATTTATTAGCACTCACTTTTTACGAGTGCTAACTAACCGTTGAACATATAATAATTTTTTTACTGCTTTTCTGCAAATAGATTATATGCCGTTTTTTACCATTTATTCAAGATTTTTCTCAATATATCTCTTTTTTTCTTCTATTTACTCACTTTTTTATTTTTATTGCAAACTTTTCCCCTTCTCCTAAACAAAGCCCCTCTCGTCTCTGTTAAGGAAATAAAAGGGACCGGAACTCTTCGGCATGTTTCCCTCCAAAGGCTTCCGGTCCTGACTGGATATTGGCTTTGTTTTGTTTTTTATCAGATGAGATCAAAATGTTTCAATCCGTTATAAATACCGTTCTGATGGATATCGTCTGTAATATAATCCGCAGCTTCCTTGGCGGCGTCGGTGCCGTTTCCCATGGCAATACCGCAGGATACATACAGCAGCATGTCCCGGTCGTTGATACTGTCCCCAAAGGCAAACGTATCTTCATGAGGAATATCCAGATAAGAGCACATCCTTTTTATGCCGTCCGCCTTGGAATATCCCAGAGGCACCAGCTCCGTAACGATTTTTCCATGTTTCAGCACATGAAAGTCTTTTGCCAGCGCCGCCGCAGCTCTGTCGTAATCACCGTCCTGGATCAGGGCTGTCAGCTTGCTTCCCCTCCAGTTATCCTCATTTCCGGCCAGGGGACGCACATATTCTCCCAATGTTTCCGCAATATAGCGTCCGTATACATTTTCCGCCACATCCCGGTCCATATACAAATACGTTTCTCCTTCCAAAAGTACCGGCATCCTGCATTCATTTAACAGGCCGATGGTGCGCTTCAGCAGATCCCGGTCAATTTCATGGCAGAAAAGGCTTTCGTCCCTGTATATAAGCTGTGTGCCGCATCCTCCCACGATTCCGTCAAATCCAAGGCTTAAAAGAGCTTCACTTTTTATCATAGCTCTTGTCCTGCCGCTGCACAAAAAAGCCAGGTGCCCCTTTTCATGAAGCAGTCCGATCGCCTCTTTCGTGCTGTCCGGTATCCTGTTTTCTCTGTCCCAGAGGGTTCCGTCTATATCAAAAAATATTGCAGCCATTTTACGTTCTCCTCCATTTTCCGTCTATTCCGTACTTTTTCTATTTCTACCCTTGAACTCTTTCCACAAAAGCAGCAGACAGGCCGCTGTACACACGGCAGTACATGCCGCCATCACATCCGATCTGCTTCCATAGTACATGCTCCAGCCCATCCGCGTCATGACGATCCCCAGAAGGTTTACCGCCATATGGGCCAGCACCGGTCCCGCAAGGCCCCCTGTCCGCTCACAGGCAGCCGCAAACAGCAGTCCCAGGATTCCCGCAAAAATCCCCTGAAGAAGATTCATATGAAGCACCCCGAAGATTCCCGCGGACAGCAGGGCTGCAGGCAAGATCCCGGTCAGGGCTTTTAATCCCCGGTACAAAACGCCCCGGTACAGCAGCTCCTCCGCCAGGGGGCCTGTGACCACTGCCCCCAGAACCAGAAACAGGGTGTTGTCCCCGTACATCTCCCCCAGCTGTCCTCTGCCTGCCAGTATCTCGCGGACGGCCGGCAGCGCCAGCAGGTCATTGAGCGCCACGGAGGCACACAGGCAGATCACGATCCACAGCAGGATCTTCCTGACACCCCGTTCTGCTCCCTGTTCTTTTTGTGCCCTCAGGGACAATTCCAGAGGCAGCCGCCTGTCTGTGATCCAAAGCGCCGCCGCTCCCGCCAGATTGGCAAAAAACTGAGAAAGCATTCCATGCTCTCCCACTGTCATCAGACAGATCTGCCGGGCGATCCCATAGGCAGCTCCGGTAGACACCGCGTAAATAACTATATGTATCAAAATTCTCCTGCACAAAAGTATTCGATCTTTCATATATACTCCTTGATCCTGAATGCCGGCCCGTTACTGTCTGATCTTTCCGAGACTTTCCCGGGAAAGGATCTTTCTTATGTTGGTGAGGAACAGGATTACCGCCACAGTCACCGACAAAATATCAGAAATTGGCTCCGCGTAATACACACCCATAACGCCAAAATGCAAAGGCAGGATCAGCGCCAGCGGAATCAGCAGCACAATCTTTCGCAGTATGGCAATGGTAAGTGACAGCTTTGCCTGTCCAAGTCCCACAAAAGTGGGCTGAATGCCGTTTTGCAGGCCGAAAAACAACATGCCGAACATAAAAACAGGCATTACTTTTCCAACCAGCCGGATCAGCTCCTGATCTGTGGTAAAGACTTTTGCCAGCGGTTCCGGGAACAATACCGCCGCCAGCGCTACGCCAAACATCAGACAGAAAGACAGCCCGATCATTGCCCGGTAGGTTCTTTTCACTCTGTCAAAGTCTCCTCTGCCGTAATTAAAACTGATGATAGGCTGTATCCCCTGGGTAAAACCATTCAGAGGCACGGTATACAGCTGCATAACGCTCTGCATGATCGTCAGCGAACCTACATACAGATCTCCTCCGTATATCTGCAGGCCTCTGTTTAAAATGATACTCATAAGGCTGTCTGTAAACATCATCACAAAGGGCGCTACTCCAAGGGCCGCGATCCGTCTTATAATCCGGAAATCCATACGGATATC
This sequence comes from uncultured Roseburia sp., assembly GCA_930989305.1. GTDB lineage: Bacteria > Bacillota > Clostridia > Lachnospirales > Lachnospiraceae > Brotonthovivens > Brotonthovivens avistercoris. Next base: position 5,209 of record CAKNLF010000106.1, on the reverse strand, counting down.
GGACCATTTCAAAGCCAGATCCGCCTTTTTCCCGGTGAGAAACAGAATAACCCACAAAGCGCTGAAAAACTGAGATATTACAGTGGCAATAGCAGCTCCGGCCACACCCCAGCCAAATACAAAAATAAACAGGGGATCCAGAGCAATATTCAGCGCCGCCCCCAGCAGAACGGATCCCATGGCCGCTTTGGGCTTTCCCTGAGCAATAATGTAGGGATTCAGTCCCAGAGCCAGCAGCACAAATACAGTTCCTCCAAGGTAAATGGACAGATAAGAGTTTCCGTATCCAATGGTAGCGTCACTGGCGCCAAACAAATATAAAAAAGGCACTTTAAAAATATAAAAGACTGCCATGAGACATGCCGCGAAAAACAGCAGCATGGCCACGCCGGTCCCCATGATCTTTCCTGCGTATTCCTTATCCCCTTTTCCCATCCAGATAGCCGACAAAGGGGCACCTCCTGATCCTACGATATTGGAAAACGCTGTTATCATAGTAATAATTGGGAACGTAACCCCTACTCCGGTCAAGGCGGCGCTTCCCACTCCCTGGATATGCCCGATATAGATCCTGTCTACAATATTGTACAAAACATTAATGATCTGGGCCACTACAGCCGGCACTGCCATCTGCAGCATCAGCTTTGGCAGGGGCGTTACTCCGAGCCGATTATTCTCCTCCATTCAGATACCGCTCCGTTTCTTCTATAGTGTCAAATATTACATCTGCTCCATAGGTTTCCAGCTCCCGGCGGGTACCGAATCCGTATGTAACGCCGATACAGTCAATGCCAAGAGCTTTCGCGCCCTGTACATCGTATTTTGTATCGCCGATCAGCACTGTCCGTGACAGGTCCGTAAGCTTCAGCCTCCTGACTGCTTCTTCCAGCACTGCCTCCTTCGTGTCGATCTTTCCGTCCAGACTTGCCCCTACGATTTCATCAAAGCAATCCTCCAGTCCGAAATGTTTCAGTATCTTTCTGCACATGACTTCCGGCTTGGATGATGTGACCGCCTGGATCACATCTTTTCGGGCCATGTTCTTTAAGACCGCTTCCACTCCCGGATAAGGTCTGCACAAAAACATTCCTCCGTCATGATAAAATTCTCGGTATTTGTCCACTGCCACTTCTGTCTGCCGGGCGTTCAGCGGATATTTTTCCGGTATGGACTGACGCAGCGGCGGTCCGATAAAAGTCCTCAGCACATTCTCGTCTTCTTCCCGGATCCCGAAATATGCCAGGGCGTACTGCATACCTTTTGAAATGCCTTCGTAGGTATCCATTATCGTACCGTCCAGATCCCAGAATATATATTGATATGATTTTTTCATAAAAGTTTCCAGTCTCCTTTTTCTCTCAGCATTTCCAGAACGGTTTTTCTCATCACCGGATGTACTTTTCCCGGGCACAGCTGCGCCAGCGGTTTCAGGACAAATTCCCGGTTATGCATGTCTATGTGGGGAATGATCAGATCATCGCTTTCGTAGATCAGATCATCGTAAAAAATAATATCCATATCCAACGTTCTGGGTCCCCAACGTTTGACCCGTTCTCTTCCTCCCGCCTTTTCGATCTCATGAAGCTTTTCCAGCAGTTCTTCCGGCGTCATCAGCGTCTTCATACGCAGGCAGGCGTTTAAAAACACATCCTGATCCTTCATGCCGTATGGTTCTGTTTCCATATAGGAAGATACCTGTATTTCTTTTATCCGGGTCTCATTTCCCAGTTCCCTGACTCCGAAATCCAAATGCGCTTTCTTGTCTCCCATATTAGACCCCAGAGACAGGCATACATCGTGCCAGCCTCTTGTGATCTCCACTGCTACCGTCTCTATGGGCAGCCCGATAGGCGCCCAGGGTTTTTTGATTTCCAGATCCAGCTTTTCCAGATGAGGCGTGTGCATCAAAAGGGCCTCCGCCAGATGCTCCGCCGCGGATTCAATCAATTTAAATGTATGATCTCGCATATACTCGGTAATAAAATGACAGATTTCCCCGTAATGAATGGAATCCGTCAGTTCATCCGTCTTTCCAGCTTTTCTTGTGTCAGTGTAGAGCACTGCGTTCACGAGAAATTTCTGTCCCAGGGTGTTTTCTTCCTGAAATACCCCATGCCTGCCGAACACTTCCAGATTCTGAATTTTTATTTTATCCATGTACTCATCTCCCTAAAACAGCTTCTGTCATCCGCACCGCTTCCCGGTTTTCTTTTACGTCATGAACCCGCACAAAAGCGCAGCCTTTCTGTACGGCCAGTACCGTTGTGGCAATGGTCCCGGCCAGCCTTTCTCTGGCAGGCACATGAAGGGTCAGGCCGATCACCGATTTTCTGGAAGTGCCAAGGAGCAGCGGGTATCCCAGCCGGTGCAGTTCCTCCAGCCGGTTAATGGCTTCCAGATTCTGCTCATAGGTTTTGCCGAATCCGATTCCGGGATCCAGGATGATCCGATCCTCGGGAATGCCGGCCTCTTTTCCGATCCGTACAGAATCTTCCAGATCTTCCAGAAGTTCCTTCATGAAATCTCCATATTCCGTTCCGGCTCGATTGTGCATCAGACAGCAGGCCGTTCCGCTTTCGGCGATCACTTTTGCCATCCGGTCATCGTATTTCAGACCCCAGATATCGTTCAGGAGATCCGCACCTTCCCGGATTCCCGCTTTTGCCACACTGCTTTTGTATGTGTCCAGAGATACGGGTACATCAAATCTGTCTTTTATGGCCCTGATCACAGGAACCACTCTCTGGATTTCCTCATCATCTGAGATCTGCGTGTATCCCGGACGTGTGGATTCTCCTCCCACATCAATAATGTCCGCCCCTTCCTTTATCATCTGTTCCGCGTGAGCCAGCGCTTTGTCCAGGGTATGATAGCTGCCTCCGTCGGAAAAGGAGTCCGGCGTTACATTTAGGATTCCCATAATATACGTATGATGATTGATATCAAATTCCCGGCTTCCGATCCTCATATTTTATTTCCTCAACTTTCCTTATCTCAGCATCTCAGCGTCCGGTTGCGTTCTTCTTCTTTCCATTTGCATGTATCTCCGGCGCCGCACCAGAAACAGAGGCGGCTGTCATGATCCGCCCTGCAGATATATTCTTTCAAAACAGCGTACTCTCCTTCGCATGCTTTTTTTCCTGTATGGTGTCCGGAAATGATCCCAAGCACAATGCGGCTTTTTTCCGGCGGGAAAGAAATATCCTTCAGGATCTGTCCCGCAATGGCTGCTCCTGCTTTGGAATGATGAATGCCTTCCTCATACTGGCTGGCTCTCCCGATATCATGCAAAAGAGCGCACACATATACCAGTTCCTTTTGTTCCTCCATATTTTCCGGAGATTGTCCCTTTTTACACCAGTCTTCCAGGCAGTAGATCCATGCCATCCTGGCCACATCCAGAGCGTGTCCGATCTCATGATGACAGTAAATCCTGTCTTTTTCCAGACTGGTTATTTTCTTCTGTATCCGGATATACTCCGGGTGTCTCAGTACTTTATCTACGTATTCCATAACTCTTCATCATACTCATCATATTCATCGTCTTCGTCATATTCATCGTCTTCGTCATATTCATTGATCTGATCATCATCGTTGCCTTCCCACTCTCTGCTCCATCTTGCCAGATAGTGCATACAGGCTGTTTTAAACTCCTTCAGATAAGACAAAGAGCCGAAAGCCAGGATCATATCCTGCTCCGTGCAAAGATGAAACGCCAGTTCCAAAGCGTCCTTCAGGCAGGCTCCATTGACCGCGTGATACCCTTTTTCCCTCAGGGTATCCATCAGTGTCAGCCCGTCCAGAGCCCGGGGATTGTCCGGCGTCACCGTAATGACAAAATCATCTTCCCCCAACATGATATCCGCGATCTCTTCGTAGTCTTTGTCTTTCAATACACCCATGATATATATTATTTGCCGATTTGTAAAGTCCGCGTCCAGCGTTTCTCTCAGCTTTCTGGCGGCATCCGGATTGTGAGCCCCGTCTATGTACACCGCCGGATTGCCCGCGATCTTTTCCAGTCTTCCCGGCAGGTACACCCAGGAAAAACCTTTGCGAATCGTTTCTTCACTGACAGAAAACGCCGGCTCCAGACACCGGATCACCTCCAGGGCACAGGCGCCGTTTTGCACTTGAAATCTGCCGTTTAAGGCCAGTTTTATATTTTTATACTGCTGATAGGAAAAACAGATGCCGTCCGGTTCCTGCCGGACGTCCTTTGCCATTTCTTTTTCCGCGAAAATAATCTCAGAACCTTTTTCCTTCGCGGATCTTTCCAGTACGTTTTGGACTCTCGGATCCTGCCAGGCAGACACCCCAGGACACCCTTCCTTGATGATCCCGGCTTTTGTTTCGGCAATCTTTTCCAGGGTATCTCCCAGATAAGCTTCATGATCCATGCCCACAGAAGTAAATACGCTGACCAGGGGACGACGGATCAGATTTGTGGCGTCCAGACTTCCGCCCATACCGGTCTCCAGGATGACTATGTCCGTCTGTTCCTCCCACATCCACAAAAAGGCAGCGGCAGTTTCCACTTCAAATCTGGTTGGATGGGGCAGTCCCCTTCCGATCAGCCGCTCGCAGGCCTCCTTGACCTTTTCAAAGACTTCCGCCAGCCGCTCCCTGGAAATTGGCGCGTCGTTGATCGTAAATTCTTCCTCATAGGAAAATACATCCGGCGTGCAAAATCTTCCCGTCTTCCATCCGCCCAGGGTATATACGGTGGAAAGTATGGCTCCCACGGAGCCTTTTCCGTTTGTCCCTGCAATATGAATGATATTGAGCTGATCCTGTACATTTCCCAGTTCATTCATCAGATTTCGGATACTGTCCAACCCGGGGATACTGCCGTATTTTTTTGTACTGTCCAGGAATACCATTGCTTCTACGTAATTCATGTTTCTGTCCCCTTCCTTTTCTTTTTCAGCCTTACTTGCGGCACAGAAAAAGGCGGTAATAATTACCGCCTTTTATTCCAGTATGATATCAAATCTTAGAGTAATCCGCCGATCTGGAGGAACAATGGTGCAAATACCAGAGAAACGATTGTCATAAGTTTGATCAGAATGTTGATAGAAGGACCTGATGTATCTTTAAACGGGTCACCTACTGTATCACCAACAACTGCTGCTTTATGAGGTTCGCTTCCTTTTCCGCCATGTTTGCCGCCTTCAATATATTTCTTTGCGTTGTCCCATGCGCCGCC
>CAKNLF010000105.1 GCA_930989305.1 uncultured Roseburia sp. | reverse complement strand
CAATGCGAATTGCACACTCCTTTGCAAAAACATACCTTGACAAATCTCGTCTCAGCAGTCTATCCTTGAAAAGTACGCAAAGGAGAACGGATTCAAAAATACTCGTGTATTTATTGACGACGGTTGGTCGGGTGTAACTTTCACAAGACCGGCCTTCACGGAGATTATGGAGCTTGCGGAACAAGGATTGATTGCTAATCTTATCGTCAAAGACCATTCGAGATTGGGACGAAACCGCTTGATTGTCGGTCAGCTTTTGGAAGAAGAATTTGACCGATTGGGTATTCGATATATCGCCATTATGGATAATATTGATACCGCAAAAGGACTAAGCGACATTGTTCCTATGCAAGACTTATTCAACGAATGGCACGCAAAGAACACAAGCCAAAAGGTACGCAATGTTTGCAAGAACAAGGGAATGGCAGGCATACCGCTTACCACCAATCCGCCTTTCGGGTATATGAAAAATCCCGAAAACCCAAAGGAATGGCTGATAGACGAGCCTGCCGCAAAGATTGTCAGGCAAATCTTTGAGCTGTGCGTTTCAGGCTTAGGACCGACGCAGATAGCCAAGAAGCTGAAAACTGACAAGGTTATGACGCCTACGGAGTATTGGAACAGTATCGGAAGAAACTGCGGTAATCCGCCTGCAAGACAATTCAACTGGTGTTCGGATACGGTTGCGAATATTCTTTCCAAACAGGAGTATTGTGGCGATACGGTAAACTTCCGAAGCACAACAAAGTCTTTCAAGAATAAAAAGAAGATTGAAAGACCGCAGGAGGAATGGCAGATCTTCCCGAATACGCACCCTGCCATTATCGACCGTGAAACCTTTGAGCTTGTGCAGGAACTCAGACAGCACCGCCGCAGACCTACCAAAAGCGGAATTGTCAGTATGTTTTCGGGACTTCTCTACTGTGCCGATTGTGGAGAAAAGCTGTATTACAGCGTAACAAACAATTACAAGCGGGAACAAGCCTATTTCTTCTGCTCTTCCTATCGTAAAAATTCCGAAGTGTGTTCTGCACACTATATCCGAGAAAAAGTGGTTGAGGAAAATGTTCTTGAGAATATGCGGCGAGTATTTCGTTATGTTCAGGCTTATGAGAAAGAGTTCGCCAAACAGCAGATGAAATGCTACGGAGAGGAAAAGCAAAAGGAACTTTCCGAAAAACGCAGAGAACTTACCAAAGCCGAGAAGCGTATCAAGGATATTGATTTGCTGATTCAGAAGATTTACGAGGACAATGCAATGGGCAAACTTTCCGATGAACGCTTTGCCACAATGTCAATGGCGTATGAGGAAGAACAGAAAAATCTCAAAGAAGCAATACCCGATATGCAGGCGTACCTTGAAACCGAAACGGACAAGTCTGAAGGCTTACAGCGTTTTATTGACAAGGTAAAACAGATTACGCAGCCAACCAAGCTTACTCCCGAACTGGTACACGAATTCATTGAAAAGATTGTGATACACGAACGGAGATACCTTGACGGAAAGCGTTATCAGCTAATGGACATCTATTACAACGGCGTTGGTGTGATACGAGGGCTTACCCCTGAAGAAATGGAAGAAGCCTTTCAGGAACACCTTGCCAAACGGAAGATAAACAAAGCAAAGACGGCGTAACCAATGGCTGCACCGTCCAAAACAATCAATATTTAATTCAATTACAAGAGCGACCTTGGGGCACCTTCCTTACGGAGGGTGCCCCAAAGCCTGCTCTTTTTTGCGCTTCACAAAGTCATCACAAAATAGTCGGAATTGTTTCACATTTTTTACAGACTAGTTTCACATTTGAAGCATATGCTTATATGGAAAAATTTTGTATCAGCAGGAGGAGAAATGTTTTGATAGAAATCCATCATCTAATGAAACGATACGGAAACAATCTGGCAGTCAATGACCTGAATCTGACGCTGGAACCGGGACATATTTACGGTTTCCTGGGACCTAACGGCGCGGGCAAATCTACTACCATGAATATCATTACAGGTTATATAGGCGCTACGTCAGGGGAGGTGGCCATTAACGGGCATGATATCAATAAAGAACCGGAGCAGGCGAAAAAATGCATTGGTTATCTTCCGGAAATACCGCCTCTTTATCCGGATATGACTGTGGAAGAATATATGAAATTCGCGGCAGAACTGAAACAGATCGATAAAAGGATGCGGGAAGTGGAGATCCGGCAGGCCATGGAGCTGACAAAGATCACAGATGTGAAAAAGCGTCTGATCAAAAATCTCTCCAAAGGCTATAAGCAGCGTGTGGGGCTGGCCCAGGCGGTGCTGGGATTCCCTGAGATCATTATCCTGGATGAGCCTACCGTAGGACTGGATCCCAAGCAGATCATAGAGATCCGTGATCTGATGAAGTCCTTGTCCAAAAAGCATACGGTGATCTTAAGTTCTCATATATTGTCCGAGGTCAGCGCGGTATGCGATTATGTCTTCATTATTTCAAAAGGGAAACTGGTGGCTGCGGACACTGTGGAGAATCTGGAAGGGCAGATGAGCGGCGTGTCGGAATACAAGCTGCTGCTGAAAGCCTGCAGCCAGGATGCTATGAAACTGGAAAAAATCCAGGGAGTATCCGCCTGCCGGGTAGAAGAGGCAGGAGATACCCGGAATGTAAATGTAACCGTACTGGCTAAAAAAGGAACCGATGTCAGAGAAGAGATTTTTTATATCTGCGCAGAGGAAAATATGCCGATCCTTCAGATGGAACCGGTGAACCGTTCTCTGGAAGATATATTTCTTGAGGTTACCGGAGAAAAGGAGGGATCAGAATCATGTTAGCCATATGGAAAAGAGAAGTAAGAGCGTATTTTACAAATGTCACAGGATGGATTTTTATTGGAGCCTTTCTGTTTTTGTTTAATCTGTATTTTTATGTTTATAATCTCAGCTACGGATATCCCTATGTGGCATATCCTTTATCCAGCGTTACCTTTATTTTCCTGATTCTTGTGCCTGTGCTCACAATGCGTATACTGGCAGAAGACAGAAGGCAGAAAACAGACCAAATGCTTTTTACATCCCCTGTGTCAGTTGTAAAAATCGTAATAAGCAAGTTTTTATCCATGGTAACGATCTTTTCGGTCGTAATGGGCGTTGTCTGCCTGTGTCCGCTGTTTTTGTCGGTGTTTGGAACCGTCCCCATGGCGGAAAGTTATGTGGCGATCCTGGGCACATGGCTGTTCGGGGTTTTATCTATAGCAGTGGGACTGTTTGTGTCTTCCCTTACGGAAAACCAGGTGATTTCGGCAATCCTGACTTTTGCCTTTTTATTTTTAGGCTATATGATGGACAGCATCTGCGGACTGATCTCTTCAGAAGGAAATCTGTTGACCAAAGTGCTGAATTGTCTGTCCACTACCGCCTATGTAGATAATTTCTTTGCGGGAGTATTTGATATAAAAGGACTGATCTATTTCCTGAGCGGTTCGGCCCTGTTTATTTTTCTTACCTGTCAGGTGCTCCAGAAATACAGATGGAGCGCCTCTGTAAAGAAGCTGAAAGCAGGAGTGTTCAGTTCCACTTTTATTATTCTGGGAATCGCCGTGACTGTCGGGGTAAATCTGGTGGCGGCTCAGCTTCCCGCAAGCATTTCCAATCTGGATGTTACATACAATAATATTTACTCGCTTACAGATGATACAAAGGATTTCCTGAAAGATCTGGATGAGGATGTGACAATCTATGTATTGTCCGGGGAGTCGGGAAAAGATACCACTCTGGATCAGACTCTGAAACAGTACGAGGCCGCTTCTTCACATATCAAAGTAGAGTATGTGGATCCTGTAGTATCGCCTCAGTTTTACAGTACCTATACAGATACGGAGCCCACACAGAACAGTATGATCGTAGTAAACGGCGACCGATCCAAAGTGATTGATTACAACAGTATTTACGAATCCTCCATGGACTACGAAACTTATTCCTACAATACTTCCGGATACGACGGGGAAGGACAGCTGACCAGTGCGATCCAGTATGTGATCAATGACGAGATGCCAAAGGTCTATGTGATCACCGGACACGGGGAAGCTTCTCTGGACAGTTCCTTCCAGGATGCTCTGGAAAAACAGAATGTGGAAGTACAGGAGCTGAACCTGTTGGAATGTGACAAAATATCCGAAGATACCGCGGGAATTATTATCAACGGTCCTTCTTCTGATTTTTCAAAAGATGATGCCCAGAAAGTAACGGACTATCTGGCTTCCGGCGGAAAAGCGCTGATCACGACAAACTACGCGGCCCAAAGTGATATGAGCAACTTTGACTCTGTCCTGGCGGCCTATGATATCCAGGTGGAGCCGGGCGTTGTTATGGAAGGCAGCGGTCAGCATTATTATCAGTATCCCTTTTATCTGCTGCCGGATATTCAGTCTGCGGACGCCACATCGTCTATAGACGGATATATTTTCTTCCCGGACGGCCAGGCTCTGACTAATACGAAAAAGCATGAGGACAAATTGGAATGGACGCCGCTGCTGAATACATCGGATTCCGCTTATATTAAGGAAAATGTCCAGGAGATCCGAACATACGAGAAAGAAGAGGGAGACCCCCAGGGACAGTATACATTGGCAGCCAGCGTTTCAGACAATGAAACGGGAGCGGAAGTTACTGTGATTTCAAGTCCATATGTATTTACCAGTGATATGGATTCCATGGTTTCCGGAAACAATCTGAAACTGTTCAGCAATATCACCGGAACCTTCCAGAGCGAAGAATCAGGCGGAATATCCATACCGGTAAAATCCTATACAGTGGGCAATCTGACTGTAAACCGGAATGCGGCTGTGGCATGCTCGGTACTGCTCGTGATCGTAATACCGGTTGCGTTAGTGGCCATTGGAATTTTTGTATGGGCAAGAAGGAGAAAGAAATAATTATGAGGAAAAAAGGCATAATCATTCTCGTAATCGTATTTGCCGCATTGATCGCGGTGTATCTGCTGCTGAATTATCTGAATGACCGGTCCGCCCGGCGGCAGCAGCAGGAAGAAGAGGAGCAGAATGTACAGGTGACAGATTTTGACGGAGATGATGTAACGTCATTTTCCTATCTGTATAACAAAGAAGAACTGAAATTTGAAAAACAGGAAGACCAGTGGGTCTGCCTGAACGACCCGGAAACAGATCTGGATGAAGACGCGGTGGACACCCTTTTGAATACTCTGGGGGATATTACCACTACGAACCAGATCACAAACCCGGAGGATTTGTCGGAATACGGATTTGACAGTCCGAGCCAGGAGGCGGTCATCACCCTTGACGACGGCAGCAGTATAGAGCTGCTGTTTGGAGCGGAAAATACCATAGCAGGGGGCTATTATATGGAGAAATCCGGGGATGACAACGTATATCTGGTGGACAGTTCTCTTGTAACAGATACGCTTTCTTCCGGCGTGGATACGCTGAAAGCGGCGGAAACAGACAGCAGTGACACTCAGGACTGACCTGGGCCAATCACAAAAAAACAGTGCCGGAGAAGTTCGGCACTGTTTTTTTGATCATTTATGAATTGCCGGAATCATTCCCGGGGGAATGATCCTCATTGTCGGAAAAATGATTTTTCAAAAGTCTGTAAATAAAAGAATAAGCCCAGAGCAGTACAGGAACAATAACGGTGCATACAATGGCCGCCCGCAAAAGCTGCAGAGAAGTTTCGTTCCCGATTACGGCGAGTATAAGGGTGGATGCGTACAGTCCGATCAGAAGGATCACCCCGATCAGAGCTGTGATCTGTTTTAATCTTTTCATACCTGAGTCTGTCGGCTCCTTTCCTGTAATGTCACCATTGTGACCTATTTTGGGAAAGATGTCAAGAAACATAAAAACCACCGGCCCTTCGGGACCGATGGTTTTATAAGGGGAGGATAAGTTAAAAAACTTGTCTTTGGTACCGGTGTATCCGGTGGGCCGGCAGTAAGATGGGGGTCCCGCCGGCCTGTTATCAGTATTGCCGCTGTATCTGTTTTTATTCAGTGATTGAAAAAAAAAATAAAATAAGTTATAATATACGTCATCGCAAAAACATTACGAAAAAAATCAAAGGTGGTATAGACATGGCATTATTAGAACAGTGGCAGGCAATAGCCTACAATGAAAAGGCAGACCGGGGCGAACTTCAGAAATTCTGGACCAGATATTTCGCTTTGGAAAAAGGCGTCTATGAAAAACTGCTCTCCAATCCGGATGAAGTGGTGGAAGGCACGGTAAAAGAGCTTGCGGAAAGATTTGATCTGGAACTTATGGCAATGGTAGGTTTCCTTGACGGAATCAACGACAGCCTGATCACGCCTAATCCTATAGATACAATGGAAGAAGACACAGTGGTAAGTTTGGCTTTTGATAAAGAAAAACTTTATAAAAATATGGTTGACGCAAAAGCGGACTGGCTGTATGAGCTTCCTCAGTGGAACGATATTTTTACAGAAGAAAAACGGAAACAGTTATACAGAGAACAGAAAAATGCCGGTACAGTCCGCAAAGGGAAAAAAGTAGGACGTAACGATCCGTGCCCGTGCGGAAGCGGCAAAAAATATAAACACTGCTGCGGCAGATAAGAAGGAGAGGCATTACAGAGTATGAAAGTAACATTAAAAGACGGTTCTATTAAGGAATACAGTGGAGCAAAGACAGTATATGAAATTGCCTGTGACATCAGCGAAGGGCTGGGAAGAGCGGCCTGCGCGGGAGAAGTGGACGGAAAAGTCGTAGATCTGCGGACACAGATCACAGAGGACTGCACCCTGAACATCCTCACCGCAAACGATAAAGACGGGCTTTCTACTGTACGTCATACAGCATCTCATGTAATGGCAGAAGCAGTAAAACGATTATATCCAGATGCGAAGCTGGCGATCGGACCTTCCATTGAAAACGGTTTTTATTATGATTTCCAGTGCGAGCCTTTTTCAAGAGAAGATCTTGATAACATAGAAAAAGAAATGAAAAAGATCATCAAGGAAGGAAAAGAATTAAAGCGTTTTACACTTCCGAGGAATGAAGCGATCCAGTTTATGAAAGACAGAAACGAACCTTTTAAAGTAGAGCTGATCGAAGATCTTCCGGAAGACGCTGAGATTTCTTTCTATGAGCAGGGCGACTTTGTGGATCTGTGCGCCGGCCCTCATCTGATGAATACCAAAGGGATCAAGGCATTTAAGCTCCTTTCTTCTTCCATGGCATATTGGAGAGGAGACGAGCACAGAGAACAGCTGCAGAGAATTTACGCTACAGCTTTCAGCAAAAAGGACGAATTGAAAGCCTATCTGGAGCATCTGGAAGATATTAAAAAACGGGATCACAACAAACTGGGCCGTGAAATGGAACTGTTCACTACTGTGGACGTGATTGGACAGGGACTTCCGATCCTGCTGCCAAAGGGCGTGAAAATGGTTATGAAGCTCCAGCGGTGGATCGAGGATCTGGAAGACAAGGAGTGGGGCTATGTGCGTACAAAGACTCCTTTCATGGCAAAAAGTGATCTGTATAAGATTTCAGGACACTGGGATCATTATAAAGACGGAATGTTTGTTCTGGGAGACGAGGAAAAAGATAAAGAAGTATTTGCCCTTCGTCCTATGACATGCCCATTCCAGTATTACGCATATAAAAACGCTCAGAGATCTTATCGGGATCTTCCCTATCGTATGGGCGAAACATCTACGCTGTTCCGTAACGAAGACTCCGGCGAAATGCACGGACTTACAAGAGTAAGACAGTTTACGATCTCTGAAGGCCATCTGGTAGTACGGCCGGATCAGGCGGAAGAGGAGCTGAAAGGCTGTCTGGATCTGGCAAATTACTGTCTGTCCACACTGGGACTGCAGGATGACGTCACATACCGGCTGTCAAAATGGGATCCGAATAATAAAGAAAAATATCTGGGGGACGAAGAATACTGGGAGTCTACTCAGAATACCATCCGTGAAGTGCTGAAAGAAAACGGCCTTCCGTTTGTTGAGGCGGAGGGTGAAGCAGCTTTCTACGGACCGAAGATCGATATTCAGGCAAAAAATGTATATGGCAAAGAAGATACCATGATCACTATTCAGCTGGACTGCGCTATTGCGGAGAACTTTGACATGTATTATATCGATCAGAACGGCGACAAGATCAGACCGTATATTATCCACAGAACATCCATCGGATGCTACGAGCGTACCCTTGCATGGCTGATCGAAAAATACGCGGGCCTGTTCCCTACATGGCTTTGCCCGGAACAGGTGCGTGTGCTTCCTATTTCCGAGAAATATGCAGATTACGCGGAAAAAGTCAGAAAAGAACTTGCAAGAAACGATGTGGATGTAACAGTGGACAACCGTTCTGAAAAGATCGGATTTAAGATCCGGGAAGCAAGACTTGCCAAAGTTCCTTACATGCTGATCGTAGGTCAGAAAGAAGAGGAAGAAGGCACTGTTTCCGTAAGGAGCAGATACAAAGGCGACGAGGGACAGAAGCCTCTGGATACTTTCATCGATGATATCTGCAAGGAGATCCGTACAAAAGAGATCCGTAAAATTGAAGTGCAGGAATAAAAAGGCGGATGCCTGAATCTGGTATAAAATGAAAAAAGAAAGAAACATTTCCCAAACTGAAGACAGGGAGAGGTTTCTTTCTTTTTTTGTTTTGTGCCAGATGTATAATCCGAAGATTTTGACCCATACTATGTTTGTTGCAAAAACAGTATGCGCAACAGGAAAGGAGAATATATCATGACACAGTTAGATTGTACAGTTTCAAGCTGCATGTATAACAAAGACAATTACTGC
>CAKNLF010000104.1 GCA_930989305.1 uncultured Roseburia sp. | reverse complement strand
ATAGCCATCATAACACCTGTTACAAGAGCACCTGCGATCAGACCGCCAAGAGCGCCGGATCCTAATACGATACCTACAATGATCGGAACAACAATGGCAATGATACCAGGCAGAAGCATCTGTTTCAATGCAGCCTGTGTAGAAATGCCTACGCAGGATTTGTAATCCGGTTTGCTTGTGCCTTCCAGAATACCTTTATCTGCACGGAACTGTCTGCGGACTTCTTCGATCATCTTGTAAGCTGCTTTGGATACTGCTTCCATTGTGATAGCAGAGAACAGGAACGGCAGCATAGCGCCGATAAACAGACCGATGATAACTCTCGGCTCCAGCAGACTGATCACACTCAGATCTACTGCTTCTGAATAGGAAACAAACAGAGAAAGAGCTGTCAGAGCAGCAGAACCGATAGCAAAACCTTTACCGATAGCTGCTGTAGTATTTCCTACAGAATCCAGAGAGTCTGTGATCTCACGAACGCTGTCATCCAGTCCGGACATTTCCGCAATACCGCCTGCGTTGTCGGCAATAGGACCGTAAGTATCAACTGCAACTGTGCTTCCTGTTGTAGCCAGCATACCTACTGCCGCAAGAGCGATACCGTAAATACCAGCGAACTGATAAGAAACAAAAATACCTACCGCGATCAGGACGATCGGGAATGTTACAGAATGCATACCTGTGGCAAGACCGCTGATGATGTTCGTCGCAGGTCCTGTTTCAGACTGCTCGGCAATCTTATGCACAGGTCTGTATTTGTCAGATGTATAGTACTCTGTGATAGAACCGATCAGAATACCTACGATCAAACCTGCGATGATAGCTCCGCATGGCATAAATGTTCCCAGGATCACTTTACTGAAGATGATCGCGAATACAACAGTAATAATGTTCGCAATATTAGTACCCAGTTTCAGAGACTTATGAGGATCTGAACCTTCTTTTCCCCGAACGAAGAATACACCGATGATAGACGCAACTACGCCCACTGCGGAAAGAACCAGAGGATAAAGAGCTCCGGCAATGGAGTAATCGGTTGTGTTATAAGCAATCAGTCCCAGTGTGATGGCAGATACGATAGAACCTACATAAGATTCAAACAGGTCGGCTCCCATACCTGCAACGTCTCCTACGTTATCACCAACGTTATCAGCGATAACAGCCGGGTTACGTGGATCATCCTCCGGAATACCAGCCTCAACTTTACCAACCAGGTCCGCTCCCACGTCAGCAGCTTTTGTATAGATACCGCCGCCTACACGGGCAAACAGAGCGATGGAGGAAGCTCCAAGGCTGAATCCGAACAGAATGGAATCATTTTTAGTAACAAAATAAATGATACTTGCGCCGAAAAGACCGAGACCAACTACTGCAAGTCCCATAACGGCGCCGCCGCGGAACGCGATAGGCAGAGCTTTTTTCATACCTACTTCTCTGGCCGCGTTTGCGGTTCTTACATTTGCCTTTGTAGCAACATTCATACCGCAGTAACCTGAAATTGTGGAGAAGGCTGCTCCGATCAGGAAACATACTGCTGTAGGCCATCCGATAAAGAAACCTACTACCAAGAATACTACTACAATAAAGATAATCAATATCTTATACTCTGACATTAAAAATGCCTGAGCACCTTCATGGATAGCTGCAGCAATCTCTTTCATCTTGTCTGTACCTTCAGACTGCTTCTTAACATTAGCAGCTAATCCAGCGGCAACAAGCAAAGCAATGATGCCGATGATTGGAATAATCCAAACTAACGTTGTCATTTTCTATTCTCCCTTCTTACGACTAAACAACACATCCATGGCAGTGCCATGGAACGTCTGCCTGTTATCATAGCATAACGCCTCAAACCATGTCAAGGATTGATATTTTATTAACCAAAGCCAGGCAGGCTGACAAAATCCAAAAGCCAAGCGGTAAGCTTGCTTACCAGATTGGATTTGAGATTTTGGAAGGATATATGGCGCAGACATATAGCGAGAAAACCTCTGGTTTTCGAGCTTCCTGCATGGCTTTCACTATCGGCAGGCTGACAAAATGAAAAGCCAGGCGAGAGCTGGCTCTCAGACTGGCTTTGAAATTTGGAAGGATATATGGCGCAGACATATAGCTACTTCTTCACGCCCTTTGTGTCCCGGCTTCCCACATGCAGCCGGTTCAGGTAAATATCCTTGTCCTTGATTTTCACGATCTTTTCTTCGTTTTCACCGATTACAAACACATCTGTCAGTGTGTCCTTTGCCGCCAGCTTCATTCCTCTGACGCCCAGAGCCGCCTTCTTTTTCTGGGGGATTTCGGAAACGGCGATCCGCAGGAACATATTTTTCTCCGACTGCATCACCATTGTATCCGTCTCTTCCACCGGAGATACAGACAGCAGGCTGTCTCCCTCTCCCAGCTTTGTGGCCGCGGTGGTCCGCTTGGATACATCAAATTCCCCGCCTTCCACCAGTTTTATCATAGCGTTTTTAGTAACAAACAACAGTTTTTTCTCTTTTATATTTCCCAGGCCCCCTATAAACACAATATCCTCTTCACTGCTGGAATAATTGCTCAGGTTATCGATCGGCACCCCTTTGTCCCGGAATTTTCCATAAGGCATATCCAGCACTTTTACCAGATGCATCTGCCCGGTGTTGGTAAATATACAGATCTTATCCGTGTTCATGCAAAAGATCACATGCCGGTTTTCACTGTCCGCCGCCTCTTTATTACGTTCGTAAACAGCTTCATCCACCGTCTTCACATAGCCGAACCGGTCCATAAGCACCACTACCGGCATTTCTTCGATCTTCTTTTCTTCGTAAACTGCTTCCGCAGCGTTTTCTACCAGAGTTTTTCTCGGTTTCGCATATTCTTTGCGGAATGCCTTCAGCTCTTTTATGATCACTCTGGCCATGGAAGCGCGGCTTCCCAGCACATCTTCATAAAAAGAAATGGCCTTCACCGTTTCTTCATGTTCTTTCATCAGCGCTTCAATTTCCAGTCCGATCAATTTATACAGACGCATTTCCAGAATCGCTGTTGCCTGACGCTCAGTAAAACGAAGCAGTGAAGCGGCCTTTTCTGAGGCTTTTGTCTTAAACCGGATATCTTTTGTTTCACCGGTTATGAGACAGTTTTTCGCCTGCTTGATATTCTTGCTTCCCCGAAGGATTTCTATAATAAGGTCGATCACATCACAGGCCTTGATCAGTCCTTCCTGTACCTCACGTTTTTCCAGCGCTTTTTCCAGTAAGGTCCTGTATTTGCGGGTAGCAAGCTCATACTGGAAATTCACATTCTGGCGGATGATCTCTACCAGCCCCATGGTTTCCGGCTTACCTTTGGATACCGCCAGCATATTAACGCCGAAAGTATCTTCCAGCCTTGTTTTTTTATAAAGCATATTGCACAGATTCCCGGCGTCCGCTCCCTTTTTCAGTTCCAGCACGATCCGGATCCCCTCTTTTGAGGACTGATTGGAAATATCCGTAATATCTGTTGTCTTTTTGGTTTCCACAAGGGCATATACATCATTGAGGAATTTGCCGATATTGGCTCCCACCATTGTATAGGGGATTTCCGTTATTACAAGACGTTCTCTGCCCCCTTTTGCCTTTTCGATCTCCACTTTACCCCGGATCTTGATCCTTCCGTTTCCGGTTTCATAGATCTGTTCCAGATCATCTTTGTTCACAACGATCCCTCCGGTGGGAAAATCCGGTCCCTGGATGATCTCCAGCATTTCCTTTGTAGTGATATCCGGATTTTTCATATAGGCGATCACCCCGTCGATCACTTCCCCGAAGTTATGGGGCGGGATACTCGTAGCCATACCTACCGCGATTCCTTCCGCTCCGTTGACCAGGATATTGGGCACCCGCACAGGCAGCACGGAGGGCTCTTTTTCCGTGGCGTCAAAATTCGGGATAAAATCCACTACGTTTTTGTCCAGATCCGCCAGGTACACTTCCTGGGTGATCTTCTGGAGACGGGCTTCCGTATAACGCATGGCCGCAGCCCCGTCCCCTTCAATGGATCCGAAGTTTCCGTGTCCGTCCACCAGCGTCATGCCGTTTTTAAACTCCTGGGCCAGCACCACCAGCGCTCCGTATATGGAACTGTCTCCATGGGGATGATATTTACCCATGGTATCCCCCACGATCCTGGCGCATTTTCGGTACGGCCTGTCATATCGTATTCCCAGCTCATGCATATCGTACAGAGTCCGCCTCTGCACCGGCTTCAGCCCGTCCCTTACATCCGGAAGGGCACGGGACACGATCACGCTCATGGCGTAATCAATATAAGATTTCTGCATCAGCTCGGCATAATCCGTCCTGATAATCTGCTCCTGATTTTCCATCTGTTACTCTCCCTGTCTTTAAATATCCAATTCCGCGTCATTGGCATGTTCATAGATAAAGGCTCTTCTCGGAGGCACGTCTGTCCCCATGAGCATTTCCGTAATATCCGATGCCATGCGTCCGTCTTCGATTTCGATCCGTTTCAGTTTCCTTGTGGCCGGATCCAGCGTTGTCTCCCAAAGCTGCTGGGCCGACATTTCGCCCAGACCTTTATACCGCTGGAGGGTAAAACTGCCTTTATGTGTTTTCCGGTAACGCTCCAAAGCCGCGTCATCATACAGGTATTCCTCCTGTCCTCTTGCGGGGATGACCTTGTACAGGGGCGGCATTGCCACATAAATATGTCCCTCAAAGATCAGCTCCGGCATAAACCGGTAAAACAGCGTAAGGAGCAGCGTAGATATATGGGCTCCGTCCACATCCGCGTCCGCCATGATCACAATCTTGTCATAACGCAGTTTGGAAATATCAAAATCATTGCCGTATCCTTCAGAAAATCCGCATCCGAAAGCGTTGATCATTGTCTTAATTTCCGCATTGGCAAGCACTTTGTCAATACTTGCCTTTTCCACATTCAAAATCTTTCCCCGGATGGGAAGGATCGCCTGAAAACTTCTGTCCCGGGCAGTCTTTGCGGAACCTCCCGCGGAATCTCCTTCCACAATAAAAATCTCGCATTTTGACGGATCACGGCTCTCGCAGTTGGCAAGTTTCCCGTTGGAATCAAAAGAAAATTTCTGCTTTGTAAGCATATTGGTTTTTGCTTTTTCTTCGGTTTTTCGAATCTTGGCCGCCTTTTCCGCACAGGAGATTACAGCTTTAAGGGTATCCAGATTTTTATCAAAATACAGCTGGATCTCTTCTCCCACAACTTTTCCGGTTACTCTGGAAGCATCCTGGTTGTCCAGCTTTGTTTTTGTCTGCCCTTCAAACCTGGGGGCCGGATGTTTGATCGACACCACCGCGGTCATTCCGTTTCTCACATCCGCGCCGGTAAAGTTGGAATCTTTCTCCTTCAGTATTCCCAGCTCTCTTGCATACTGATTGATCACTGTAGTAAATACTGTCTTGAATCCGGTAATATGGGTACCGCCCTCTGCATTGTAAATATTGTTGCAAAATCCAAGGATATTTTCGTGAAATTCATTCGTATACTGAAAGGCCGCTTCCACGGTAATGCCTTCGCTTTCTCCTTTAATATAGATCACATCATGAAGCACCTGGGCTTTTTTATTCAGATCTTTTACAAATCCCACAATCCCCTCTTCTTCATGAAAAACAATATGCTCAGGCTCCTCTCTGCGCAGATCATCATAAATGATCGTCAGGGCCGGATTCAGATAAGCGGTCTCGTGAAGCCTGCTTTTTACTTCCTCTCCTTTAAAATCCGTTCTTTCAAAGATTTCCGGATCCGGCAGAAAATTGATCTTTGTCCCGGTCTTTTTCGTTTTTCCGATCACCGGGAGCAGGCCGTTTTCCAATTCCAGCGCAGGAACGCCCCGCTCGTACCGGTCGTGGTGGATGCTACCCTCTCTGCTTATCTGCACATCCATATAGGTAGAAAGCGCGTTTACCACCGAAGAACCTACTCCGTGGAGGCCTCCGCTTGTCTTGTAGGCGGAATCGTCAAACTTTCCCCCTGCGTGCAGGGTCGTAAACACCAGTCTGGCCGCAGGCATGCCTTTTTCATGCATACCCACCGGGATTCCCCGGCCGTTGTCCTCCACCGTACAGGATCCGTCCTTTTCCAAAGTCACATGTATGGTATCGCACGCTCCCGCCAGATGTTCATCCACCGAATTGTCCACGATCTCATAGATCAGATGATTCAGTCCTTTTCTGGAAACGCTGCCGATATACATACCGGGACGTTTCCGGACTGCCTCCAAACCTTCCAGCACGGAAATACTTCCGGCATCATAAGCTGTTTTCTTTGCCATGTCTTTCCCTTTCTGTCAGCAGTAATAAAGCGTACCCTTCGATACGCTTGTTTCCAACCTGCCCTGCCGCCTGCTTCTCTCAAATTGCCACGGCAGCGGCCAGGTTTCTCCTATGTAAAAATCAACTGTAAGGTAGTTTAACAGAAAATCCGAAATTTGTAAAACGGTTTAGATGCAGCAGGGGCTTTGTTCTGCAGCCTTTCCCTGCCGCAAAGATACTCCGGATCAGTTTATAGCTGATCCAGAGGAATATTTTTAAATAAATGGCAGATTTCTCTGCTGTCAGAAAGATTCAGCTTTTTTAACAGCTGACTTTTTTGATTGGCCTGAGTCTTTGGCGAAGACAGAAGATCCACATCCGCTCCCAGAATTTTATAAAACTGTGACTGTTCAGAAGGCGTCAGCTGACTGAGGATCAGGGAAAAGATCAGCATTTCATTTGATGTTACCCCTCTGGCGCAGGCCCGGATGCGTTCTGTCAGCATAGTGAAATTCCGCTTAAACAGATAATCCGACGCAAAACTGCGGATGCAGGCGCTTTTTATCGTACTGATATCTTCATAGGCTGTCAGGATCATTACCTTGGCGTCAGTCTGAATGCGTATCTTTCTGGCCAGTTCAATCCCATCCAAAAATTTTCCGCCCAGACACAAATCCACCAATACTATGTGCGGCTGATATTTTATCACTTCCGCCATAGCCCTGTCTGCCCCGGAACAGCTTCCCGCAAACTGCAGATCCGGTTCTTTTTCCAGAGTTTTTTCTACCAGAAACACAAAATCTTTATCATCTTCTACAAGATAAACATCTATCCCTTCCTGTCTCATGTATCTCCATTCCTCACAAACGCTTTAATAATCGTAGATCAGACTGTCGTCAAAGATCGTACCGTCATATGCGTACTCGTCTTCAAAGACTCCGTCCATATCCCTGTCACTGGATATTTTCATACTTTCTTTTACTCCGTCATTATCCGTATCATAATATCTGCGGCTCTGCATCATATCCACATAACCATCGCCATTGTAATCTCTGAAAAACTGCTGTTCGTCAAAGGGACTTTCATAGGGCAAAGTTACCATCTGAATCAGCTGCACTCTGCCCTGATTGGTATAATCCACTCTTCCTGTGTCATAATCCAGGACCTGATAATCCGCATAAATGTACTGAGCGCTGAACCGGTTTCTGGCCAGATCCTCCCTGTCAGCAGCCTGGATCCTGATCTCATCTACCGTTCCGTTTCCATCACAATCCGTCCATTCCATCTGAAAGTCCACCGTTGAATTATAGTTGCTTTCTATTACAAGAAAATAATCAAATTTCCCGTCTCCGTTTTTGTCCACTCTGGCCCAGCCTGCAGACTCTCCCATGCAGGTGATCTTGTCCGTCCGTCCATCCTGATCTGTATCGGAGCTTTCTTCATTTCCCGTAATATGCATCCTGTCGATCAAACTGTCAGCATCAAATGCCGAATAATCCGGCACCGGTATCTGCTGCCTGTAGTTGCCTCTTTCAATGTAAAAGACCGGTATCTCTCCGTCCGGGAATATATATTCTCTGAGGCTGTCAATAGATCCGCCGTCATCTGAGCCGGCTGCCCGCTCAGTCTCAGCTGTCTGCTCTTCCTGGCGCAGAGCCGGATCCAACAGCACCTGATCGTTGTCCGTATCCGGCTCCAGCGGTTCTGTATCTTCCAAAACAGAATCTGTCTCTGATTCCTGATCCGATATGGCAGGTTCTTGCATTTCCTCCTGCTGCTGTATCTTTGTATCTTCTGGCGCGCCGGCATCCTGACATCCGGTAAGCGGCAAAGTTCCAAATAAAATCGCTGCCAAAACGGTCAATATTTTCTGTCTGTTTCTCATCTTCATTCTCCCCATTTCATTTTCAATATAACAATCCTGTGTGCTATGGTTATTATACAACATTCCCTCCGTTCCCATGTCCCAATCTTTTTAGGAATCTGCCGGAAATTTCTTTTCTCCTCTCGGAGAAAAATATATAATACACATATAAACGGGGAGGAGATAAACATGACGCTTTTTTCCAAAGGACTTCCGGAAGAATTACTTCTTGTATTTTCCATTGCCATATGGGTTCTTTTTTTTATGATCTATCTGGGCAACCGCAAAAGTAAACTCAACCGCTGGTGTTTTTTTGCGGGAATGTGCTTCAGCATGGGCGTATTCAAAGAATACCTTTATCATTCTGCTTTTCCTTATATTATGGAAACTTTTCCGAATACACTTACAGAAACGCAGGCGCTCACCGTCTATTCCCTGCTTACAGCTGTCCCCTATTACTTTGCCATGCCGGTTTCCCTGATCCTGGGTTATTATTACTGCCATGTCAATGACCGTCACCCACGTCTGTTTCCCTGGCTGTGCGGTCTGACTTTTTTGCCCGCAGTTCTTTTCGGCCTTTTTTATCCTTATACCCAGACCCGGTATTATCAGCTGAACGATCCTTTTTTTTACCGGCTGGTCAGCATCTATGACCTGACTGCCGGAATCATCCTGACGGTAATGATGCT
>CAKNLF010000103.1 GCA_930989305.1 uncultured Roseburia sp. | reverse complement strand
TCCTTGTAACCAAGCCGGATATTATTCTTCTGGATGAGCCTACCAACCATCTGGATATTGAGTCCATTACATGGCTGGAAAATTTCCTGCTGAACTACAAGGGCGCGGTTGTGATCGTAGCCCATGACAGATATTTCCTGGACCGCATTGTAACAAAGGTCATTGAGATCAGTCAGCATCATTCCAGGGTTTTTGAGGGAAATTACACTGATTACGCGAATAAGAAAAAACAGCTTCGGGACGCCCAGCTGAAGGCCTATCTGAATCAGCAAAGGGAGATCAAACATCAGGAAGCTGTTATTGAAAAATTGAAATCTTATAACCGGGAAAAATTCGTAAAGCGTGCGGAAAGCCGGGAAAAACAGCTGGAAAAAATGGAAGTACTGGAAAAACCCGTGGAGGAAAATACTGAGATCCGTCTGACGCTGACGCCTGAGATCATCAGCGGAAACGATGTGCTGGAAGTAAAAGATCTGGCTAAATCCTATGACGGAGAAGAATTATTTTCCCATATCAGCTTTGAAATAAAGCGGGGAGAACGGGTAGCCCTTATCGGGCAGAACGGAACCGGAAAGACAACGATCTTAAAGATCCTGAATAACATGGTGCAGCCGGATCATGGGGAATTTAAACTGGGCGCTCGGGTACAGGTGGGTTATTATGACCAGGAGCATCAGGTGCTTCACATGGATAAAACCGTGTATTCGGAAATTGCAGATGCCTATCCGAAACTGACGGAGACACGTATCCGTACATTGCTGGCCGCGTTTTTGTTTACCGGGGATGACGTCTACAAAAGGATCAGCGATCTCAGCGGCGGGGAACGGGGCAGAGTATCTCTGGCAAAGCTGATGCTCTCGGAAGCCAATTTCCTGATCTTGGATGAGCCTACCAACCATTTGGACATTACATCCAAGGAGATCCTGGAAGCTGCTTTGAACCAGTATGAAGGAACCGTGTTTTTCGTATCCCATGATCGATATTTTATTAACAAAACGGCTACCAGGATCCTGAATCTTACCGGGAAAAAGATTATCAATTATATTGGTAATTACGATTATTACATGGAAAAACGGGAAGAACTGGAAAAAGTGTACCTGGACAGCGGGCAGACGGAAGATGAATACAGGGGAGAGACATCCGGAGAGTCCGCAGGGAAAGCAGACTGGAAGCAGCAGAAAGAAGAACAGGCACGCATCCGGAAGCGGGAAAATGAACTGAAAAAAACAGAAGAAAAGATCGACCGGCTGGAAAAGGAAATCGGGGAGATTGACGAGGCTTTCGCATTACCTGAAAACGCTACAAATTCCGCAAAGCTGGGAGAACTGCAAAAGCAGAAGGAAGCTCTTCAGACAGAATTGGACGCCTGTTACGAATTGTGGGAATCGCTGGCAGAATAAGCCTGTCTGCATGGATAAAATGTTTGATAAAAATTTGACAATTATTAGGAAACATTTTATAATAAGAGCAATCATGGACCGTGAATAAGGGCGGCCCGGAGGATGTATAAATAAAAAAGGGAGGAACGAAAGTTGGAGAAAGTAATATCGCAGGCAGTGATCCGCAGAATGCCGCGTTATTATCGCTATCTTGGTGAATTAATTGACGCCGGCGTTGAGAGGATTTCGTCCAATGAATTAAGCAGCAGAATGAAGGTAACTGCTTCCCAGATCAGGCAGGATCTGAACAATTTCGGCGGTTTTGGGCAACAGGGATACGGTTATAATGTAAAATACCTGTACGAAGAGATCGGCAAGATACTGGGATTGGATTGCCAGCACAATATTATTGTGGTGGGAGCCGGCAATCTGGGACAGGCCCTTGCCAATTATGTGAAGTTTGAAAAAAGGGGATTTGTGATCACCGGATTATTTGATATAAATCCGGCGCTGGCAGGATTATCTGTCCGCGGAATTGAAATACATATGATGGATGAGCTTGAGGACTTTGTAAGGTGCCACCGAGTGGATATTGCGGCATTGACTATGCCGAAAGAAAAAGCGGAGGCATGCGCAAACCGTCTGGTGGAACTGGGGATCAAAGCCATCTGGAACTTTGCTCATCTGGACTTGGAGCTTCCTCCTGATGTGGTTGTAGAAAACGTACATCTGTCTGACAGCCTGATGCAGCTGTCCTACAACATTGTCAGCAGAAGAAACCGGAAAAAGACGGAAAATTAGTCAGACAGAATAAAAACGCTTTGCCTTTTTTGGGTAAAGCGTTATTCTGTAGTTAAGGCGGAAAAAGGGGGACTATAACAAATGGAATATTTGCTGAACAGCAGAGAAATGAAAGCCTGCGACAGCGGAACGATCGGGTATTTCGGCGTCCCGTCGCTGGTGCTGATGGAACGGGCGGCGCTGGCAGCCTCTGAAGAAATCATGAGACGAATTCCCACGCCGGCAAAATGTCTGGCAGTGTGCGGGAGCGGAAATAACGGCGGAGACGGTCTGGCCATCGCGAGACTGCTGTTTTTGAAAGGATATAAAGTGCAAATCGTGTTTGCCGGGAACCGGGAAAAGACGTCTGAAGAAACAGCCGTACAGCTGGACATTGCGGAAAAATATCAGATTCCTGTAACAGATAAAATGCCCGGGGAAGATGAAACGGATATTATTGTGGACAGTATTTTCGGTATAGGACTTTCCAGAGCAGTGGAAGGACGCTGGGGAGAGATTCTGGACCGTATGAACCGGATGAAGGGCTATAAAGTGGCAGTGGATATTGCTTCCGGTATCAGCGCTGATACAGGGCAGATACTGGGAAGAGCCTTCCGGGCGGATCTGACAGTAACTTTCGGTTTTGCCAAGATCGGTCACATTCTTTACCCCGGAGCTGAGTATACCGGGGAACTGGCTGTAAGAGATATTGGGATCGATGAACACGGATTCCTGGGCAATATGCCCAGGGTTCGTGGAATTACAAAGGAAGATCTGGAAAAAATCCCTGCCCGCCCAGAAAACGGCAACAAGGGAACTTTCGGAAAGATCCTGATCATTGGAGGAAGCAGAAATATGGCGGGAGCCGGCGTGTTTTCCGCAACAGCCGCGTACCGGTCCGGAGGGGGGCTGGTGCGTATCCTGACCCATGAATCGAATCGTCTGATCATGCAGACGCTGATCCCGGAGGCAGTCCTTACCACTTATGAGGAAAAGCCGGGAGAAGAAGATGGAAAAATTCTTGACTGTCTTTCATGGGCGGACGTTATTGTGCTGGGACCGGGCATCGGCACCGGTGAATTTGCTCAGCACCTTACAAAGCTTGCACTTTTCAACGCTTCGGCGCCCTGTATTCTGGACGCGGACGCCTTAAATATCATTGGGAAGCATATGGATTGGCTGACTGAGATGAAAGCAGAAAAGATCGTAACTCCTCATATGGGGGAAATGGCCAGACTGACGGGACGCAGCATCCGGGAATTAAAAGAGGATCCTGTAAAAGAAGCATCTGCATTTGCGGAAAAGTATCATGCGATCACCGTATTGAAAGACGCAAGGACTGTTACCGCCCTTCCAGGAGGAGACGTTTTTATCAACCGAAGCGGTAACAGCGGTATGGCAACCGGAGGATCCGGAGATGTGCTGACAGGAGTTCTGGCCGGTCTTGCAGGGCAGGGATGCGAACTGTCCCTGGCAGCTCCTCTGGGGGTATATCTTCACGGTCTGGCCGGTGATGAAGCGGCAAGAAAACGTGGAAAACGTGGAATGACCGCCTCTGATATCGCCCAGGCAGTGGGTATCATATTGAAAGAAGGATTTGCAGAAAATGAAACAATATAAACGTGTGTACGCCAACATAAATCTGGACAGATTTGAACACAATCTGGACGAAATAAAGAGGGTGCTGAAACCGGGCACAAAAGTTGCGGCGGTCATTAAAATGGACGCATACGGGCATGGAGCCGTGCAGCTTGCAAAACTGATGGAGGACCGGGATGAAATCTGGGGATACGCGGTAGCTACAGCAGATGAAGCCGTGATCCTGCGCAATAATGAAATCAGAAAGCCGATCCTGGTGCTGGGCTATACGTTTGCCTATCAGTATCCCCTTATGATCGAACATGATATCCGTCCCACGATTTTTTCGCTGGAAATGGCTGAAGAACTGTCGGAAGCGGCGGTAAAGCTTGGACGTGACGTTCCGGTACATATCAAACTGGATACAGGTATGAGCAGGATCGGATATCAGATCTGCGAGGCTTCCGCAGATGAGATCGCACAGATCGGAAAGCTGCCGCATATAATACTGGAAGGAATGTTTACACATTTTTCCAAGGCGGATGAAAAAGACAAGGCCTTTACCAGACATCAGATTGCAGGATATCAGAAAATGACGGATATGCTGAAAGAACGTGGAATCCGGATTCCCGTCCATCATATTTCAAACAGCGCCGGCATTATCGATCTGCCGGAAGCCAATATGGATATGGTACGGGCTGGAATTATCCTGTACGGACTCTGGCCTTCGAATGAAGTAGACCGTTCCGTGCTGGATCTGAAGCCGGTACTGTCTTTAAAAAGCCATGTAGTGCACATTAAAACGCTGGAACCCGGCAGGATAATCAGTTACGGTGGAACCTATGAAGTGACGCGGCCTTCTGTGATCGCCACGATCCCTGTGGGATATGGAGACGGGTATGCCCGGAGCCTGTCAAATAAGGGATATGTACTGATCCATGGAAAACGGGCGCCGATCTGCGGCAGGGTGTGTATGGATCAGTTCATGGTGAATATTACAGAAATCGAAGATGTAAAGATTGGCGATCTGGTAACTCTGATCGGCGAAGACGGCGATGAATGCATCACAATGGAAGAACTGGGAGAACTTTCCGGCCGGTTTAATTATGAATTTGTCTGCGATCTGGGAAAACGGATTCCAAGAGTTTACGAATATAAAGGAAAAATCGTAGGAAATAAGGACTATTTTACAGAATAAATCCGCAGAAATTTGTTCTGCCTGGTATACATGCGAAAAAATCGGGAATAATGGAAACAAACCAGAAAAACGGAGAGTGAACGATGATTATTCGCAGAGGAGATATTTATTACGCTGACCTGAGGCCGGTAGTCGGTTCGGAACAGGGAGGCGTCCGGCCGGTGCTGATCATACAGAACGATGTGGGAAACAGACACAGTCCCACAGTGATCGTGGCGGCCATCACATCCAGGATGAACAAGGCAAAGCTGCCGACTCATATCGAATTAAGCGCGGAAAAATATGATATGGTGAAAGATTCCGTCATCTTGCTGGAACAGCTCAGAACGATCGATAAATCCCGGTTAAAGGATAAGATCTGTCATCTGGATGCTGGAATTTTGCATAAAGTAAATAGGGCGCTCTGTATCAGTCTGGATCTGGATACATAACTTGACTAATTCATGGGCGGATGGTAATATTTTTTCAATGTTTACAACAAAAAATGATAAAGGGGCATGATAGAAAATGGATGACGGCGGGACTCCGCTTAAGCAGGCAGGAAAAAGATGGAGAGGCTTTTTCAGAAGACGAAAGAGCGGGACACCGGAGAATGTGACGGAAGAAGAAATTCTGTCCATGATCAATGAAGGGCATGAAAAGGGCGTCCTTCAGACAAATGAAGCTGAAATGCTTCACAATATATTTGAATACGCGGATAAAGACGCCAATGATATTATGACGCACCGGAAAAATATTGCGGCTCTGGACGGAAATATGTTGTTTCGGGATATGCTGGAATATATCGGTGAGCAGAATTATTCCAGATATCCGGTGTATCTGGAAAATATAGATAATATCATCGGCGTGGTACATATCAAAGACGTACTGAATTTTATTTTAAACCAGGAAGTAATGGACTATCCAATCCAGAAACTGAAAGGCCTGATACACGAGGTGCCTTTTATTCCGGAATCGAGAAATATCAATAATCTGTTTCAGGGAATGCAGGCTCAGAAAGTGCATATGGCTATTGTGGTGGATGAGTACGGACAGACATCCGGGCTGGTCACAATGGAAGATATCATCGAAGAAGTTATGGGCAATATTCAGGATGAACACGATCAGGAAGAAGTCAGCATCGTGCGTCAGAATGACGGCAGTTATCTCATGAGCGGCATGGCGCCCCTTGAGGATGTATGGGAAGTGCTGTCCATTGAAGATGAGGAAGACCTGGAGGAATACGATACGCTGAACGGATTTCTTGTGTCTTTGATCGACAAGATCCCTTCAGACGGGGAAACATTCAGGCTCAGTGCCAAAGGATATTGTTTTGAGGTGCTTCTTGTGGAAGACCGTGTGATCAAAAAAGTAAAAGTGACCAAAGAAGAACCGGCCCGGGAAGATCAGGAGCAAGACTGAATCTTGTCAGTACATCGGAACAATGATAAAATAAGATAGAAAATACAGGTAGGAGAGAAGTTATGTCAGGACATTCAAAGTTTGCGAATATTAAACATAAAAAAGAGAAAAACGACGCGGCAAAGGGAAAAATCTTTACGATCATCGGAAGAGAAATTGCTGTGGCAGTAAAAGAAGGGGGACCGGATCCCGCAAACAACAGCAAGCTGCGTGATGTTATCGCAAAAGCAAAATCAAACAATATGCCTAACGATACTATTGAACGGGGCATCAAGAAAGCCGCAGGCGATGCCAATGCGGTAAACTACGAATACGTTTCCTATGAAGGATACGGACCCAGCGGCACAGCGATCATCGTTGACGCGCTGACAGACAACAAAAACCGTACGGCGGCAAATGTCCGAAACGCTTTTACAAAAGGTAAAGGCAATGTGGGAACACCGGGATGTGTATCCTATATGTTCGATAAAAAAGGTCAGATCATTATTGATCGGGAAGAATGCGAAATGGAAGCGGACGATCTGATGATGCTGGCCCTGGATGCAGGTGCGGAAGACTTTTCCGAAGAGGCGGACAGCTTTGAGGTCATAACAGATCCGGACAGCTTCAGTGATGTGCGGCAGGCGCTGGAAGACGCGGGGATCCCCATGGCCAGCGCGGAAGTGACTATGATTCCCCAGACATATGTATCCTTAAGCGATGAACAGGATATTAACAACATTAACCGGATCCTTGATCTTCTGGATGCGGATGATGATGTACAGCAGGTATATCATAACTGGGAAGAATAAAGAATACATACCAGGGGTATGAGCTACAGGAGGATGAAATGAAAAAGATGAGTCAGGATACCGTCTGTGTACAGGCAGGCTGGCAGCCGAAAAACGGAGAACCAAGGGTGCTTCCTATTTGTCAGAGCACCACTTTTAAATACAGCAGCAGCGAGGAAATGGGCAGATTATTTGATCTGGAGGAAAGCGGTTATTTTTATTCCCGTCTCCAGAATCCTACCTGCGATACGGTAGCGTCAAAGATCTGCGAATTGGAGGGCGGAGTAGCCGCTATGCTTACTTCCTCCGGTCAGGCAGCTAATTATTATGCTGTATTTAACATCTGTGAAGCGGGAGATCATGTGATCTGTTCCAATTCCGTGTATGGCGGAACTTTCAATCTCCTGGGCACTACGATGAAAAAACAGGGGATTCAGTGTACCTTTGTGGATCCGGACGCGCCGGCGGAAGAACTGGAAAAGGCTTTTCAGCCGAATACAAAGGCGGTTTTGGCGGAAACACTTGCCAATCCCACACTGGTAGTACTTGACATTGAGAAATTTGCTGATCTGGCTCATAAACATCATGTGCCCCTGATCATTGACAATACATTCGCAACGCCTATCAACTGTCGGCCTTTTGAATGGGGGGCGGATATTGTAACCCACTCCACTACAAAATATATGGACGGCCATGCAGTAACCCTGGGCGGCTGCATTGTAGACAGCGGAAATTTCGACTGGGAAGCCAACAGGGATAAATTCCCGGGACTTACACAGCCGGATGAATCTTATCACGGAATTATTTACACACAGAAATTCGGAAAAGCAGCTTATATTACAAAAGCTACCAGTCAGCTGATGCGCGATCTGGGCTCCATGCAGTCTCCGATTAACGCGTTTCTGCTGAATCTGGGACTGGAGACACTGCATCTTCGTGTGCCCCGCCACTGTGAGAATGCTATGAAAGTAGCAGAGTTCCTGCAGAATCATGAAAAAGTGGCATGGGTAGATTATCCGGGATTGAAAGAGAGCAAATATTATGAACTTGCTCAGAAATATCTCCCGAATGGGACATGCGGAGTAATATCCTTCGGATTAAAGGGAGGCAGACAGGAAGCGGTGACCATGATGGATCATCTCCAGATGATCGCCATTGTGACTCATGTGGCTGACGCAAGGACCTGTATTCTTCATCCTGCCAGCCATACGCATCGTCAGATGACGGATGAGCAGCTGAGGGAAGCAGGCATCGCGCCGGATCTGATGCGTCTTTCCGTAGGAATCGAAAGCGCTGATGATATTATAGAAGATTTGAGACAGGCTATAGAAAATATTTAATGTTGGGGGAAACAAACATGAAAAAAGTTCTTTTTGCCGCATCAGAATGTGTACCGTTTATCAAGACCGGAGGATTGGCAGACGTATGCGGAGCCCTGCCAAAATGGTTTGACAAAAGATACTGGGATGTACGGGTGGTGATTCCAAATTACAGCTGTATTCCGGAACACTACAGAAATCAGTTTCAGTATGTAACTCATTTTTATATGAGTACGGGTCCCTATGTACAGAACAAGTATGTAGGCGTCCTGAAGTATGAGATGGACGGAATTACATATTACTTTATCGACAATCAGGAATATTTTAACTGTTTCACACCATATGGAGATATCCGTTATGATATCGAAAAATTCTGTTTCTTTGACAAAGCGGTGCTGTCTATGCTGCCGCTGATCGGATTTCAGCCTGATCTGATTCACTGTCACGACTGGGAAACAGGTCTGATCCCTGTCTATCTGAAAAACGAATTTCAGG
>CAKNLF010000102.1 GCA_930989305.1 uncultured Roseburia sp. | reverse complement strand
GATAACAGAATGTGGCAGATTTATCTGGTGGGGATAATTCTGCGGAAACTCAAGGTGCAAATTTATTGAATTGTTCCATTTGATATGTTATATTTTTAATAATTAATAATTAGGGGAGCGTATCTGCAAAAAACGTTTTTGAAATTACTGCAATATGGAGGTGTGTTCATGACATTAAATCAGTTGGAATATTTCCTTACCGTTGCCCAGTATTCCAGTATGACCAAGGCTGCAAACAAACTTTATGTAACCCATTCTGCTATCAGCAGAAATATATCTGATCTGGAAAACGAATTTAAAGTTGCGCTTTTTACAAGGGAAAATCATAAGCTGCTGCTCACCGAAGCGGGACAGCTTCTTGTGCAGCACTGCAGAAAAGTCTTAGATGCCGTCGAAGAATTAAAGGCAGCAATGCAATGGAACTCCTTCAACCAGGCAACTTCTCTCCGGATTTCCCTGCCATCTCTCGACATACATTCCCAGATTCTCACCACAATCAGTCGTTTTCAGGCTGAAAATCCTGATGTTTCTCTTTCGTTTGAAGACCTGGATCTGGACACTATTGAAGACGCGCTGGCCAATCATAATCTGGATCTGGCCATTACTTATTCATTCATTACTGACAAAATGAATCTGTCCTCTTATAACTACACAACATGCAACCTTTTTCATGAAAGTATGTGCGCAGTCGTTAATCTGCATTCCCCGGAATCGAAAATGGATGCTTTGGATCTGTATGCCACCAAACTGAAACATCCTCTCTTATTGGCAAATGCAGACAATCATTTTATGGAACAGCGCATTCCTTCCAGTCTGTTCAGCGAACACAGAAATCCTCACCATGTAAAACCGATTTCTTTGAATTCTATTATTTTAAGCGTAATTAATAACACCGGATGGGCGTGTCTGCCAGAATGCGTTGCCAATCGTTTTTCCGGAATATGTAAGATCTTGCCTTTCAAAGGAATCAATACTTCTCACTATGTGACTATGTGCTGGCGTACAGAACCCGCAAATTACATGCTGAATAAACTCGCAGAGATGATCTGCCAGGAATTCCATAAAAAGTAATTTGATATATTTTAACAGGCGTCAGCGTCATATATGCAACCGCTTTTCATCCTGCACATTGCTGTTCTTTTTTGTCACAGCAATGTGTTTTTTTGTGATTTTCTTTTTTCTCATTTCCATCCTATAATTTTCTTAGGCAGTAAATATCTTACTGACACACTTCCTTTTCCTGCAAACTTTCTATACGCCTTTCTGTCACTTTTATCCCAAAAATCTGACATCGAAAGGAGAACTTTTCAAAATGGGGAAAAAAATCGTTTTTATTTCAAATGATATCTGCAGACAAGATGAAAATGGTCATTACCATCTATACGGAAGCATCTGCAAAAAATGCGGTCATAAATCCTATCCTGCCAGTTCCTTCTGCACCAGCTGCTTAAGTCAGGAGCAGGAAATCTATGATCTGAAAGAAGAGGGGGAAATCTATTCCTATACGATCACCCGGGTACAGCCTCCCTACGGACATTTTCCGGTTCCTCATCCAATCGCTTATATCAGTATCCCGGAAAGTGAAGCCCGCGTAACAGCTCCGTTATTTATGGAAGATGAAGGGCATTTTCAAATCGGAGCAAAAGTAAAAATGGAATTTTCCGTTTACTGGGAAGAAGAAGATCAAATTGTGATCGGTCCCAAGTACCGGATCGTACAGGAAGGAGGATGCACACATGCGTAATGTATATGTTCTGGGAATCGGACAGACGGTTTTCAAAAAACAGCCGGAACTTACGCCTTCACGTCTGGGAGAAATTGCGGTAAAACGCGCTCTGGAAGATGTGGGACCTGAATTTAATCCGCGTCTTATACAGATTGCCTATGCGGGACACTGTGAAGGTCCCAGTCAACAGGTTCAGGATATCCTGAAATTTGTAGGAATTGCCGGTATTGAAATGTACAATCTGGAAAATGCATGCGCTTCCGGAGGTTCTGCCGTGCATCTTCTCTGGCGGGATATTGCGCTGGGTTATAAAGACATCGGTATCGCTATCGGCGTAGAATCCCTTACTCGGTCAAAACTTGCCGGCGGCGTTATTCCTACTACAGAAGGTGACATCGATGGCCTTATGGGAATTACAATGCCCGGTCTCTTTGCTATAAATGCCCGGCGGCTTATGGAAACAAGAGACATTTCCCTGGAGGATCTTGCTTATGCCTCTATAAAAAATCACAGAAATGCTGTAATGAATCCATATGCCCATTACCGAAAAGCAATCACTTATGAAGATATTCAAAATGCCCGTATGATTTCCGATCCGATTACCGTACTGCACTGCTGTCCTCAGTCTGACGGTGCCGCAGCAGTTATTCTCTGCACAGAAGAAATTGCCCGGAAGTATACGACTAAACTGGTAAAAATTGCTGCTTCTTCCTGCCTGTCCGCAGACTATATGAGCTGGGATGAAGACATTCTGGCTACAAAAATCGTGCAGAATCTTTCTGAAAATGTCTGCACTGCTGCCGGTGTGGATCCCCTTACCGACATCGATCTGGTGGAAATGCACGATGCTTTTTCTCCCGAAGAAGTCTACATGTATGAGGTACTGGGAATTTGTCCCCCTGGAGAAACCAAAAAATTTATCCATGATGGATGTGCCGAAATAGGAGGGAAATGCGCGGTAAATCCATCCGGAGGGCTTCAGTCTCTGGGGCATCCTCTGGGAGCTTCCGGAGTCAGAGTCGTCTGCGAGATCACTTCCCATTTACGAGGTGAAGCCGGAGAACGGCAACAGCCCGGTGCGAAAGTCGGCATGGCACAGATGATCGGAGGCGGTCTTGTAACCCTTGGCACTCCTGCAGTCGGATTTTTAAGTATTCTTACTATTTAGAAGTTAAAAGGAGGGAACTGTTTTGATCAAAGGACTTGCTCATATTGGTGTTGCGGTAAACAACATTGATGATTCTCTTAAAATTTTAAACGCTGCTTTTGGAGCTGTGGAAATCAGTCCCGGGGGGCGAAAATCATTTCCGGAACTTGGGCAGACTTCCGCCTTAATTCAGATTGGCGACTGCTGCATCGAACTAATGGAACCATATGGAAACGTGGAAGGAACTGTATCAAAATTTTTAAAAAGACACGGCGCCGGCCTGCATCATATCTCGCTCCTGAGCGATGACCTGGACGCAGACGATGCGCGTTTGGAAAAATCCGGCATCCACTCCCTTGCGAAAACCCCAAAGGGAACGCCCGGTGACCGTTTCCTTTTCACACATCCCAAGGAAACATCCAGTATCGTATTTGAAGTAACTGAGCCTTATAAAAAATAAGATTCTTACCGCCCTTCCCTACATTTCGCAAAGAACTGATTTTGGGAACACAAATGAACAGGAGATAACTTATGGAATATCAGATTTTAAAATTCAAAAAACGGCGCGTCCTGTACCTGATACTGACAGTGCTCATCTGCATTTGTGCCGGATTTGGTTATGCATGGAGTGTACTGCAAAATCCTATCATCACAGTTTATCATTGGTCTGATTCCAGCGTGGCTGTTGCATATACGATTACCGTACTATGTTCTACCATGTCGCCGCTGTTTTTCGGCGCTCTCCTGAGCAGAATATCTACACGTATCTGTATCCTTATAGGCGCTCTCTTTTTCGGCGGCGGCCTGTTTCTTACAGGTTATATGAATCAAATCTGGCAGCTTTATCTGTTTTACGGCTTTATTTCAGGCATCGGCGTTGGTTTTATTTATCCCCGCATGATGTCATACGTTATACAGCTTTATCCTGAACACAGGGGAATTGCATCCGGCATAGGCACTGCCGCCTATGGATCCGGCGCCATTTTATGGGCCCCGGCAGCAGCCAGACTGATAGAGACAAAAGGGCTCTCCGGCACCTTTTATATTCTGGGCATACTGTTCCTGGCGATCATTGTTATCTGCGCCTTGTTTCTGTGTGATCCGCCAGATAGTTTTTCCATCCTGAATACCTCAGAACAGAGCAGCAATCACTTTGTTCCCAGTCTGAATCGCAGACAAATGGTGCGAACCGGCAGCTTCTATCTCTTGGTCGTAATTTTTGTATTCGGGCTTACTGCCGGAATGCTTGTGATCAGCCAAGCAGCTCCCATTCTGCAGCAGGAACTGTCCTATACTTCATCCACAGCTTCTCTCTTTGTCAGTATTTTTGCTGCGTGCAATATGCTTGGCCGTTTTCTGTGGGGAAGTCTCTCAGATAAACTGGGGCAAATTGTCATCATGAGGATTGTATTTATCTGCTGTATGGTTTCTATGGTATTTTTATCAATATTCCAAAAAGAGTCTTTCATGCTCTTTGCCATGGGACTGGCCGCCTCCT
The DNA here is from genome assembly GCA_930989305.1 of uncultured Roseburia sp. GTDB lineage: Bacteria > Bacillota > Clostridia > Lachnospirales > Lachnospiraceae > Brotonthovivens > Brotonthovivens avistercoris. The sequence goes on along the minus strand of CAKNLF010000102.1, from coordinate 4,794 downwards.
GTTACGGAGGTCTTGCTTCTATACTGACGCCTCTGACAGCGCGCGTATTTGGTCCCAAATATATAACAGAAAATTACGGTGTTATGTATGTCGTATTTGGATTAGCCAGTCTGATTGGTCCTCTGCTGGCCACCACGTGCCGGTCTGTCAGCAGCAGCTACACTGGCGCCTATGTTATTTCCGGTATTCTGGCTGTTTCCGGGTTATTACTTTCCATTCTTCTGACATACAGAGAACACTCTGTTAAAAAACTTTCACAACAGAAAGGGGAAGAGAAACTATGAACAATCCGAAAATAAAACGCCGGGAGGAAATCATTTCCTGCTTCCATGACGGACAGACCATTGTAATCGGCGGACAGGCCGGAGCCAATCTCCCCTACAGACTTATTGAATGTATAGTAGACAGCGGAGCGAAAGATCTGACTATCTGTTCCATTGATTCAGGAGAATTGGACCGAGGCATCGGCAGACTGATCCATGCAGGCGCCGTTGCAAAAATGATCACTACTCACATCGGAACAAATCCGGAAACTGCCGCCCTCCTGGCAGAGGGGAAAATTGAAATTGAATTTAATCCCATGGGAAGCTATATTGAACGGCTGCGATGCGGAGGTACCGGTCTTGGCGGGGTTTTGACAAAAACAGGGCTTGGAACGGAAGTAGAATCACGCAGAGAAATCATTCGCTGTAACGGAGAAGATTACCTGCTGGAGCCGGCGCTGCGGGGGGATATTGCAATTACCAGAGCACGTCGGGCAGATCCTCTGGGCAATCTGGCCTATCGCGGAACCGGAACTGCTTCCCATCCTATCGCTGCCATGGCCGCAGACCTTTCCATTGTAGAATGCGATCATTTTTGCGATCTGGGTGAAATTTCGCCGGACGAAGTAAGGGTTCCCGGAATGTTCATTGATATGATTCTGATATAATGCCAAATCTTTATTTAATTTGGCTGAAATTACAGTTAACAAATATGTGCTCATACAAGGAGATTATAAATGGACAACAGACATTTTATCGCCAGACGGGCTGCTCAGTATTTTAAAAATGGAGATGTAGTTAATCTTGGAATCGGCATTCCCAGCCTATGCGGAGATTATGCTCCTGAAGGCGTATTATTTCAAACAGAAAATGGTTTGATCGGCGTAGGCCCTACCGCTGAAGGTATGATGAAAACAGAACGTTTTTATAATGCCGGCGGCGTGCCTTTTATCCCCGTTCCCGGGGCGTCTGTGCTGGATGTTGCTCTCTCTTTCGGAGTCATCCGCAGCGGGCGCATGGCCGCTACTGTATTAGGAGGCCTCCAGGTCTCCGAAACCGGTGATCTGGCCAACTGGGCCGTCCCCAAAAGAGCCTTTGGCATGGGCGGGGCTATGGACTTATGTACCGGTGCCCGTACTGTTATCGTCGCTATGGAGTTGACAGCCAAAAACGGGACTCCCAAAATCGTGGATTGCTGCACCCTTCCCCTGACCGGGAAAAATTGTGTGGATCATATTGTCACAGAGTGCTGTGTGATAGATATCACACCCCAAGGGCTTTTGCTGAAAGAAATCCGTGCAGGTTATTCACCGGAAGATATTCAAAGCCGGATAGAACCTTATCTGCATATTGATCCCGATTTAAAAACTATGACAGAATAACTAGTCTGGTCTAAAACATACGTTAAAAATTCAAAAAAGGAGGGCGTCCCCAGTCCTGTATCCGGACTATGGAGACGCCCTCCCGCTTATTTTATTCTTTTATTTTTACTTCTTATTTTGCCTTTACACTGGCTTCCAGTTTTCCATCCTTCAGATCGATGAGTATGGTATCCTCCGCACGTACTTTATCGGCAAGTATCAGTTTCGCCGCAAGTGTTTCCACATGTTTCTGCAGGAAACGTTTCAACGGACGGGCGCCGTAAATCGGATCGTATCCATTGTCTACGATAAAGGTCTCGGCTTCCGGTGTCAGCTCTACAGAAATCTCTCTGTCTGCCAGACGGCTGTTCAGTTCATCCATCAGCAGTCTGATAATATGACCGATGTTGTCTTTGGTCAGCGGCTTGAACATTATGATCTCATCCAGACGGTTCAGGAATTCCGGGCGGAAGTTCCGTCTCAATTCTTCCATTACCTGTTCTTCACACTGAGGATTGATATCGCCGTTTTCATCAATGCCCTCCAGCAGATGAGCGGAACCCAGGTTGGAAGTCATGATGATAATAGTATTTTTAAAGTCCACGGTACGGCCCTGGGAATCTGTGATACGACCATCATCCAGCACCTGAAGCAGTACATTGAAAACATCCGGATGAGCTTTTTCCACTTCATCAAAAAGCACTACAGAGTATGGTTTTCTCCGGACTGCTTCTGTGAGCTGTCCGCCTTCATCGTAACCAACATATCCTGGAGGCGCTCCGATCAGACGGGACACAGAATATTTCTCCATATACTCACTCATATCAAGCCGGACCATATTGGATTCATCATCAAACAGACTGGCTGCCAGAGTTTTGGCAAGTTCTGTTTTACCTACGCCGGTAGGTCCCAGGAACAGGAAGGAGCCGATCGGTTTGCTTGGATCTTTGATACCGGCTTTGGAACGGATGATCGCTTCTGAAACTTTAGTTACCGCTTCATCCTGTCCTACTACCCGTTTGTGAAGTTCTTCGTCCAGATGCAGTGTTTTGTTCCGTTCACTTTCTGTCAGTTTCGCAACGGGGATGCCGGTCCATCTGGAGATGATCCTTGCGATTTCATCTTCAGTAACCGATTCATGAACCAGAGACATATCTCTGCTTTTTACCAGTTCTTCCTCTGCTTCCAGCTGTTTTTCTATCTGAGGCTTTTTACCGTATTTCAGTTCAGCGGCTTTGTTCAGATCATAATTCTGCTCTGCAAGCTGAATCTCTTTGTTGAGAGCTTCCAGTTCCTCACGGAGTTTCTGTACTTTTTCCACCGCTTTCTTTTCATTATCCCACTGGGCTTTCTTGGTCTGGAATTCATTTTTCAACTCTGCCAGCTCTTTCTGAAGATTTTCCAGACGGTCTTTGCTCAGCTTATCTTCTTCTTTTTTCAGCGCTGTCTCCTCAATCTCCATCTGCATTACACGACGATTCAGTTCGTCCAGTTCTGTGGGCATAGAGTCCAGCTCTGTTTTGATCATGGCGCAGGCTTCATCTACCAGGTCGATGGCTTTATCCGGCAGGAAACGGTCGGAAATATACCGATTGGAAAGCACCGCGGCGGAAACGAGAGCACTGTCCGTGATCTTTACTCCGTGGAATACTTCATATCTTTCTTTCAGCCCACGAAGGATTGAAATCGTGTCTTCTACAGTTGGCTCATCTACCATAACCGGCTGGAAACGACGTTCCAGAGCCGCGTCTTTTTCGATATATTCTCTGTATTCATCCAGTGTGGTAGCGCCGATACAGTGAAGCTCGCCTCTTGCCAGCATTGGCTTGAGCATATTGCCCGCATCCATGGCGCCGTCGCTTTTGCCGGCTCCGACGATCGTATGAAGTTCATCGATAAACAGGATGATCTTGCCTTCGCTTTTCTTTACTTCATCCAGAACGGCTTTCAGACGTTCCTCGAACTCGCCTCTGTATTTTGCGCCTGCTACCAGCGCGCCCATATCCAGAGCGAACAGTTTTTTATCTTTCAGCCCTTCCGGCACATCTCCTCTTACAATACGCTGTGCCAGTCCTTCTACAACGGCTGTTTTACCAACGCCCGGCTCACCAATGAGCACCGGGTTGTTTTTTGTCTTACGTGACAAGATCCGGACTACATTCCTGATCTCACTGTCACGGCCGATAACAGGATCCAGTTTCTGATCCCTGGCTCTCTCTACCATATCATAACCGTATTTTTCCAGTGTATCATAGGTTGCTTCCGGATTATCGCTTGTAACACGCTGATTTCCCCGGACGGTAGACAGTACCTGCAGGAACCGGTCTCTTGTGATGCCGTACTCCCGGAAGATTTCTTTTATCGCCCCGTTAGGGTAACGGATCAGAGACAGGAACAGATGCTCTACAGATACGTATTCATCTCCCATCTGTTTTGCTTCATCTTCTGCGCTGATCAGTACTTTATTCAAATATTGACCTACGTATATCTGTCCTCCGGATACTTTTACACGTTTCTCCAGATAACGAACAGCTGTATCTGTAAAATGCTGTTTGTTAATTTCCATTTTTTCAATCAGCATAGGAATCAGGCCATCGCTCTGGCGCATAAGGGCTACCAGCAGATGTTCCTGTTCTATTTCCTGATTGCCATACTCATAAGCAAGTTTCTCGCAATCACTGATGGCTTCCATTGATTTCTGCGTAAATTTCTGGATATTCATAAAACATTCCTCCTTTCAGGAAGTTCTGTTGTTACATTTCATTGTTCTATGATTGGTATAACACCTTTCATGAACATGTTATATCACATGTTGTTAGCACTGTCAATAGGTGAGTGCTAATTTTTATAAAAAATCTATTTAACGCTGATAAAATAAGGGATTCTTGACTTCTACATTAATCTCATATCTGCGTCCGATTGTAATTTTATTAAGTCTCTCCGTACCGCCGGGGCTTTTCTTCTCAGAGCCCTGTTCTCTCTCGCATCAGATCCCACAGTCTCCGATACAGTTCCCTGTATTTCCTGTATCCTTCCTCATATACTTTTCTGTTCTCTTTTTGGGGAAGAAAGATCTTTTTCCGGAAAGAGACAAATCTGTCGCATCCCTCCTGTACCGAAGGAAGGATTGACGCTCCCGCTGCGGCCAGGATACAACTGCCCAGGCAGGC
>CAKNLF010000101.1 GCA_930989305.1 uncultured Roseburia sp. | reverse complement strand
CCTCTCCTAAAAGCACATAATCACAGAAACGGACCGCTTCTTTATAATTCATAGAGGCGTGCAGACCTCCCAGTACAATAACCGCTTTGCTTCTTTTTTTCAGGAAACGCGCGATCTTATATCCCCGCACGGCGGCGAATGTAAAAATGCCGATAAAGATCACATCCGCATCCAGTATATCATCCAGCGGGATCCTGGATATGGATTCACTGTACATCAACGTATCCTTATATTTCTTTTTTACAATTGTTGCCAGGGTATTCAGCCCCACCGAAGGCGTTCTGATATATCGGTCATAAACGAAATAATTCAGAGGCGTAGGCTTGTACGGCCTGTTCCCGGGCTCTATAAAACGTATCTTCATAATCTGTTCCTTTCTCTCCGGTCACTGTACGGCGTGCATCAGAAAATCTCTGGGTTCATAAGGGAAATCGCTTTTTCTGATCTTTGAGATATTATAAAAACACGGCCATTTATGTCTCCGGGGTTCTATGGTCCCGCTGTCCGAATTTTTGATCACCACGTCCAGTATTTCCTCATTGCAGGAAATTTCCAAAATATCATACGGTTTTATTTTTTCAGAATCGGAAACTGTATCGTGTCTTGTTACAAAGAGCATGTATTCTTCAAAATCTATATCCGAACTTTCGAAAGATATACCGTTGTTTTGAAAAAAGGTTTCCAGCTGTTCCTGGCTGTTGATGAATGTATTTTCCGGATATTTATAACCGATATAGGCACCAAAAAAATTCCCTTCATCATAGTACACATAACCTTTGTATACAGTTTCAAATTCCAGCCTTTTGTCGCCGCTGTCCGTCCCCAGATGTTCTACCGGCAGAAGACTGCACCCTGCAAGCAGGAAAAGTCCAAGAAGCAACGGCAAGAAAAAAATTTTTATCCTGTAAGATACCTGTTTCATTCTTATTTCCTTTTGCCAGCAGATTTTTTATTTTTTCTCCCTCGCATTCGTCTAACAGGATTGTGATCCAGTTTGTTTTATTCATATGGTAGGCCGGATAAAATCCCTTTTCCGCCAGCAGAGATCCAATCAGGACAGGGTCGGCTTTTACAGTTATAACCTCCACCTCCCGGTCCTCTTCCAATCCCAGATATCGATCCGGTATTTTCATCACAAGCGCAAACCACTTTTTATTATTTTTGTGCCGAAAAACGGCATAATCCGGATACCTGGTCCACGGATGCTCCTCCTGAGCCCCATATGTCTCCTGGATATATTTTATCAGTTTTTCTTTGCTCATGGGTTTTCTCCTTTTCTCAGCGCCTGCGCCCGTATTTGTCAAATGTCTTTTTCAGGGTGTATTCCGTTGGAAAGATGGATCCGATCAGCACAGCCAGCTGAATTACGCAAAGGACTGCTCCCAGTGTTCCTACTATATTCTCGTTTTTTCCGATAACAAAAAGCATCGGAATGATCGAACCGGGCATCAGGATCCAGCCGGCATAATACCATATTTTTCCGATATATTTATGAGCGAACTCCCAGGTATCTCTATTTTTCATGGACATATTCGTCCTGTACCCAAAGGCAATATTGATCTCCTTTGGGGCGCTTTTTAAAAATACTTTTCCAAACAGGAGCATAATAACAGGAACAACAAGATCGCTGATCACCATAAAAATCCAGAATCCCATTTGTTATTCCCCTCCGTCCTCTGAAAAGATCACCCAGCGGCCGTTCATGTAGATTTCATAGGTACCGTTCTCCCGTCCCAGCTGATACCCATATCCGTCTCCGAAATTGGACTGGTCATCTTTCGTGGGCAACTGATCGGCGCTGACAGACGAAGTGATATAGCCGTCCATTGTACCGCACTGGCCGCCTTCTGCATCTTCCTCTCCGGTATCATAGTACAGCACACCATCGATCATTACGGTGGGACCGATCTGTGTCAGTTCTTCCGCACCCTCGTCAGCTCCTGACTGCAGCTGCACTTCCTGTGTTTCCACTGCCTGCCAAGTACTGCTGCTGTTATTTTCGCTTCCGCAGGATACTAAAAAAGTTCCTGCAAATACCGCCAAGACTACAAAATATTTTCTGCGTTTCATGTGCTTTCCTCCCTGTCATTTCCTGTTTACAGTAGCTCCATAATCTGCCATAGATGAACGCTTACGGTCCTTTTGATTAATTTCATCTTACCATATTTCCACACAAATAAGAATGAAGATTATATTAAAATAGACCGCAGGTTATGATATGTGCCATCTTTACCGGCTGTCCGGTAAAGAAAAGACCTATCACAAATGCCTGCGGTCTGCATTTATTTCGTTATTTATAAAGTCTGATCCGAAAGATCCTCCGGCTGCTCACAGATAATAGAAAGATATTCATCCAGCCGGATTTCCTCTAATGCGGCGATCATTTCCGCGAATGGTTTTAAATTTCCTCCCACAGCATACGCCTCCAGCGCCTCAAAATATTCCAGCCGGGTTTCTTTGTCTATAGAGACAGGAAGAAAGCCGAAAAACATCAGCTGATAATTCATCAGCATGCGGGAAGTCCTGCCGTTTCCATCCACAAACGGATGAATTTTTACAAATTCCGCATGGGTCCATGCCGCAAGTTCAATCGGATTCAAATCCGTTCGATATGGCAGATCTGCGAAAAAATCTTTAACCTGCCGGAACATTTCATTTGGCAGCGGCGGCCGGAAACCCGCACCGGAAATACGGACTGCTACATTGCGGTATACGCCGCCCACCAAAATATTTTCCATCAGCAGCGCATGGATATCTTTGGCAATAGACTCATCCAGGCTTTTTCCTTCCGCCACACACTTTTTTACAAAAGCAAATGCTTTTGCATGATTTGCCACTTCATAAATCTCTCGCAATGTCTTTCCACCGATGGAAAGACCGTCTTCCAGGATCGCCTTTGTCTGGATCAGAGTCAGCGTATTCCCTTCAATAGCAGTGGAGTTATGCGCATACTCGATATCGAAACTTTTGTCAAAGCTCTCCAGCGCCTCAGGTGCAATACGGCCCTTGATCCTGGCAAACTTCTCTTTTTTATCATAAAGTCTATCGTAGTCCATACCTGTTTACCTCGTTTCAACGATGTCTCAGCGCTTTATTATACCATTTTCCCCGGGTCCGGACAAGCATATGGCCCGGACGCCTGTTATATGGCCCGGACGCCGGTATTCTTAAAATCACACGAAAAACTCATGCAAAAATTTTCCTATACAAATCCCCGGGAATCTGTTAAGCTAGAAGAATAATATAGCAACAGCAAAGGCGCTGCAGAAAAGATGAGTATCATCATTTTTTGCAGCGCCTTTTTTATCTGCATGTTCCGTATGAAAGGAGAAGTACGACTATGAGCGCTTTTGATAAAGTACCCAGCGGTCTGCCCGGCATGGACAAACTGCTGGACTATATCCGTATTGGGGACAATGTGGTCTGGCAGGTGACCAACCTGGATGAATTTTTGTATTTTGCCCGGACTTTTGCGGCACAATCCATTGCTGACGGACGAAACCTGATCTACATGCGGTTTGCCAGTCACAAGCCTCTGCTGGAGCCCCAGCCCGGACTTAAGATCTATGAATTTGACCCGGACAAAGGCTTTGAAGCTTTTACAGTGGATATTTACGACCGGATCACAAAGGAGGGCAAAGAAGCCTTTTATATTTTCGACAGCTTATCTTCCCTCCAATCCGTATGGTATACGGATCTGATGATGGGCAATTTTTTCCGGGTGACATGTCCTTATCTGTTCCGGCTTGATACGGTGGCATATTTCCCCATACTCAGAGGCCGTCATTCCTTTGACGCCATCGCCAAGATCCGCGACACCACCCAGGTGCTCCTGGATGTCCATACCAGCAGCCGGCTGTATATCCATCCTCTGAAAGTCTGGAACCGGTATTCCTCAGCCATGTTCCTCCCCTACTCCTGTTCGGGAGAGTCCGGAACCTGCGAAGTATTAAGCGGCGGCGTGCCCTTAAGCCGCTATTATCAGCTTCTGGAAGAAACAGATACCGAAAACCACGATCAAAATTACGACAGCCACGACCGCTTTTTTACAGTGGCCCGGCTGGAATATCAGCATGGCAAATTTACAAAGGAGACCGAAGATCAGATCCTGGAGAGCACAATGACCAAAGACCGCAGACTGCAGGAACGGATCAAACAGTTTTTTTCACCCAAAGACTATTTCAATCTCCGGGACCGGATGGTGGGCAGCGGCGCCATCGGAGGAAAGGCGTGCGGCATGCTCCTGGCCCGCAAGATCATCCAGACCCGCCTCCCCGAATACAGCAGATATATGGAACCTCACGATTCCTACTATATCGGTTCGGATGTCTTTTACACTTATATCGTATCCAACAACTGCTGGGAGACCCGGATCGCCCAGCGCACAGATGACGGTTACTTTTCCAAGGCAAAACAGCTGAAAGAGGCGCTGCTGTCCGGAGAGTTTCCTCCGGATATCCGGGAGAAATTCCGTTCCCTCCTGGAATATTTCGGTCCCAGCCCCATTATCGTGCGTTCTTCCAGTTTTCTGGAAGACGGATTCAACAATGCTTTCGCCGGAAAATACGAATCTGTCTTCTGCGTCAATCAGGGGACCATGGAAGAACGTATGGAAGCTTTTGAAAACGCAGTCCGCCAGGTATATGCCAGCACTATGGATATCAGCGCCCTGGAATACCGCAAACAGCGGGGACTGGAGCACCACGATGAACAGATGGCGGTTTTGGTCCAGCGGGTATCCGGCTCCCGGTTCCAAAATCTGTTTTTCCCGGCAGCCGCAGGCGTGGGCTACAGTTACAGCGCCTATAAAATGAGCAGGGATATGGATCCTGCCGCAGGGCTTTTGCGCATTGTAGCAGGCCTTGGCACACGGGCCGTTGACCGCACGGAAAACGATTATCCCAGACTGGTAAACCTGGATCGTCCGGCAGTCTCTCTTTACAGCAGTCCGCAAGACAAACACCGGTTTTCCCAGCGGTTCATCGACGTGCTGGACATTTCCGATAATAAGCTGAAAAGTCTTCCTATCGATCCCCTGCTGGATGATCTTCCGCTCTGGTATAAGCAAGCTGTCATGGAACGGGACTTGGAAGCGGAAAACGCCCTTCGCAGGATGAACCGGTACCGGCAGGTGTGGTTCACAAACTGCCAGAAACTTCTTGAAAATACGGCCTTTACCGAATTTATGCAGAAAGTGCTGAAAACCCTGGAAGAAGTTTATGAAAACCCGGTAGATATCGAATACACCGTAAACATGGATGAAAGCGGAGATTTCATAGTCAATCTGCTCCAGTGCCGACCTTTGTATACCGGCGCCGGCGGCGGCCGCATTGATATCCCGGATCTGCCCCGGGAAAAGACTTTTTTCCGACTGACGGATTCTTCTATGGGCAACTCCCGTATGGAAAACATAGACGTTGTGATCCAGATCGATCCGGTTGCTTACTACAACTGCCCGCATAATCTGAAACCGCAGGCAGCCGCGGCGGTCCGTGAACTGAACCTTTATTATCAGGATACCGGAAAAAATGTGCTTCTGATGGCTCCCGGCCGGCTGGGCACTTCTTCCCCCGAGCTGGGCGTTCCGGTAACCTTTGCCGCGATTTCCGGCTTCCGTGGCATCTGCGAACTTTCTGACAACCGGGCCGGATACATGCCGGAACTCAGCTACGGCAGCCATCTGTTCCAGGACCTGGTAGAAGCGGATATTTTTTACAGCGCCGTGTGGAACGACCGGCGCACACCTGTATATGAAGAACATTTCTTTCAGGATCTGCCCGACCGCTTTCCAGCGATCTGTCCGAATATGCCGGAACTGTTTTCCATGTTCCGGGTAACCGAGCCGCTGGATCTGTATTACTGGAATGACGTTATGTCCGGTCAGACCCTTTGCGGATATCTGCCGTAACATTAAAATACTCCTTTCGCCGCCTGAGCCTTTCCGGCTTTTGGCGGCAAAAGGAGCTTTTTGCCATTTCTATGCTGTTTATATCGTTGCTGTTTTATATCGTCTGCTTCAGACTGTCATCAGTCAGGCTTCTTTTTTCTTTCTTTTTACCGCATATACCGCGCCTGCCAAAACAGCTGCTGCCGCCGCTGCAGCGCCGTATACCCTTGCCTGTCCGGCATCTGAAGTCTTTGGTGAATCCATAGTTTCTCCCGTATCCTGATCTGTTTCCGGTTTCTGATCATCGAAAGGCGTATTCTGATCCGCTCCCGTATTCTGATCACCGGAAGGCGTATTCTGATCCGCTCCCGTATTCTGATCACCGGAAGGATTCTGGGCCGGTTCTTCTGCCAGTACCCGGATCCTGCCGTCACCGGTGAGACTGCCGTACCGATCAGCTGTTATCTGGCCATCCAGTTCATCTGTAAAATACTGCATCAGCATATCCGCGTCAACCGGAAGCTCGCTTCCGTGCTTAACATATTCGCAGTCCGCAAACATGGTAAAACCGTCGCCGCCCTGTTTCAATGTATATTCGCTTCCCGCTACGGTATAAACTTTTTCCGGATCAATGGCCTGTCCGCCTACCATTACATTCTGCACTCTTCTTTCTTTGGAAGCGTCAATGTTTTGAAACATTTCTTTGTCATCTGTAACTACCGGACTATCCAGATAATTATGGATCTCATAGGTCAGGCCGGATACCTGCAGGAAGCCGCCGCATTCTTCCGGATTCATCCGGGCGCCGTGTTCCAGCGCATCCAGAATTTGCTGGCCGGTCGCCTTAATCACGCACATTTCATTGTTCCAGGGATTTACGTCCATGATGTTCTTTCTGGTCACATCGCCGGCTTCAATGGAAGCCCGGATACCCCCGCCGTTTACAAGGGCAATGTCCGCTCCTGTCACTTCCCGGTATGCGTCTGCCACAAAGTCGCCCATGTTGGTTTCTCCGTTTCGGATCCTTCTGACCGAATCATCCTCTGCTTCATTGACCGTAAGTTTTACTTCGGATTCCCCGATCTTTTCATTCAGATAAGGAGCCAGTTCCTCATTGTATCCGTCGATCTTATCCTGCACCGTCTGGTAGGCGGTCTTTACAGCTTCTGAACTTTCTGTGTTTACATCCTCCAGTGTCAGCAGTTCCGTTGTGATCGTTCCGTCTTCTTCCAGTTTCATCACGCCGAAGTCAGCAAACTTGGTGCCTGTAGATGTAAGCGTTACATTTTCGCCGTTTTTATTTTTGTAAGTATCTGACCGGATCGTCTCATGAGAATGAGCATCGATAAAAGCGTCAATACCTGTCGTATTAGCGATCACATCCACAGACTTCCATCCTTCTGTCGTTCCCTCTATCCCCAGATGTCCTACGGCAATTACTTTGTCCGCGCCTGCTGCTCTGGCGCTGTCTGCCGCGTCCTGAACTGTATCATACAATTCATCTTCGCTGAAGCTGTAAATGTAATTTCCGTTTTCATCCTGGAAATAAGTGGGTGTGGATTTCGTATAAGTTTCCGGTGTGGAAATTCCTACAAAGGCCACGTCCTCGCCGTTCATTTCCACGATCTCATACGGTTCAAAAACAGTTTCGCCCGTTCTCAGATCTTTGAAATTTGAGCTGAGATATGTATATTCCGCTTCATTCTCAGCCAATTCCAGGAATCTGTCCATACCGTAATCAAATTCATGGTTGCCCGGAACCGCGAAATCATAACCCACTGTATTCATCAGATCCACAATAGCGCTTCCTTCCGTCATAGATCCGATGGCTTCACCCTGGATGGCGTCTCCCGCATCCACGGTGATCACATCATATCCTTCTTCCATCAGCTGCGCCCGGTAAGCCGCGAGTGTGGAGTATCCGCTTACAGCGCAGTGCACATCATTGGTATAAAGTACTGCCGCGCCGGCTTTTTCAGCAGTATCCTCTTTTTGGGTAACCGTATATGCCGAAACCGTTCCGGATACTTCGTTTGCCGCCAGAAGGATATTCTGACCTGAAGGACTGTCCGTCCCGCTGACAAACGCGAGCCCCTCCGGCGCTACATCTCCGCTGATCTCACCGCTGAAATCTCTTGTATTGATATAATTTACGAATGAAGATTCCGAAGGATTGGTCACGTCATATACCATGATTCCGCCGATGCGTTCCAGCGCGATAAACGCGTATTCCCTGCCGTCTACCTCATTCACTGTCACCGCTTCCGGCTCCGGACCTTTTTTCGCGCTGCGACTGTCTATTTCAATATCGTCATTGGAACAGTTAAAATATTCCGGCAGAAATTTTGCAGTCTCGCTTTCAAATCCGCTGCCGCTGTCATATACCAGCTCCATATTGTCAGCTCTGAAGATGCTGAAAGAACGGCTTCCAAAAATATAGTTTAAATTTTCATCCGGAACTGCCGTTACGTTTTTGTCCAGAACTCTCACCTTTTCGGCTTCTTTGCCGTCTGCAGCTGTCAGCGTTTCTTTTTCTTCATTTGTAAAATCGCCCCATTCTCTGGCGTCTCCTTCATTGGCTGTGGCTATATAAGTCACCCCGTTTACTTCAAAGGTGCTGATCCCGTCCGGCATACGTACGCCCACCGCGTCTTTGTATAAAGCTGCGTGATATCCGCCGTCTTCTACCAGATCGATCTCATTGCCTGCCTTGCTGTAATCCTGGAATCCGGCGCTTTTTACAGAAGTAAACACTCCCGCATTCAGATCCAGTACGGCAATGGCATTTGCCTCCTGCAAAGACACATACGCTTTGCTGCCGGAAGGATCCAGGGCAATGTATTCCGGTTCCAGATCCTGCGCTGCGCTCAACATCTTTCCGTCTATTTTATTAAACAGGACTCCTTCTTTTGCCAGCGCCTGAGCATCAAATTTATCAAACCCCGCAATCGTCACCTGATTGGTCTTTGTATTGACAATGGTCACGCTTCCGGCCGGATCCGCAGTGCCTTCCCCGTATCCTTCCCGAGGCTCCCCTTCATCTGCCGTCAGGATCCACTGTCCGTCTTTGCTGACTTTGATCATATCAGGCTGTACGCCGGTCTCATAGCTTGCGACCAGATTACCGTCATAATCCAGCACCGCGATCCTGCCTGCTTTTGCATAATCCGCAGCCTGCAGCGCGATCACGATATGCTTGTTGACCGTATCCACATCTACGCTGGTCATATCTCCGTACTGAAATCCGCTGATCAGATCCTTTACCTGGATCTCTTTTGGCGTACCAAGACTTCCGTCAGCATTTACCGGTATCATATTTAAAAGCCCCTGCTGACCATTTACCACATACACATTCTGATTGTCTTT
>CAKNLF010000100.1 GCA_930989305.1 uncultured Roseburia sp. | reverse complement strand
ACCAGAGGGGGAGACTCCCGGATCACCAGAATGGGAAGAAAACTGCGGAGCTGCCGTCTGGATGAGATTCCTCAGCTTTTCAATGTGCTGAAAGGGGAAATGAGTTTTGTGGGAACCAGGCCTGAGGTCCAGAAATATGTGGACAGCTATACGCCGGAAATGATGGCCACTCTTCTCCTTCCTGCGGGGATTACTTCCAGGACCAGCATTGCCTATAAAGATGAAGAGGCAGAAATTGACCGTTATAAAAAAGAAACGGGGAAAGAAACAGAAGAAATCTATATTCATTATATTCTGCCGGAAAAAATGAAGTATAATCTGGAGTATATCCGTTCTTTCAGTGTGCTGGGAGATCTGAAGATCATGATAGACACAGCCCTGGCAGTAATAAGATAGACAGGAGACAGTTATGAAGAAAAAAATAGCAGTAATTTCCATGGGAGTAAAGCTAAACGGTGAGAAAGGATACAGCCGTTTCCGCTATATCGGAGATTTTCTTTCAGATGCAGGATATCAGGTAGATCTGATCACCACCACATTTCAGCACTGGGAGAAAGCTCAGCGGGATATAGATGCCATTAAGAAAGAAGACTACAAATTTCAGCTGAAATTTATCTATGAACCGGGATATAGGAAAAACATAGATTTAAGGAGAATACGCAGTCACAGCATTGCGGCAAAAAATCTTACAAAACTTCTGGAAAAAGAAGGAGACTATGACCTGATCTATTGTGAGATACCGCCTAATGATGTTGCCCTGGCAGCAGCAGAATATGCAAAAAAGAAGGGAATTCCCTTTGTCCCTGATGTAAACGATTTATGGCCGGAAGCCATGAGGATGGTCCTGGATATTCCTGTGGTCAGCGATATCCTGTTTTATCCTCTCCAGAGAGATGCAGAAAAGGTATATTCTCTGGTGTCCGGCATTATTGGAACTTCCGATGAATACAGGGACAGACCTTTAAAAAATCAGAAGCTGGATGTTCCCAGAAAAACTGTTTATGTGGGAAATGAAATTGCAGAGTTTGACAGAGGCGTGGAAAAATACGGACCGGAAATCCAGAAACCAGAAGGAGAGTTCTGGGTCTCCTATGCAGGAACCATCGGTACCAGCTATGATATCCGTACTATGGTGCTGGCAGGCAAGGAGCTTCTGGACCGGGGAATGTCTCAGATCAAATTCAAGATTCTGGGAGGGGGCCCCTTGAAAGATGAACTGGAAAATCTGGCAAAAGAACAGGGCTGTGTCAATGTAGAGTTTGTGGGATACGCTCCTTATCCTAAAATGGCAGCCTATCTTGCTAAGTCCGACATTCTGGTGAACTCCTTTGTAAAAAAGGCGCCTCAGAGTATTGTAACAAAAATCGGCGATTATCTGGCAGCAGGAAAGCCAATGATCAATACCTGTATGAGTCCGGAATTCCGCCAAAAGGTGGAAAATGACGGGTTCGGCATCAATATTCTGCCGGAGGATGTGAAAATCCTGGCAGATGCCATTGCAGAACTCTATGAAGACAGAGACGGCTGCAGGATTATGGGAGAGAAGGCCAGAAAGATTGCAGAAGAACAGTTTGACAGACCGGAATCCTATAAGAAGATAATTGAGTTGATCGAGGAGCTGACTTGATATGGACAGACCATTTTTTACAGTTGTTATGCCGGCCTATGGAGTGGAAAAATATCTGAAAAAAGCAGTGGACAGCATCCGGAGCCAGACTTTTGGAGACTGGGAGCTGATCATTGTGGAAGATGGATCTCCAGACCGGACAGGGGAGCTGGCAGACCGTCTGGCAGGAAAGGATTCCCGGATACGAGTAGTTCATCATGAGAAGAACAAAGGTCTCAGTGAAGCCAGAAATACCGGAATCTGCCAGGCAAGAGGAAAATACATCTGGTTTATGGATCCGGACGATTCTGTAGAAGAAAGCCTTCTTCAGGAGGTCCAGGGGGCTCTGGAGGAAAATCCGGCTCGTTTGACAGTGTTTGGACATGTGGAAGAGTATTATGAGAAAGATGGCAGCTTTTCCTATGCCCATCCGGTAAAGCCCAGGAGACGGCTCTGCAGAAATCAGGGGGAAGTCCGGAAAGAAATCCTTCCTCTGGAGCAGGAGACCCTTTATGGATATGCCTGGAATAAAATTTACGATTTAGACTATATCCGTGAAAAAAAGCTGAGCTATGAAACTGTTCGGCTAATCGAGGATATTGTATTTAATATTCAATACTGTATGGATATTGACACTATGAATCTGTTGGACATTACCCCCTATCACTATGCAAAAAGGATGGAGGGAAGTCTGACTACGAAATTTGTGCCTGATTATTATCCCCTTCACAGGAGAAGAATCGCCATGCTCTATGAGCAGCAGAAATACTGGGGACTGGATAACCGGGAAAGCTGCTCTGTGCTGGGCAGTCTGTATGGGAGATATATTCTTTCCGCTTTGGAGAGGAACTGTGATAAACGGGCAGAAATGAATCATGGAGACAGGAAAAAGTTTTGCCGGGAGATCTTTGCAGATCCTCTTTTTAAAAGGCTGATACCGGCAGCGGAGGCCAGAGACAGCAGAGCCTTAAAACTGGCACTCACCTGTATGAAGGCAAGATCTGTATTTTTGTGTCTTGCCTTTGGAAGGGCAGTTCATCTGGTAAGAGGAAGCCTTCCGATGCTATATTCAAAAGTAAAGTCTCAGAGATGATAAGATTCTTATGCCGGCAAAAAAGGCCGGCAGGACAATAGAAAAAATCAAGTAAGAAAGCGCAGGTAAACGAGATGAAAAAATATGATTATGTATTAGTTGGAAGCGGTCTGTTTTCAGGGGTCTTTGCCTATCATGCGGTAAAGGCAGGAAAAAAATGTCTGGTGATCGAAAAGAGAGATACTGTAGGCGGAAACCTGTACTGCGAAGATAGGGAAGGCATTCATGTGCATAAGTATGGAGCTCATATTTTTCACACCAGCAACCGTAAAGTATGGCAGTTCGTGAACTCTCTAGTGGAATTTAACCGTTATACCAACTCTCCGGTGGCAAATTTCCATGGAGAAATGTACAACATGCCTTTTAATATGAATACTTTCAGCAAAATGTGGAATATCAGCACTCCGGCAGAAGCAAAGGCTATTATAGAGAAACAGAAAGCCAGCATCCAGGGAGAACCTAAAAACCTGGAAGAGCAGGCTATCAGTCTGGTAGGAGAAGATATTTACAAAAAACTGGTGAAAGGCTATACAGAAAAACAGTGGGGAAGAGACTGTAAAGATCTGCCGGCATTCATTATCAAGAGACTGCCTGTGAGATTTACTTATGATAACAATTATTTTAACGACCTGTATCAGGGAATCCCTATCGGAGGTTATAATGTGCTTATCGAGAAACTTTTTGAAGGCTGCGATATAGAGACTGGCGTGGATTTCAACGAAAACAGGGGAAAATATAAGAAACTGGGAGAAAAGATCCTTTATACAGGAACCATTGATTCTTTCTACGACTACTGTTTTGGCAAACTGGAATACAGAAGCCTGAAATTCGAGACAGAAGTGCTGGATGAGGAAAATCATCAGGGTGTAGCAGTGGTAAACTACACAGACAGAGAAACTCCTTATACAAGAATCATTGAGCACAAACATTTTGAATTTGGAACTCAGCCGAAAACGGTCATCACCAGAGAATATCCGGCAGACTGGCAGGAGGGTATGGAGCCTTACTATCCAATCAATGACGAAAGAAATCAGAACCTGTACCAGCAGTATAAGGAACTGGCAGATAAAGAAGAAAATGTCCTCTTCGGCGGAAGGCTGGCAGAGTATAAATATTATGACATGGATAAAGTAATTGAATCAGCCTTTAAGCTGGTAGAAAAGGAATTATAAGGAGATGCCGATCCATGAAAATAATAAAAAAGGAATATGTAAAGGTCCTGGAATGGGCATTTAAAATTGCATACCTTCTTTTAGGCGTGGCTACCTTTAATGCATTTCTATATGACTCCCCAGTACAGCCTTTTCTGGTAGATGCATGTCTGGTGCTGGGAGGGCTTACCCTCCTGGGAAGACTGGTATTTTTTAAGGACTATTGGAAGACGCCATATTGGATCATTCTTGGACTGTTTTGCGTGGCTTTTTTGCTTTCAATGATCATGAACAGAGAATACGGTGTTTTTTTTGCAGACTTTAAATGGCTGATATGGACGGGGATGCTGTTTTTTCTGCTGTATGTCTGCGATACAAAACGTGAGAAGGAATCTTATAAAAAGGAATTTACAGTACTGTCCCATATATTGATCATTTACAGCGCCATAGCATCCGTGGCGGGAATCTGGCTGATGGCAAACCTTTATCACGGAAGCTGGTGGTCCTCTAATGATGAACTGATGCAGGCGGGATTTCACTGGGGACGACTGTGGGGCGTTTACACAGATCCCAATTATGGAGGAGTATTTACTGTAGCAGCCGTTCTGATGTGTGTGTACTTTGTAAAGATCAGAAAAAAATGGCTGAAGATTCCATATATTCTGATTATTGCAGCAGACTATTTATATATAGTATTCTGTGATTCCAGAACAGCAGAAGTAGGTATGGTCCTGGCAGCAGGATTCTGGCTTATTTATACAGGCGTGCAGAAAAAAGCGGGAAAGAAAACCATAGCATATATTTTGATCGCGTGTGTCTTTGCGGGAGTTTTTGTAGGCGGAACTTCTGTCATAAAATCTCAATATAATGACAGGATACAGCAGGAGATCCAGAAACAAGACGCTCAGAACAAAGCAAATACAAATGCCAATTCCAACTCCAACTCTAACAAGCAAAAGTCCAAGACTTCTATGGAAGAGCAGAAAGTGGGAAGACAGGCGGAATTAGAAAAAGATGTGACCAATGGAAGACTTGCATTATGGGCCAGCGGAATAGAAGTCTGGAAGACAAAACCGATTTTCGGAACAGGATATAATTCTTTTCTGCCATATGCTAATCAGGAACTGCCAGAGACTTATGCAGTCAATAACCCTCAGGGAGACTACGTAAGCCTTCATAATGAATATCTGGATATCCTGGTATACCACGGTGTAATAGGAGCCGCTGTATTTCTGGCATTTATGGCAGCAGTAATCTGGCGCTGGTTAAAAACTTTCCGGAGCATTGCCGAAGAGGACAGAGATTATATTGGAGTCCTTTCTGCATGCTGTATAGTGATTGCCACAGCGATGCTGTTTTTGCTGGAAGGACTACATACAAACTCACCGGGAACCTTTATTTTATGGACTTTCCTGGGATATCTGATGCATTACAGCTATAAAAGCAGAGAAACGAAAGCATAAGAAGAAAGGCAGGGAGCAGGGATGAAAAAGATACTTGCAGGATTTATCATGGATGGACACGGAGGAGGTGTGGACAACTACCTCTTGAACTTTCTTGAAAATACAGCCTCTGAAGATGTGACCATAGATTTTCTCACAAATGAAATTGACAAAGATTTGGAAAAGTTTCTTGGCGAGTATCATTCCCGGCTCTTTGCTATTGCAAATTTAAAGCATCCTGTAAAACAATTCCGGCAGGTCTGCCGGATCATAGAGGAAGGGCAGTACGATATGGTGTATTTAAATGTATCAACTGCCATTGACTGTGTGGCTGCCTGGGCAGCAAAAAAGAAAAAAGTAAGAAGGATACTGGTCCACAGCCATTCCAGCGGAAATGACTGTGAGAACACAGGAAAACGAATCATTTTTAATTTGATACATTACATCTGCCGCCTTTTTTTCTACAGGGCGGTTACAGAATATTACGGCTGTTCCAAGAAAGCGGGACTTTGGCTGTTCCCTAAGAAGATTGTAGAGTCTCAGCGCTTTCAGACAATTTTTAATGCTGTGGATCTGGCTGAATATACCTTTGATCCTCAGATCAGAGGCGAGGTAAGAAAAGAACTTAAGTTAGAAAATAAATTTGTAGTGGGACATGTGGGAAGTTTTTCCTATGCAAAAAATCACTACTTTTTGATTCATATATTTGAAGAAATACGGAAGAGAAATCCTGATGCTGTTTTGCTTTTAGCAGGTGATGGAGTACGCTTTGAGAGCGTCAAGAAACTGGTAAAGGAAAAAGGTCTTGAAGAATCTGTAAGAATCTTAGGGTTCCGGAAAGATGTAAGCAGACTGTTTCAGGGAATGGACTTTTTCCTCCTGCCTTCATGTTTTGAGGGGCTTCCAACGGTAAGCATAGAAGCACAGTGCACCGGACTGCCCTGCCTGATGAGTGAAAATATTACTGATGAAGCAAAGATAACCAGTGACTGCTGGTTTTTACCACTGAAAAAGTCTCCGGAAGAATGGGCAGAGTTTGTGCTGGCTCATAGAAAAGAAAACAGGACACAGATACAGTGGATAGGAAGAAAAGAAAACTACAGTCTAGAAGAACTGAAAAAACAACAGCGGGATCTGATCATGAGATAGGAGCGGAGAAATGAAACTGGCAAGTATAGTAGTACCGGTGTATAATATAGAAAGCTATATAGAGAAATGTATAGAAAGCCTGATCAGCCAAACCTATGAAAATATAGAGATCATACTGGTGGATGACGGCGCGACAGATAACAGTGGAACAATATGCGATCTTTACGCCCAAAAGGATTCCAGGATCCGAGTGATCCATAAGGAAAACGGAGGCCTAAGTGACGCCAGAAATAAAGGGGCTCAGGAATCCAGAGGGGAATACCTTTTTTTTGTAGACGGAGATGATACAGTTTCGCCGGTTCTCGTGGAGAAAGCAGTGGAAAAGTGTGAAGAAATCAATGGAGATATGGTAATCTTTGACTTTGAATCTGTGGAAGAAGACACGGGAAGAAGAGACAGGTATAATTTTCAGCTGCCGGAGGACAAAGCCTTTACACTTTCAGAGCTTCCGGAGCTGCTTTTGAAAACTCCCGCTGCCTGGTGCAGGATGTATAAAAAGAGTTTCTGGGATCAGTCCCAAATCCGCTATCCGGAAAAAATCCATTATGAAGATCTGGCGACTACGCCTCGAATGATTTATCAGGCGGAGAGCATTGGATATGTGGGAGAGGAGCCTCTCTATTATTATATGCTCCGGCAGGGCTCAATTATGAGAAGTAATGATTTTGAAAGAAGCTATAAAGACAGGACCTATGTTCTGGACTTTATTAAAAGCTATTATCAGGAGCACCAGGCTGACAGAAAATTCTGCAAAGAACTGGAGTTCATTTTCTTTGAACATGGCTACTTTGTTCCATCTAAAGAAATTATTCTGGAAAATCCCAAAAGTCCCTGGCTGAAAAACTTTGAGGACTATGTTAAGAAAAATTATCCGGGATTTCTGAAAAATCCTTATATTAGAAATTTATCGACAAAAGACAAAATCCTACTAACACTTATGAAAAGAAGAATGTATTCTGCAATGAATATGCTTTCCGGGGCACGGAAGAAAAAAGACTTACTGAAGCAAAAGGACAGGAGATAGATTATGGAAAAAATACTTACCGTTACGATACCTTCCTATAACGTGGAAAAATATCTGAAACAGACACTGGATTCTTTTCTGGCAGAGGAAATCCTGGAAGAAATAGAGGTGCTGATCGTAGACGACGGCTCCAAAGATGGCACTGCGGCCATTGGAAAAGAATATGAAAGAAAATATCCGGGAACTTTTCGGGTTATTTCTAAGGAAAACGGAGGACACGGCTCGACCATTAACAGAGGAATCCAGGAGGCAAAAGGCCGATATTTCAAAGTAGTAGACGGAGATGACTGGGTAAATACTGCAGATTTTATAAAACTGGTTAAAGCCTTAAAGACATGCACCGCAGAATATGTAGTGACCAACTATTATGAAGTCAATGACAAGACCGGAGAGAAAACGCCAAGAGAATATAAAGAACTGGGAAAGAAAAAAATCTGGAAATTTGAAGAAGCCGCTTCAGTGACACAGATTGGTATGCATCCCCTGGTCATTAAGACAGAAATACTGAAAAAGAACCAGATTCGCCTGGACGAGCACTGCTTTTATGTAGATGTGGAATATATTTTATATCCGGTTCCCTATGTCAATACAGTAGAATTTTTGGATCTGTATGTATACATGTACCGTTTGGCTGTAACCACCCAGAGTGTCAGTATCCAGGGATATCAGAAACATATAGATAATCATATAACGGTTATTCTCCATCTTACAGAGTTTTTTAACCAATATGCCAAGACCGGAACTGCGGAAAAAGTAGAGTATATCGGAAAACGTATCGCCCAGATGGTAGGAGATCAGATTACGATCTTTGTAAGCTTCCCTGAGACAGATATGTCCATTAAAAAGAAATTCATGGATTTTGACAGAAAATTAAAAGAGCTAAGCCCGGAAATATATCGCCGCTCCGGAGAGGAGAGCGGTTCTCTGCGGCTGTTCCGGAAAACCGGATTCCGGGGATATAAATGGATCGTAAAAATGTGCAGGAAAAGAAACCATATAGGAGAGGAGTAGAAGATGAAGACACATTCAATTAAATTTAACTTTGTTATGAATGCGCTGCTGACGATTTCTTCTGTGATCTTTCCGATTATCACATTTCCATATATATCGCGAGTATTAGGGGTAAGTGGAAGCGGAAACGTAGCAGCGGCGATATCAACGATATCCTATTTTACCATGTTTGCTTCTCTTGGAGTACCTACTTATGGAATCCGCGCCTGTGCAAAAGTTCGCGATGATAAAGAAAAGCTGTCGCAGACAGTACAGGAACTTGTAATTATCAATGCGGTCACTACAGCTATCATATATTTAGTGTTCTTTATCAGTTTGGCCGTAGTACCTAAATTTAATGCTCAAAAAGAATTGCTGATTGTTGTCAGCATTTCTATTTTATTGAATACTATGGGAATACAGTGGTTATATAACGCCCTGGAACAATACAGTTATATAACTATCTGCTCTCTGACGTTTAAGTTTTTAGGAATGGTACTGATGTTTGCAATGATACATTGCCCCGATGATTATTTGAAATATGGTGTGATCAGTGCCCTTTCCAGTTACGGTTCAGGTATTCTAAACTTTATTAATATGAGAAAATATGTGTCTTTGAAGAAGACAGGAATGTATGATTTTAAAAGACACTTTAAACCGCTATTTACTTTTTTCTTTATGTCTGCGGCTACCAGTATTTATTTAAACCTGGATATGGTAATGCTCTGGCTGATGAAAACAGACTGGGATACGGGGATTTATAATGCTGCAATAAAGATTAAAACAGTACTGGTAAATTTGGTTACATCCTTGGGTACCGTATTGTTGCCAAGAAT
>CAKNLF010000099.1 GCA_930989305.1 uncultured Roseburia sp. | reverse complement strand
CTGCGGCGGCAACGACGCCAACAACAACGCCAACAACACGTCGGCAAATAATGAAAGCAGCAGCAGCGGTGTGACACTGAAATTCCAGCAGTGGTGGGGCGTAGAAATGCCGGATGGAGCACTGGAAGAACTTTGCCAGGGCTTTACAGATGACACAGGCATCAAAATTGAGCTGTTGTCAAATCCATATGCGGATACAAAAGACCAGCTGTTCAACGGCGCGTCTACAGGAACAATGGCTGACGTAGTTGGTCTGGACGGTTCCTGGGTATATGACTTCGCAAAACAGGGCGCTATCGCAAATCTGACAGATCTGATGAATGACGCCGGATACGACACAAGCCAGCTGGGAACTCAGGTACAGGTTGACGGATCTACTTACATGATCCCGGTAGCAAACTTCCCGTATCCGATGTTTGTAAACATGGATATCCTGGAAAAAGCAGGAGTAACAGAAATCCCAACAACATGGACAGAATTTACAGAAGCTTGTAAAGCGATCACAGAAAAAACAGATGCAGCAGGCTGGATTATCGGTCTGAATGAAGCTACACCTTCAGGTATCCAGAACTGCTTCATGTCATGGTTATGGGCATCAGGCGGATCTATGCTGACAGAAGACGGCAAACCGAATCTGACAAACAACGAAGACTTAACAAAAACAACAGAGTATGTAAAATCTCTGTTCGACAACGGATACGTTGCAGAAGGCGTTGCATCCAAGAAAGAATCCGATATGGTTCAGGATTTCATCAACGGACGTGTTGCATTTATGTTTGACTCTCTTGCACACTGCACAATGATCAGAGAAGAAAATCCTGATCTGAACGCACAGGTTGCAAAAGTTCCTGTAATGGATGGATTCACAGGCAAATCAGGTATGGACGTTGCTAACTGGGGTATCGGTATTTCCGCAAATACACAGCACCAGAAAGAAGCTTGGCAGTTTGTTGAATATCTGTTAAGCCCGGAAGTAAACGCACAGCTTGTTGAGATCGCAAACGCATTCCCAGGCAATGTAAATGCAAAACCGGATTACTCAAAGACAGACGAACTGTTCCAGCAGTGCTATGAACTGTATCAGGAATGCACACCTGTAAACGAATTTACAGGACTTCCTACATCTGAAGAATTAATGAAACAGTTCAACCAGCAGTTCCAGTTATATCTTGATGGAGATACTGCTTCCGCAGAAGATATGCTTGCAGCTACTCAGGCACAGTGGGAGACAGCTTTCCAGTAAAATACAGCTAGATCAGAAGATTCTGTATAAGAGATAGTAGTAAATGGGGTATACGAGGTTGCCTCGTATACCCCTTATTTTGAAAAGAAGAGAGGGATGAGATACATATGTTACAGGCTGATGGCAGTGTAATGGCTGTAAAAAGTAAAAGACCATTGAATTTTAAAAAAGGAATAAGGCCATATTTATATCTCGCACCGACTCTGGTTGTATTGATCCTTCTGCTGATCATTCCAATTGTAATGGTTGTCAGCTACGCATTCTTTGATAATGTTATCGTAAAACCGGATCCGCAGTTTGTAGGACTGCAGAATTTTGCAACTGTTTTAAAAGATCCTTCTTTTATTACAGGTATTAAAAATACAATCATATTTGTTGTTGTCAGCGTAATTGCTCATATGCTGATCGGTATGTTTTTTGCTATGCTGATGAATACATCTTATCTGCATGTGAAAACAAAAGCAGCTTTTCGTGTGGTTTACGCCCTTCCGTGGATGTTTACCGCATCTGTTATCGCTATTACATGGCGGTTGCTTTATGATCCCAGCGGTGTCCTGAACTTTTTAGCTCAGACATTGCATCTGTCCCAGGGAACAATTGATTTTCTAGGTACAAGAGAAGTGGCATTAAAGGCTGTTACGATCATCAATATCTGGTCTGGTTATCCGTTCTATATGATCAGTATTCTGGCTGGACTGCAGGGAATTTCAACCGATTTGTACGAAGCTTCTGCTATTGATGGAGCTAATCCGGTACAGCAGTTTTTCCGTGTGACGATTCCTCAGTTGAAACCGATTCTGATCAGTTTGATTATGCTGGATTTTGTATGGACCATACAGCAGTTCGCTTTGATCTGGATGACTACCGGAGGCGGACCTGTAAAGGCAACAACAACAGTCAGTGTATATATTTATGAAACGGCGTTCAGAACATACAAATATTCCCAAGCGGCGGCCGCAGCGGTGCTTGCGTTGATTGTATGTATCATTATAGCTATTTTCTATGTAAGACAACAGAGAGAGGATTAATATTATGAAGAAACACAAATTACATGTAAAGATATTAATTATTATCGGTCTTATCTGCGGCGCGATCTGGGCAGCATTCCCTGTATTCTGGATGCTGATCAGTTCATTTAAACCAAATAAGGATATTTTCTCCTGGCCCCCGACGATCATTTCGCCAAATGGATCTCTGGAGGCTTACGCGAAAGTATTTCATAATTCGGAACAGATGCGGTTCTTCCTTAACAGTTATGTAATTGCGGCCTGCGTAGTTGTGCTGACACTTGTAGTTGCGATTTTCGCTTCCTATGGATTCAGCCGCTTTAACTTCCCGGGCAAAGGAATTATCAATACGATCATTATCAGTGTTCAGGCAATCCCGCCTGTAGTACTGGTTATTCCGTATCTGAGCCTTGTTGTTTCACTGAAATTGTACAATACATATGGGGCGTTGATCCTGACCTATCTGGTGCTGACGCTGCCCTATGCGATATTGATGATAACGGGATATTTCAATACCCTGCCAAAAGACCTGGATGAGGCGATCATGATCGACGGTGGATCCAGGCTGAGAGCATTATGGCAGGTATTGGTACCAATTTCCGTACCGGGTCTTGTATCTGTTGGTATGTATACATTTATGCAGGCATGGAACGAGTATCTGTTTGCGTTGACTCTCACACAGACAAATGACAAACGTACCGTGCCGATCGGCATTAACCTGCTGATGGGCCAGCATTCCTATGAATGGAATCAGATGATGGCCATCAGTGTACTTGGTTCTCTGCCGGTGCTTGTGCTCTTCCTGTTCTTCCAGAAATATTTCCTGGCAGGTATGACAGCGGGAGCAGTTAAAAACTAAACAACATTCAGAAGGATGTTTTGTATGGGTGGAAGATTATAAATTGGGGTTTTGTTTTGATAAAAATAGGTTTTATTAACTTTGTTATAAAAAATATTCATACTTAGGAGGTAAAAACAAATGTTAATGAATATGAAAGATCTGTTGGCTGTAGCCAATGAACACAATTTTGCGGTACCTGCTTTTAATATCAGCGACTATAATATGTTCAATGGTATTATGGAAGCTTGTGAAGAAAAACAGGCTCCGGTTATTATCGCAATACACCCAGACGAATTAAGTCATATCGGAACTGATATGGTTCAGGCTATTATTTCAAAAGCAAATAAAACTAAATTACCGGTAGTTATCCATCTGGATCACGGCGCTTCTTACGAACAGGTTATTACAGCTATCCAGGCAGGATTTACTTCTGTTATGATCGACGGCTCCAGCCTTCCTTTTGAAGAAAACATCGCTGTATGTAAAAAAGTCTGCGAAGCAGCTCACGCAGTTAATGTATCTGTAGAAGGCGAACTTGGAACCATCGGTACAACAGATAAAGAAGCGGAAGCAGGATCTGCCCAGATCATTTACACAAATCCTGACGATGCGGTAAAATTTGTAGAAGCTACAGGTGTTGATACGCTTGCCATTGCTATCGGAACATGCCACGGATTATATCCAAAGGGAATGAAACCGGAATTAAAACTGGATCTCTTAAAAGAAATCAAATCCAAAGTATCCATCCCTCTTGTACTTCACGGAGGTTCCAACAATCCGGATAAAGAAATCGGAGAATCTGTAACATTAGGTGTAAACAAGATCAATATCTCCAGCGATATCAAAGCCGCATACTACATTAAGATGCGTGAAGTACTGAAAGATGAAGGCTTAAGAGAGCCAAATACAATTCAGCCTGCATGTGTAGCTGCTATGAAAGAAGTGGCATATCATAAGATTGAATTATTCCAGACAGATGGAAAAGCAAAACTTTATTAAGCAAATATTGACAGCAGATGATTGCTGATTGAAAATAAACTCTGTAAAGCAGAATGTTGGAGTCAGAAAGACAAAGCAATACTGTTTTACAGAGTTTTTCAGTATTGGATATAAAGAACAGAGGGAGGACTGGTTATATGAAAATATTATGTGTTGGACAGGCATATTGCGACATTGCGCTGGCCCCGGTACCCAATCGGATTCTCGGCATCAATCATGCTGTTATAGAGCCGCCCAGACCGGCAGCCGGCGGGGACGGACTGAATGTGGCTACCGTATTGGCAAAATTAGGAGAAGAATCCTATATCGCCGGGTATACGGGAACCGATGAAAATGGAAAAATCATAAGACGGCTGGCAGAGTCAGCGGGGGTACGGCTGGATTATCTGAAATATTCGGATCAGTATACAACAGCTGTATCTTATATACTAATCATGGAAGACGGAGAACGGCATTTTCTGGTGGATCCCAGTATTGAGCAGATTCTGAGACCGGAAGATGTAACAGATGAAATGATACAGGAAGCAGATGTGGTGTATTTGGGAAGCGCTCTGATCATTCCCCATCTGGAAGATGAAGGAATTTATAATATTTTTAAAAGAGCTCATCAGTATGGAAAACTGACGGCTATGGACGCAAGCGCTTCCAGACCAAGTGAAATGAAAAACAGAATGTATCTCCTTGACAAAACCCTGGGCGAAACCGATATTTTTATCCCAAGTACGGAAGAAGTGCAGCTTTTGACAGGCGAAACGGATATCATGAAAATGATGGAGTGTTTTGCAAAATATCCTCTGAAAGTCTTTGGAATAAAAATGGGCGAATCGGGATGCATTTTGACTGATTTCAGGAAGATCTGGAAAGCGGGCTGCTTTCATGTATTTCCAGTGGTAGACACAACGGGAGCGGGAGATTCCTTTATGGGAGGATTCCTCTGCGAATATTTAAAAACCCGTAATATTCCCCAGTCGGCACTTTTTGCCAGCGGCGTATCCGCTCATACAATTTCCGCCCTGGGAGCAACTTCTGCCGTGCCTGATTATGATACAGTAAAAGCCTTTGTAGAGAAGTATGGAAACACAGTAAAAATAGAGGAAAAAGAGTGGAAAACTCATTGAAAAATCTGTACGGAAACAGGAAGCTGTGGTATCATACTAGAGGGCGAACGATAAAAATTTAACAAACCGACAGGGAGGTCAGATTATGTTAAAAACAAACTTCGTTACAATGAAAGAAGCCTTGAAAATTGCGGAAGAAAGGGGCATTGCTCTGGGGGCATTTGAGTTTTGGTCCTATGAAGTGGCAAGAGCGATCGTACAGGCAGCAGAGGAACTGGACGTACCGGTGATCCTTCAGTGCGGCGGCCTGGAAATCAACCGCATGGGCGGTTTTGAAGAAACTGTGGAAACCGCGTATATGGCTGCGAAAAACAGCACCGTTCCGGTGGCGCTCCATCTGGATCATGCAACAACCTTTGAGGACTGCAACGCAGCGATCAATGCCGGATTTACTTCCGTTATGATCGACGCATCCGCACGTCCCTATCAGGAAAATATGGAGATCACAAGGAGGGTAGCGCGACGGGCCCATGGGGCAGGCGTGACAGTGGAAGGAGAGCTGGGCAGACTGGTAGGTGAAGAAGGGGATATCATTGTAAAAGGTCCTGAAGCAGCCCAGACAGATCCTCAGGAAGCGCTTCAGTTTGTAACGGATACCGGCATTGACGCACTGGCAGTGTCAATTGGAACGGCACATGGACAGTATACATTTGAGCCGAATCTGAATATCGCCCGCCTTGATAAAATCAAAGAAGTTGTTGATCTTCCTATCGTACTTCACGGCGGCTCAGGCACACCTATGGAACAGGTGCAGGAAGCAATCCGTCATGGCATCAGAAAGGTAAATATCTGTACGGATATACAGGTTGCCATGGGAACCACCTATATCAAGACGATGCAGACAGAAGGATTTAAATATTCCTGTGAAAATCTGTGGGGACCCTCTGAGGCAGCTGCGAAAGAAGTGGTAAAAGAAAAAATAAAGGCATTTGCATTAATGTAAATGGAGAGGCGGAACTATGACAATGAACGAGAAATACGCGGAAGTATTTCACCAGATGGAAGAAACTTTCGCAAAAAGAATAAAAGAAGAACGGTATCCGGCCATGGGCTATACCAGTAATCTGGATCTTTTATGTGACTTTAATGTAGATACATTAAATCGTCTGCTGGAACAGTATGTTCCCAATGAAAAGCTGGAAGATATGGAAGTGGCCAAGTCTATCCGTACAATGGAAGACCTGCTCCATTCTCTTGTTTATTACTGCAGCCACGGTATCGGCGGCGAGGTGGATGTGGAAAATACGCAGGTTATGGCTGACAGTTTTCAGTGGAAGTACGGAATGGGCGGAACGGCTGTGCAGGCGGCAATGGCCCTGTCCGCAGTGGGATGCCCTTCCATCGTCCATTTGACAGACGATTCCAAAGAAGTATGCGATATCCTGGATTCTCCCTATATTTATACCATTTCCAAAGACGGGAGAATGATCCATACCAGCGAATGTGAACAGACAGCGGAACAGGAGATCCACTACATCATTCAGTTTAAAAAAGGCGATGTGATACGTCTGGGTTCACAGGAAGCGGTGATTCCTACTTCAAACAGAATGATCGTGACCAAGATCACAGTCAATGAATATGTTCCGTTTTCGGAGCCATATTTCCATTTTATCGAAGAACACAGCGAAAAGATCAGCAGTAATGTGTTATCCAGTTTTAACGCGCTGAGTGATCCGGCGCTGTTAAAAGAACGTCTGGAATATGTGAAAGAGCATGTTCATAAATATAAAAAAGGAAATCCGTCAGGAATTGTCTTTTTTGAAGACGCTCATTATCACAGCACACAAGTGCGCAACACCTGTCTGGAAACCATTTATTCAGAATGCGATATTGTAAGTCTGAATGAAGAAGAACTGGCATATACGCTGAAATCTTTTGGTTTTGATGTTGTGATCGAAGATATTATTTCCTGTGTGGAAGGGGCGATTTTTATCCGCAACAAATTCGGGGTAAAGAAAGGAATCGTAGTCCACACTGCTAATTACGCTATGTATGTAGGCGATAAGCTTGAGGCGGATATTGAAAAAGGTCTGATCTGCGGAAACCTTCTGGCCACCGGAAAGGCTGCCAACGGATGGTACGCCAGCCGCGAGCAGGTGGGAGAGCTTCTGAAACTGGATCTTTCTCCAAGAGGCGTTGCGGATATGGAGAAAATCCGGGAGAGCAAATACGCGGATTCGGTTGTGCTTGTTCCTTCAAAATATATTGATAAACCCCGTTATACTATCGGACTGGGAGATTCTTTTGTATCGGGTGTGCAAACCTGCTTTTAAATGTTATAATAAGACATAAAGAGACAGTCAAAGGGGTTTTTATAAATGGAGACGGCTCAGAAAAATGTATTGCTGAGAATCACGGAAATGTATGACAAAATTTTTCAGGCGGAAAAAAAGGTGGCGGATTTTATATTAAAAAATCCGGAACTGGCAGTAAATGCCAATGTATCGGAACTGGCCAATTACAGCGGGGTCAGCGATGCAACAGTGATCCGCCTCTGCAAGCATCTGGGATATCAGGGCTATTACCAGATGAAAATCTGCCTGTCCAGAGATATCGGACGCAGATATCCGGCAGCCGGGATCCAGGAAAAAAGAGACACGTCTGTAGGTTCCATGTTCAGGAAAATGGGAGACGGGATCAAGGTGATTGGAGATACGGTAAATGACCGGGTGTTTCAGGACAGTATACAGCTGATCCGGAAAAGCACAATGGTACATCTGGTGGCAGCGGGAAATACCAGTCCTCTGTGTATGTACTGCGGCTACAGGATGGAACGCATGGGCATTCGGTGCAGCTATAATATGCAGCCGGAATACTATATGAATCATATTAATCTGGCACAGCCTACGGACATTGTCCTGGCGATTTCCTGGTCCGGTACTTCCAGAAGCGTGGTACATGCAATGGAACTGGCAAAGGAAAAAAACATGCAGACCATTGCCGTCACCGGATATAAAAGTTCTCCAATGGCAAAGGTCAGCGATTATCTGCTGATATCGGCCCCTGAAGGCTGCGGTTACAACAAATTCTCAAGTCATTCCAGGCTCAGTGAAATGGCGGTGGTGGAAGGAATTCTGCTGGCGCTGGAAAATGAACTGCCTTCGGAAATGGACGAGGAGACAGAAGCTGAGATGCTGCTGTCAGAAACAAAATATTAATATGAGGAAAGGACAGGTTTGTTGGATGAAAGATATCGATGTATTAGCTTTGGGAGAATTACTGATCGATTTTACGAGCAACGGAGTCAGCGAACAGGGAAACGGTCTGTTTGAAGCCAATCCCGGAGGCGCTCCCTGCAATGTTCTGGCGATTTTAAATAAGCTGGGCAAAAAGACCGCTTTTATAGGAAAGGTGGGAAATGACGGTTTTGGCAGAATGCTGAAACAGACATTGGAAGCTCTGGGTATTAACACAGAAGGGCTTTATCTGGATGATGTGTATCACACGACCCTTGCCCTGGTGCATACCGATGAAAATGGAGACAGAGATTTTTCCTTCTACCGGGATCCGGGAGCGGACATCATGCTCACTGCCGATGAAGTGGACCCGGAGCTGATCCGGAGAGCAAAGATCTTTCATTACGGTACTCTGTCCATGACGCACGAAGGCGTACGGGCGGCTACGAAAAAAGCCATTGAGATCGCGAAAGAAGAGGGAATGCTTCTTTCTTTTGATCCCAATTATCGGGAACCTCTGTGGGACAGTGAGGAAAAGGCTGTGGAACAGATTGCCTACGGACTTTCCCAGTGCGATATTTTAAAGATTTCAGAGGAAGAACTGGAAATGATGACCGGCACAAAAGATATTGACGCCGGGGTGAAAGAGTTCCAGGAAAAATATCCGAACATTACGCTGCTGAATGTGACGGCGGGAAAAGACGGAAGCTATTCTTATTATAAGGGATTAAAAGTATTTGTTCCCGGATTCCTTCTGGGAGGCACCATTGAAACTACCGGAGCCGGTGATACCTTCGGAGGCGCTGTACTGGATTATGTACTGGATCACGGCCTTGAGGACCTGACTCAGGAGAATCTGAAAGAAATGCTTCGGTTTGCCAATGCGGCAGCTTATCTTGTTACTACAAGAAAAGGAGCACTGCGTTCTATGCCGGAGCCGGAACAGATTCAGGAAATTCTGGACAAACACTGACAGCAGGGGACTGAAGTCACAAAATAAAATATAA
>CAKNLF010000098.1 GCA_930989305.1 uncultured Roseburia sp. | reverse complement strand
AACCTTGAAATGACGGAGTCAGAGTCCGTTGCCTTACCGTTTGGCGATAGCCCTGTATTCTCAACGAAAATTATTATATATGATTCATATACAAAATGCAAGAACTTTTTTTGAGAATAATATAAAAAAATTTTCGACAGCATTTAAAAGGGAATCCGGGAACAAATTCGGAAGAAAACAAAAAAGCGCAAACTTATTGATCCAGAAGGATGAATTGTCCCTGGTAGCTGGTATAATAGATTTCTTTCAGTTTATCAAAAGAAGCGGTCCCGTTTGTCTGCTGGGTAATATCGGAAAGGATTCCCTCATATTTGTCTGAGGGAACCGCTGCGGTCAGTTCCACTTTATCTGTATACGCACTGTCTGTTATGGCGATATTTTCTTTATTTAAAAGATACTGGATCTTGCCGATCCCCTGATAGTCGGTATGTATCTTTATCAGAAAGCCCTGTTCTTTGGTAAGGATCACACTTGCCCCAAGTCCTTCCTGGGAAGCTTTTTGATAAGCACGGACCAGACCGCCGGTGCCAAGGAGGGTGCCGCCGAAATATCTGGTCACTACAATGATGCAGTTGTGGATTTCTTCCCGGAGCAGGACATCCAGTATCGGACGGCCTGCAGTGCCGCCGGGTTCCCCATCGTCGCTGCATCGCTGAAGCTCCTGTGAAGGGCCCAGCACATAGGCATAGCAGTTGTGCCTTGCGTCCCAGTATTTTTTGCGGATGGCAGCCAGAAAATCAAGGGCTTCCTGTTCCGTTGAAATCTCTTTTACATGGGCGATGAAACGGGATTTTTTTTCCTCGATCTCTCCGGATCCGCCCTGATAAACAAAACGATAGTGGTTCATGAAAATACCTCTCTGAATCTTATGAAGTCATAAACGACATGTTTCGGAAGGGGACAAGACCCGCTGCCGAATATTTATAATTATAGCATAAAATCATGGGTTTTTTGTATTTCATGTAAGTTTTGAACAGAAATGAGGAAAGCTAAATAAAAACAGTTCAGAAACATTTTCTTTATCTATCAGACAGGAAATGCTATAATGTTTCCGACAGCAATGAGCAGTGCGAAAAAAATTTCCCAAAAGACCTGATTCATGCTTGCATGAAGAAAGGCGTTTGGAAAATTTTTTTCATAGGGCGAAGCCCGAAAGCGAGCGGGAGCGAAGCGGAGGCGAGCTTGCGCTGGGAAGGATCGGGGGCGAAGCCCGAAAGCGAGCTTGCACTGGGAGAGATCAGGGAGCGAGAGCGGACAGCAGCAAAAGCGATACAGTTGGAGGAAGATTCATGAATTATGGAAAAAAGGGCACAGACAGAAGATCAAAGGAATTTTCCCGATCATCTTACGGCAAAAAAAGAATTGCGGTACTGATCGTGAAAATTGTAATGATCCTGTTCCTTCTGGCAACGGCGGCTGTAGTTTGTATAGGGATATTTTTCGTAAAGGGAGTCATCAACGAGGCTCCAAAGATCGATATCATGGATGCGACGCCATCCGGTTATATGTCTACGGTACTGGATTCGGAAGGCGAAGTGACAGCGGAACTGGTGGCCTCAGGGGCAAACAGGATTTACGCCAAGCTGGATGAAATACCGGCGGATCTGCAGCACGCATTTGTGGCTATTGAGGACGCCAGGTTTTATGAACATCACGGCATAGATGTAAAAGGGATACTGCGTGCCGGGGTCAAAGGGCTGACAAGCGGGACTTTTTCAGAAGGCGCCAGCACTCTGACCCAGCAGCTTTTGAAAAACAATGTATTTGACGACTGGACAAGCGAAAGCGGCATGCAGCGCGTGGTCAGAAAGATCCAGGAACAGTATCTGGCTTTGGAGCTGGAAAAGCAGGTTTCCAAAGACTGGATCATGGAAAATTATCTGAATACTATCAATTTGGGACAAAATACGCTGGGAGTACAGGCTGCATCACAAAGGTATTTCGGAAAAGATGTTTCAGATCTGAACCTTTCGGAATGCGCGGTGCTGGCGGCGATCACACAGAACCCTTCCAGATATAACCCCATTACCAATCCGGAGGAAAATCAGAAACGGCGGGAAAAGGTACTGAAAAGTATGCTGGATCAGGGCTATATTGGGCAGGAAGAATACGATGAGGCGCTGCAGGACGATGTATATTCAAGGATTGAGACCAATAATCAGAAGGAACTGGAGAGCGGCGGCAATATTACGACCTATTTTGTAGACGCGCTGACAGAGCAGATCATTGATGATCTGCAGACGGAACTGGGATATACGGAAAGCCAGGCGTATAAAGAATTATACAGCGGCGGTCTGACGATTTATTCCACACAGGATTCCCAGATCCAGAAAATCTGCGACAAAGAAGCCAATGACGACAGCAATTACGCAGGAAAAGCGGAAGTGTCGTTTTCTTACGCGCTGACTATTGAACTGGATAACGGCGAAACGAAAAATTACAGCGAACAGACTTTGCGGACTTATTTCCAGAAGAAAACCGGAAATAAAGATTACAGTATCAATTACAGCAGCGAGGAAAAGGCAAAAGCCGCCATCAGTGAATATCGGGAGGCTGTTCTGAAAGAAAATGGAGGAACTGTACTGGGAGAAAATATTACATTTAACCGTCAGCCCCAGGTGGCTCTTACAGTAATGGATCAGAGCACCGGATATGTGAAAGCCCTTGTAGGAGGAAGAGGGGCGAAGACCGGAAGCCAGACTTTAAACAGAGCGACGGACACTATACGTCAGCCCGGCTCGACCTTTAAGATCATATCAACCTACGCGCCGGCTCTGGATACTGGTAAATATACGCTGGCCACATCTATTCTGGACGAGCCCTATACCTATGAAAACGGCAAGCAGGTCCAGAACGTGGATCACAGATACCGGGGCTATGTGACGGTCCGGGAAGCTATTGCGGATTCCATTAACGTTATTGCGGTAAAGACACTGACAGATATTACCCCGCAGACCGGGTATGAATATGTAAAAAATTTCGGGATCACCACGCTTACAGAAGATGATGTGAATCAGCCCATGGCCCTTGGAGGCGTAGGAGGCGTAAAAAATATAGAAATGACAGGAGCCTTCGGCACAATCGCAAATCAGGGCGTGTATACGGAACCGATACTCTATACGAAGATCCTGGATCACGATGGAAATGTGCTGCTGGAGCGGAAACCGGAAACCCATACGGTGCTCAAAGAGAGTACGGCATATCTACTGACTTCTGCTATGGAGGATGTAATAAAGTCCGGCACCGGTGTAGCGGCTAATTTCAGCGGCATGAGCATAGCCGGAAAGACGGGAACGACCAATGAGAGTCGAAGCTCCTGGTTTGCAGGTTATTCTCCTTATTATACCTGTGTGATCTGGGGCGGAAACGATGACAATTCTCCTCTGTCTTCCACACGGTTTACAAGGGTCATCTGGAAAAATATTATGCAGCAGATCCATCAGGGAAAAACGGATCCGGGCTTCCAGGCACCTGAGGATATTGTGAAAGAGAAGGTGTGCGATGTTTCCGGACAGCTTCCTGTGAAAGGCATCTGCAAAAACACCCATACAGAATATTTTGCCAAAGGAACAGAGCCGGATCAGCAGTGTCAGCTTCATGTAGAAGCTACGATCTGTACGGAATCCGGACTGCTGGCGGGAGATTACTGTCCAGACAGATGCAAAAAGACAGAAGTATTTATTAAAGAACCGGAAGAAGGACTCAGCGAAGAACTGAAGGAAAAAGAAAACGTCCTTCCGGACAAAGTGTGCGATGTGCATACAAAACCATCAGATAAAGGGATCCTGAGCGGATTGCTGTCCGGCCTGAGAGGTCATGAAGACGGAGAAGCTCAGGAAGAAGAGGAAGAAATAGAAGAAGACTGAAAGCAGCGGCCGCGTTTTTGATCAAAAGGGCGGCAGACATGGAAAGGAGAGAGTTTCGAATGTATGATGTTGTAATCATTGGAAGCGGCCCCGCAGGTATGACGGCGGCTATATACGCCCAGCGGGCGCGTCTTCATACGGTAGTTGTGGAGAAACAGCCTATGGGCGGCGGACAGATATTAAATACGTATGAAGTGGACAATTATCCCGGTCTGCCTCTTTCCGGAGGATTTGAACTTGGCATGCAGTTTCGAAAACATGCGGAGGCCTCCGGGGCGGAATTTATACAGGCGGATGTATGGGAAATAGAAGACCTTGGAAACAGAAAAGTCGTAAAGACGGACAAGGGAGAATTGGAAACAAGAACTGTGATCGCGGCTACAGGGGCCCGGCACAGAAAACTGGGGATCCCCGGCGAAGAAGAATTTGCAGGTATGGGCGTATCCTACTGCGCCACCTGCGACGGCGCTTTTTTCCGGGATAAGGTGACTGCAGTTGTAGGGGGCGGAAACGTAGCCCTGGAAGATGCCCTCTTTTTGTCCAGAAACTGTAAAAAAGTGTATCTGATCCACAGAAGAGATGAGCTTCGGGGAGAAAAAATCCTCCAGGAGCAGATCGGGGCCAGTGAAAATATTGAGGTGCTTTACAGCTGTGAAGTAAAAGAAATTCATGGGGAAGGGAAAGTAAGCGAGATTGATGTATACGAGAAAAAGACGGGAAATACTGTTCCCGTGAAAGTGGATGGCGTCTTTATTGCCGTCGGGATCGATCCCAATACGGAAATTTATAAAGGGCTTGTGGATATGGATCCCCAGGGCTATCTCATTGCCGGTGAGGACGGACAGACAAGCTGCCGCGGTATCTTCGCGGCGGGAGATCTGCGGACAAAGCAGCTGAGGCAGGTAGTAACCGCCGCCTCGGACGGTGCCAATGCGGTAAAAAGCGCGGAACGGTACCTGATAGAAGGATGACAGGAGAATTTGATTTTTGATGAGCAGTTATGATACATTAAACGGCCCACAGAGGGAGGCCGTATTTCACACGGAAGGTCCCCTGCTGATTTTGGCAGGCGCAGGGTCGGGAAAGACCCGGGTGCTTACCCACCGGGCAGCCTATCTGATCGAGGAGAAGGGTGTAAACCCTTATCAGATCATGGCGATCACCTTTACCAATAAAGCGGCAGGGGAAATGAGGGAGAGGATTGACGACATTGTGGGATTCGGATCGGAGAGCATCTGGGTCAGCACTTTTCATTCCACCTGCGTGCGGATCCTGCGAAGATATATCGACAGGATCGGATTTGACAATAACTTTACGATTTATGATTCAGACGATCAGAAAACAGTTATGAAAGATATCTGCAAACGTCTGGAGATCGACACGAAGCTGTACAAAGAACGGACGTTTTTAAACGCCATATCTTCCGCAAAGGATGAGCTTATTTCGCCGGAAGAGTTTTCCTTGAAGGCAGCGGGAGATTTTGCCCTTCAGAAACAGGCCCAGGTATACCGGGAATACCAGCAGGTGCTGAAAAAGAATAATGCCCTGGATTTTGATGATCTGATCATGAAGTGCGTAGAATTGTTCCGGGCGGACCGGGATGTGCTGGAATCCTATCAGGAAAGATTCCGGTATATTATGGTAGATGAATACCAGGATACCAATACCGCGCAGTTTCATCTGGTGCAGCTGCTGGCGGATAAGTATAAGAATCTCTGCGTGGTAGGTGACGACGACCAGTCCATTTACAAATTTCGGGGAGCCAATATACATAACATCCTGAATTTTGAGCAGTACTTTCCTGACGCAAAAGTGATCAAGCTGGAGCAGAATTACCGTTCCACTCAGAATATTCTGGACGCAGCCAATGCGGTGATCAAAAACAATACGGGACGAAAGGAAAAAGTGCTCTGGACAGATCAGCACGCAGGAGAAAAGATTATTTTCCGCCAGTTTGAGGCGGCCTTTGACGAGGCGGATTATATTTCCGATGATATCCGGTCCCTGGTAAGAAAACATGAATATAATTACGGAGATTGTGCCATCCTATATCGTACAAATGCCCAGTCCCGTCTTTTTGAAGAAAAATTTGTGGCTGCCGGTATTCCATACAAGATCGTAGGTGGCGTAAACTTCTATGCCAGAAAAGAAATCAAGGACCTGCTGTCCTATTTGAAGACGGTGGATAACGGGAGAGATGACCTGGCGGTGCGCAGGATCATCAATGTGCCAAGAAGAGGCATCGGAGCCACTACCATTAACCGGGTGCAGGATTACGCGGACAGAAACGGCATGAGTTTTTATGACGCTCTTTGCAATGCCCAGCAGATTCCGTCTATCGGTAAAGCGGCTGCCAAGATCCAGATGTTTACGGGATTTATCCAGGGCCTGCGGGCGAGAGCGGACTATCTGTCTGTGGAAGCTATGCTGGAGGAGATCATAGAGGATACGGGATATGTCCGGGATCTGGAACTGGAAGAGACAGAAGAGGCGAATGCCCGTATCGAAAATATTGATGAATTGATCAGCAAGGCCGCGGCTTTTGACGAAGAAACGGAAAATCCCAGTCTGAACGGATTTTTGGAAGAAGTGGCTTTGGTAGCAGATATCGACGATCTGGAAAACGGCAGCGATTATGTGGTGCTTATGACCCTTCACAGCGCGAAAGGTCTGGAATTTCCAAACGTATACATGGCGGGAATGGAAGACGGACTGTTCCCAAGCTATATGACGATTACATCCGACGATCCGATGGAGATCGAGGAGGAACGGCGCCTCTGCTACGTGGGGATCACCCGCGCCAAAGAGCGGCTGACCCTGACCGGTGCCAGAATGCGTATGGTGCGGGGAGAGACCAGATACAGCAAAGTGTCCCGATTTGTAAAAGAGATACCTGAGGCTTTGCTGAGAGGGGAAATGCCGAAAGAAAAGATAACGGAAATGCCGGACAGGAGCAGTTACCAGTCCGCCAAAAAGTCTTTCCAGTCCAGACCCTTCGGCTCTGTTTATCAGGATCGTTTTTCAAAGTCCGCCTATGGGAATGGAGGACGGGCGACCACAGGGGCCAGATCTTTTGATTCCGGAGCTACAGCGGGAAAAACCCTTGATTATAAAGAGGGAGACCGGGTAAAACATATGAAATTCGGAGAGGGTACGGTACAGAAAATTCTGGCCGGAGGAAGAGATTTTGAGGTCACTGTAGATTTTGACAAAGTCGGGGTCAAGAAAATGTTCGCATCATTTGCAAAACTGAAAAAAGTATGATAGACTGAGTGAAAGCAATAGCAAATCTATATCATAGAAAAGGAGCATTGTTATGAATAAAGACGAATTAGTAGGAATTGCAAAATTAACAGATTTCTTAAGAAGAAAGGAAGATGATGAAAAGAAATCAAGACTTTTATGGATCCTTGCAATTATCGGAGCAGTAATCGCGGTTATTATTATAGTTCGCTGTATTTACAAATTTTTTGCTCCGGATTATATGGATGATTTTGAGGACGATCTTGAGGACGAATTCGAAGATGATTTCTTTGATGACGAAGATGACGAATACGAAAACAGCGAAGAATAAATACAGATACATGTACAGAAAAGCTGAAAGCTGTTTTTAAAACAGTGTATTCGGGGTAAAACAAAGGGTATCTTGAAAGTTGACGGCACTTTTGAGATACCTTTTTTGTTTCGCAGGATAAAAGCGGAGGAGTCAGTCTTTTTCAAAACAATGGACTTTTATTTTTGAAGAAAAAAGATATCACACAAAAGTTGCGGAGGAAATACAGAGAATGAAAAAAGGACAGATATATGAAGGAACAGTGGAAAAGGTGGTTTTCCCAAACAAAGGAATCGTTCACGCAGAGGACAGGCAGGTTACCGTAAAAAATACGATTCCGGGACAGAAAGTTTCTTTTTCCATAAGCAAAATGCGAAAAGGAAAGGCGGAAGGAAGACTGCTGGAAGTACTGGAAAAGGCGGACCGGGAACTGGAGAACGCCCAGTGTCCCCATTACGGCAGCTGCGGAGGCTGCAATTATCAGACTCTGCCCTATGAAACCCAGCTGGAGCTCAAGGCGGGGCAGGTACTGGAACTGATGAAAGCCGTTGTCCCCGGAGCGGAAGATCTTTTTGAAGGGATCAAACCCAGCCCCAGACAGTTCGGGTACAGAAATAAAATGGAGTTCACCTTTGGGGATGAATACAAAGACGGTCCCCTGGCTTTGGGTATGCATAAGAGAAACAGTTTTTATGATATTGTCACAGTAGAACAATGCCGGATCATCGATAATGACTACCGCCAGATCCTTGCCTGTACGCTGGAGCATTTCCGCGAATATGGAGTCAGCCATTATCACCGCCTGCGGCATACGGGATACCTGCGGCATCTTCTCATAAGGAAAGCTGTCAAAACAGGAGAAATACTGATAGACCTGGTGACAACTACACAGATACCGGGCAGCGAAACTTCAGGAGAAGATCTGTGCCATCAGAACTGGGAGGAGAAGGCTCTTTTAAAAGGATGGCAAGAAAAACTGGAGAGCCTGGAGCTGGAAGGAAAGATTACGGGCATTCTGCATACAAAAAATGACAGCGTGGCAGATGCAGTAAAAGATGAAGGAACAGATATTTTATACGGCAGGGATTACATATATGAAGAGCTGCTGGGATTGAAATTCAAAATATCCGTTTTTTCTTTTTTCCAGACCAATTCACTGGGCGCGGAAGTGCTCTACAGCACCGCCAGGGAATACATTGGGGATAATCTCTCACCAAATGCCCGAAAAACCGTTTACGACCTGTACAGCGGCACCGGTACCATTGCGCAGATCCTGGCGCCTGCGGCGGAAAAAGTGATCGGGGTGGAAATCGTAGAGGAAGCGGTGGACGCGGCCAGAGAAAACGCAGCTCTGAATCAGCTGGACAACTGCGAATTCATTGGGGGAGACGTGCTGAAAGTGCTGGATGCCATAGAGGAAAAACCGGATTTTATCGTGCTGGATCCGCCTCGGGAAGGCATACATCCCAAAGCCCTTGAAAAAATCATAAAATACAACGTGGACAAAATGCTTTATATTTCCTGTAAACCTACCAGTCTGCAGCGGGACCTGGAAGTGCTTCAGGCAAGGGGATATAAGGTGGAGAGACTTTGCTGTGTGGATATGTTCCCGGGAACGGTGCATGTGGAGACAGTCGTCTCGTTGGGTAGGAAAAAGGTCGATGGCGAAGAAATATCAGTCAAAACCGAAAGTTACGTATAAGATGATACAGGAATATGTAGAGAACAACAGAGATATGGTAAAGATGGATTTATGTTGCTTGTGCCTGCACCGCAGGATCTTGTCACCGGAGGGCCGAATCAATCGGCGATTGCCACTGTGCATATTGAGCAATACGATTGATCTAAGGAGGGCGTGAAAATAGCAACTTCAAATATAAAAGCACTGATTCCCGGAGAGTTTCGTAAAGTATGGGAGCTGGTTTTGAATGTTGAAAATTATAGAGCCTGGAGAAGCGACCTGAGTAAGACAGAAGTTATCAGCGACAAGCAATTCATCGAA
>CAKNLF010000097.1 GCA_930989305.1 uncultured Roseburia sp. | reverse complement strand
CTTTTTAAATCGCGGAATTGGAGGAACACCCATGAACAGTCAGATATTTACAGAAAAACTTCAGGGCATAATGGAAGAGATGAAAGAGATTTCTCATATGGACTATTTCCTGTTTTCGGAAGAAGGGGATCTGGAGGCGCAGACAAAAGACGTGGATATTCCGGAACTCGGGAAAATGGTAAGGAAATTTAGGGATTCCCCTGCGGAAAGGCAGATAGCCCGGGGATTTTTCTTTGTGCGGATCTGCATATGGGGAAGGACAGAGTATATCCTTCTGGCGGAGACCGAAGGGACAGATGAACACTCCTATACTATTGTGCAGATGGCGGCGTCCCAGATCCGAAATCTTTATCTGATGGCCAATTCGCCTATGGATGAAAACCAGTATCTGCGGCAGCTCCTGTTGGGAAATCTGTCTGATGAAGAAATGGAGGAGGAAGCG
This sequence comes from uncultured Roseburia sp., assembly GCA_930989305.1. Taxonomy (GTDB): domain Bacteria; phylum Bacillota; class Clostridia; order Lachnospirales; family Lachnospiraceae; genus Brotonthovivens; species Brotonthovivens avistercoris. The sequence goes on along the minus strand of CAKNLF010000097.1, from coordinate 9,103 downwards.
AAAAAACTGAAACTGGATCAAAATCCCCGAAGTATGTTTGTGCTGGAATTTGAAGAAGAAAAAAATGAAATCGCTATGGAAACAGTCCGGAATCTGTTTTTGAAGGATGACAGCGAATATTTGCTGGATATGAACGGCTATCGGGCAGTACTTATAAAGTATGCAGACCGTCAGCCGGAGGAGGCGGCAGAGGAACTGGCCCATATGATTATAGATAACCTTCAGACCGAAGCTCTCGCAAATGTTAAAGTAGGGTATGGCCGCAACATCAGCAGTTATCAGCAGATGGAGCAAAATTATAAAGATATATGTACGGCGCTGAAGATCAGCAGGATCTTTTATCCCAAGAAACAGGTGGCTGTTTACGAGCATCTGGGAATCGGAAGGTTGATCTACCAGCTTCCAAAAGATCTTTGCCAGATGTTTTTGAAAGAAGTATTTTCCGGGGAAGAGGAAGTAGAACTGGACAAGGAAATGCTTGTGACGATAGATAAATTATTTGAAAACAATCTGAATATTTCAGAAACTGCCAGACAGCTGTATGTTCACCGCAATACGCTTGTATACCGGCTGGAACGGATTGAAAAGATATTAGGACTGGACATACGGACCTTTGAAGACGCTATGATGTTTCGGATTGCAATGATGGTCCAGGCCCATGTGAAATATCTGGAGAAAAAAGAATCCCGCAATATTGTCAAACGTTCGGCACAATGATACAATGAAAGATAATGAGTTGTGAAATTAAGGAGGAACTCCTGTATGAGTATATTTGGAGGAAAAAGCAGTCTGAATCAGACAAGACCAGAAAACATCCGGGAAAGGAAACCAAAGAGTGTGCAAAAAGAAGATTATTTAATGAAACAGATAGATGAATTCAGGGAGAAAGCAAAACAGCTTCAGACAATGCTTACTTCCAGAGAGGACAAAATCAGCGAGCTGGAGGAAGTGGTTACTGAGCGGGAGGAAAAAGCGCAGGAACTGGATTCTCTTTTGAAGGCGAGAAGAGAAGAAGCGGATAAACTGATTACAGGAGTGGCTGCTCAGATTCAGCGGATGATTGACGAACTGGATGAGAAAATGGAACAGTTTGACAGTACGATCCGTCAGCAGATCCAGAAAATCGACGAGGAGATTGACGGAAATCTTATGCAGGTCAGCGACAGCGTAGATGAACAGCTTGGAACACTGAATGCGAAGATTACCGGAAGTCTGGATGAAATAAATGAAAAAATCGGCGGAGACCTTCGACAGACAGACGAAAAGATCACCGGTACGCTGGAGGAAATGAGCGGGAAGGTCAGCGGCGGCATGCAGCAGCTGAACGAACAGATAGACAGCGGTCTTGGACGGCTGAACGAACAGATAGACAGCAGTCTCGGCCAGCTGGATGAACAGCTTGTCAGCCATCTGAAGGGTATGGATGAAAAAATCGATGGAAAACTTCAGGAAATCGACGGAAAAGTGGCGGACAAGCTCAACGGAATGAGCACAGAGGTAAGCGGTCAGCTTCAGCAGCTGGATGAGAAAATGGATGGAAAACTGGGTGAAAGCCTGGAACAGACAGTAAAGCAGACGGAGATGACGGAAAAGGCCATTGAAGAGCTGCAAAATTCTCTGAACCTGATGAAAGCGGATCTCTGTGAAAAAATACATACGGAAAATGTTAAGTGTTACAGAAATATCAAAAATATCCTGGAAGAGCAGGAAGAAAAATTCAAGCAGACGGAACTGTCCGAAGAAGGCCTGGAAAAAGTCCGCAAATCTTTCAGCGGCATGAAATTTTTCTCGGTATTCGCCTTTGTGGACTGTATTCTGATCATTATCTTTTTCCTGTATCAGATGGGAGTATTTACTTTTTGAGACGTGTTTCGAATGAGGGGACAGTAAAAATCAGACGGGTACGCCTGAAAATCTAACTGAAATGGAGTATAAATGAATATGGCTTTAAGAGCGAAAAAGGTATGGGTAGTGGGACATAAAAATCCGGATACAGATTCAATCTGCGCGGCGATCGCCTATGCCACATTAAAAAATAAAAAGCAGAAGGACGGCACCGTATACGAACCCAAACGGGCCGGTGAGTTAAATGAAGAGACAAAATACGTATTGAAATATTTCAATGTAAAGCCTCCCAGACTAATCACAGACGCGGGGGCCCAGGTGAAAGATATTGAAATCCGCAAGACCCAGGGAATCCGTGGCAAGATATCCATGAAGACGGCATGGGAAATGATGAAGCAGCTGAATGTTGCCACTCTTCCCATCACCAATGAGCGCAATCGCCTGGAGGGACTGATCACTACCGGGGATATCGCGAAATCTTACATGGACATTTACGACAACCGTATCCTGTCAAGGGCAAAGACCCAGTACAAAAACATTATCGAGACATTGGAAGGAACGATCCTGGTAGGCAATGAACACGCTTATTTTCAGGATGGAAAAGTGCTGGTGGCCGCCGCCAATCCGGATATGATGGAAGAATATATTGAGGACAACGATCTGGTCATTATCGGAAACCGTTATGAATCCCAGCTGTGCGCTCTGGAAATGAACGCAGGCTGCATGGTGGTATGTTCCGGATCCAAAATCACAAAAACGATCCAGAAACTGGCGGAAGAAAGAGACTGTGTGCTTATCAGCACGCCTTATGATACATATACGGCGGCACGTCTCATTAATCAGAGTATGCCGATCAAGTTTTTCATGAGAAGGGATCATCTGATCACCTTTGAAACGGAAGATTATATTGATGAAGTAAAGGAGATCATGCTGAAAGAAAAGCATAGGGATTTTCCGGTTGTAGACGACAACGGGGAGTATGTGGGCATGATATCCAGACGAAATCTGATCAATATGAAAAAGAAACAGCTGATTCTGGTGGATCATAATGAAAAGTCTCAGGCAGTAGATAATGTAGATGGGGCGGAGATCCTGGAGATCATCGATCATCACCGTCTGGGAAGCCTTGAGACTATGGCTCCTGTATTTTTTAGAAATCAGCCTCTGGGCTGTACGGCCACCATTATTTATCAGATGTACCGGGAACAGGGAATTGAAATTGACAAGACTATAGCAGGACTGCTCTGCTCGGCGATCCTGTCCGATACCCTGATGTACCGTTCCCCTACCTGCACGCCTATGGATAAGGCGGTAGCTGAGGAGCTTGCGCAGATCGCGGGGATCAATACAGAGGAATACGCAAAAGCTATGTTCCAGGCAGGGAGCGATTTTGGAAGCAAGTCAGCGGAAGAAATCTTTTATCAGGATTTCAAGGCTTTCTGCGTAAACGGCCTGGATTTCGGCGTAGGGCAGATCAGCGCCATGAGCCAGGGAGAGCTGGATCAGGTAAGAGAAAAGCTCCTCCCTTATCTGTCACAGGCGATGACAGAGCGCAAGATTGATATGGTGTTTATTATGCTCACCAATATTCTGGAAGAAAATACATATATGATATGCGCGGGAGAAGGGGCCGGCGAACTGATCACCCGGGCGTATCATGTTCATGAAGATGGCGGGTACTATCTGCTGAAGGGCGTAGTATCCAGAAAGAAACAGCTGATCCCCATGTTTATGTCAGCTCTCCAGGAGCAGTAAAATATGGCAAAACAGTTTTGGAAAGCCGGCAATATGCTGTATCCCGTGCCTGCCGTTATGGTAAGCTGCCAGCGGCCGGGAGAGAAACCGAATATTATTACCATTGCGTGGGCGGGAACCGTTTGTTCTTCTCCGGCCATGGTTTCCATCTCAGTGCGCCCGGAGCGGTATTCCTATGATATTCTCCGGGAGACAAAGGAATTTGTCATAAATCTCACAACAAAAGAACTGGCCTTTGCCGCGGATTACTGCGGGGTAAAGTCCGGCAGAGAAGTGGACAAATTTAAAGAAATGGGACTGACTCCGTGCCCCTCTAAGGAGATCAAAGCCCCGGGCATTGAGGAAAGTCCTGTTAATATTGAGTGTAAGGTCAGAGATGTGATCCCTCTTGGAAGCCATGATCTGTTCCTGGCGGAAGTGGCTGCAGTTGGAGTGGACGAAGACTACCTGGATGAAAAAGGAAAATTTCATCTGAATGATACGGGACTGGTGGCGTATTCTCACGGAGAGTACCGGGAACTGGGGCAGTATCTTGGAAAGTTCGGATACAGTGTAAAGAAAAATAAAAAGAAAAAACGATAAAAAGAAAGGTTCTTTGACAGATCTTGTCAGAGAACCTTTTGCATTGTGTGTAGGGAGATCTTATCCCCGCTTATTTGATCAGCTCATCCATAAGGAGCGCATAGATATCGCTGCTTTGCTTTTTCCAGTTCTGGCAGACAGCCATGGCCTGCTCTCTGGAAGAAACGGAAATGGTCAGATCGATGACGGATCTGTCCTTGTTCCGGATCTGACATCTGACTGCGTAGTCGCCTCCGGGGGTTTTGTAATAGTCGGCGATTACAGAAGCTTCTGTTTTCAGTGTCATCTGATTGTCTTTAAAAAAGTGCAGGATATCCTCTTTGATGGCGTCTGATATTTTGTCGCTGAAGAATTTAAGGGTCTGCTGCCCTTCCGGAGTAATCCGGTAAAGGGTATTGTTGTGTGTGGATTCCGCCGTGATCAGACCGGAATCCACCAGCTCGGAAAAGGTCTGCTGGACGGTAAAATACGTAGTGTAATCCTTTTCCAGGATAAAGTTGGTGATCTGAGTATTGGTCAGGGGAAAGTCCACTTTATCCAGCATGTATAAAATCATAAGACGGTATAAAGTAAGTGGTTCCGACATAGATAACGCCTCCTTTGTTTAGGTAAAAAGCCTGCCCTGCCAGGTATTCCGCTCTCGAAACATCTGCTGGATCCTGTTCAGCACCCGTTTTTTATCTGCGCTCCATAAGGGAGCGATCAACAGCTTTCGGGGACCGTCGCCGGTGATCCGGTGGATCACCATGTTTTCCGGAAGCCTTTCGATACAGTCTACGATCAGACTGCAGTATTCTTCCAGAGAAAAAAGGGGAAAAGGATCCTTTTCATACAAAACGGCAAGATCAGTATCCTTCAGCACATGGAGCAGCTGGAGCTTGATCCCCTGTATGCCGCTGTGCCCCAGATAGTCCACAGTGGCAAGCATATCTTCCCGTGTCTCTCCGGGCAGCCCGAGTATTACATGAGAAATCACTGTAAGACCAGCCTGTTCCAGCTGTTTTGCGCAGGCTTCGTAGCATTCCAGGGAAAACCCTCTTCGGATAAAGCGGGCAGTCCGCTGGTGGATCGTCTGCAGCCCCAGCTCGATCCAGACCGGCTTTATCCGGTTTAAAGAGACAAGCAGTTCAAGGATCTCAGGGGAAATGCAGTCCGGCCGGGTGGCAATGGACAAAACCGCCACATCCGGTTCCCGGATGGCTTCCGTAAAAATCTGTTCCAGATAGGAAACCGGAGCATAAGTATTGGTATAGGCCTGAAAATAGGCGATAAACCTGCGGCAGTTTGTCTTTTGACTCAACCGGCTGCGTCCTTCCAGCAGCTGTTCATGGACAGAAAGGGCGGCATTGCCTGCGAAGTCTCCGGAACCGCCCCGGCTGCAGAAAATGCAGCCCCGGGTGTCCAGATTTCCGTCACGGTTTGGACAGGTCATGCCGCCGTTTAAAGAAATACGGTAAACTTTTTCGTGGAATGTCTGTTTCAGCCAGCAGTCCAGGGAATAGTAGTTCTTATCAAGCCATTTTTTCATAGGCTTACTGAATATGAGATTTTACAGCCTGGCTGACAACCTGAGCCACTCTGGGATCAAAGGCTTCCGGCATGATAAAATCTTCATTTAATTCTTCGTCGCTTACAAGTCCTGCAATGGCCTGGGCAGCAGCCAGTTTCATCTCGTCGGTGATCTGTTTCGCGTGTCCTTCCAGAGCTCCTTTAAAGATACCGGGGAAAGCTACCACATTATTGACCTGATTTGGAAAATCGCTCCGGCCGGTGCCGACTACTTTGGCGCCTGCGGCTTTGGCGACATCCGGCATGATCTCCGGCACCGGATTGGCCATAGCGAACAGGATAGCGTCTTTATTCATAGACGCGACCATATCGGCGGTAACAATATTGGGGGCAGATACCCCTACAAAAATGTCGGCCCCTTTTAACGCGTCTGCCAGTGTGCCGTTTTGTCTTTCCAGATTGGTCACTTCCGTCATTTTTTTCTGCATCCAGTTCAGATCCGGATAGTCTTTGCTGATGATGCCCAGTTTGTCGCACATAGTCACATGTTTGAATCCATAGGTCAGGAGCAGTTTTGTAATGGCGATTCCCGCAGAACCGGCGCCGTTGATCACTACCCGGCAGTTTTCCTTTTCTTTCCCGGTTACTTTCAGAGCATTAATGATCCCTGCCAGCACAACAATGGCAGTGCCGTGCTGATCGTCATGAAATACCGGGATATCCAGCATGGATTTCAGACGTTCTTCGATTTCAAAACACCGGGGAGCGGAGATGTCCTCCAGATTGATGCCTCCAAAAGCCGGAGCTACATTGGCTACTGTACGGATGATTTCTTCCGTATCCTGGGTATCCAGTACCAGAGGCACTGCGTTGACGCCGGCGAATTCTTTAAATAATACGCATTTGCCTTCCATAACAGGCAGAGCTGCCAGCGCGCCGATGTTTCCAAGGCCCAAAACCGCGCTGCCGTCTGAAATGACCGCAACAGTATTTGCCTTCATAGTATAGCTGTATGCCTCCTTTGGATCCTGGGCGATCACTTTGCAGGGTTCCGCCACTCCCGGAGTATAAGCAATGGAAAGATCCTCTCTGGATTTTACCGGAGATTTGGAAACTGTTTCCAGTTTTCCGTTCCATTTTTTGTGCTGAGCAAGGGCTTTTTCTTTTAAATCCATGATTCCTGTCTCCTTAAAAATATGATGATTATAGTAATAAAAAATAGTTTCAGATTAAAAAGTATCCGGCAAAAACCCAAGTTTCTGCCGCCTCAGCTATCATATCATTAAAAAAAAAACAAATCAAGAAAAGAAGGGCTTCCTATTTGGGAGAAATTGGTGTATAATGCAATTTATCAAATTAGTTATTAATCAGACATCTGTTAAAATTCAGTCAGTTCTGACACATCATCCATATAGTTACAGTCAAAATAATAAGGAGAATTAGATGAGAGAAAAATATGAGAGTTTGTCCCTTGCTGTTTTACGTGAACTTGCAAAAGCCAGAGGATTAAAAAAGATTTCCGCTTTAAAAAAAGGCGAATTGATCGAAGCGATGCTGGCAGAAGACGAACGTGAAGCCCAGGAAAACCGGAGAGAAGAACATAAAAAAAATCCGGCGGGACGAAAAGAAGAGAAAAAAGACGAAAGGAAAACAGAAAAAAAACAGGAAGAAAAAAGGACAGAGGAAAGAAAGCTCATGGAAGAAAAACGGCTGGATGAAAGCTCTCTGGACAGCGGAGAGACGGCAAACGGGATCCTTGAAGTAATGCCGGACGGGTACGGTTTTATCCGGTGTGAAAATTATCTTCCGGGAGAAAACGACGTGTATGTGTCTCCATCTCAGATCCGAAAATTCAATCTGAAAACAGGGGATATCATAACCGGAAATACAAGGATCAAACAGCAGCAGGAAAAATTCAGCGCTCTGCTGTATATTTCTTCGGTAAACGGATTTCATCCTTCTGAGGCTGCTCACAGGAAAGCCTTTGAAGATCTGACCCCGATCTTCCCCAACCAGAGACTACGTCTGGAGACAAATTCCAGCGGCGTGGCCATGCGGATCATGGATCTGGTATCCCCGGTGGGGAAAGGACAGCGAGGCATGATCGTGGCCCAGCCAAAGGCCGGAAAGACCACGCTGCTGAAAGATGTGGCAAGGTCCATTAAGCGCAATAATCCGGAGATGCATCTGATCATTCTGCTGATCGATGAAAGGCCGGAGGAAGTTACCGATATCAAAGAGGCCATCGAGGGAGGGAATACGGAGGTAATCTACGTTTGATGAACTGCCCGAGCATCATAAGCGTGTATCTGAAATGGTCATCGAGCGGGCAAAAAGACTGGTGGAACACAAAAAAGACGTAATGATCCTTCTGGACAGCATCACCAGACTGGCAAGAGCCTATAATATGGTTGTGCCCCCAAGCGGAAGAACCTTGTCCGGCGGTCTGGATCCCGCGGCTTTGCATATGCCCAAACGGTTTTTCGGCGCCGCGAGAAACATGCGGGAAGGCGGCAGTCTCACCATTCTTGCCACAGCTCTGGTAGACACCGGGAGTAAAATGGACGATGTCGTATATGAAGAGTTCAAGGGAACCGGCAACATGGAGCTTGTCCTGGACAGAAAACTTTCGGAAAAAAGGATCTTCCCTGCCATCGATATTCCGAAATCCGGCACCAGACGGGAAGACCTGCTCCTTACAAAAGAAGAACAGGAAGCAGTGTATATTATGCGCAGGGCCATGAACGGTATGAAAAGCGACGAAGCGGTGGAAAATATTCTGCATATGTTCCTACATACGAAAAATAACGGGGAATTTGTACAGCTTATTAAAAAAAGAAAGATATTATAGAAAAAACGCTTGAAAATCAGAGAAACCTGTGATACAATACCAATGCTGTTTATCAGAGATTACTGATAAAACAAACAAGTTTATTGTTTCTGAAAGGCATCTTGTTATGCAGGAAAACAAAGAAATTTGGTATGAGAGGTGAAATAAATGAGAGAAGGAATCCATCCGGACTATTATCAGGCTACTGTAACCTGCAACTGCGGTAATACATTCGTAACAGGTTCTACAAAGAAAGATATCCATGTGGAAATCTGTTCCAAATGCCATCCGTTCTATACAGGACAGCAGAAAGCAGCTCAGGCTCGTGGACGTATTGATAAGTTCAACAGAAAATACGGCTTAAAATAATAGTAAAATTTTTCAAAAATAAGGTTGAGGTTGCAAAATCTCAACCTATTTTAGTTTTAGTTGCGCGGAAAGGAATTATAAGCGGACAGCAGGAGGTAATATGCGTTATTCCGGTATCGGCGGTCAGGCGGTAATGGAAGGTGTCATGATGCGAAACGGCGATCGTTACGCTGTGGCAGTCAGAAAGCCGGACCATGAAATTGAAGTGAATGT
>CAKNLF010000096.1 GCA_930989305.1 uncultured Roseburia sp. | reverse complement strand
GAAATTGCTCCCGCAGCATTGTTTTGAGCGGTAGAAATCACATTGCCGCTGCCGTCTTTCAGCAGGAATGTAAATTCTCCCTCTTTCAGCTCCCGGCCGTCCAGTACTTTTGCCGCTCCCAGGACTACCCCGGTTACGTCCGCGGTTTCATAACTGTTTCGGAATACCAGATTTTTTACCGGGGTATTGGATCCGTCTGCTGCTTCCCATGATACCCGCAAAGTTCCGTCCCCATTATCCGTTACGTTTGCAACAGCTGTATAGGTTTCCGGATCATAGGTCACGCCGCCAAGAGTTCCACGTTCTTCACAGATCTGATACCGATAAGTTCCCGGCCGATCGAAGGAGATACCGCTTAAGGTCACTGTGCCGTCCCCTTCGTTGCTGCCTTCAGCTACCGTATTTCCCTCTTCATCTTTCATAAGGAAATGGAACTCTCCAGCCTTCATTTCACGGCCGGTCAGTTCTTTCGTAATACTGATGCCGCTGTCTCCGGGAGAAGATGGATCAGTTTCTGTTACGGAGTACGTATTCGTAAAGGTAAACAGCGCTCCGGTACTGTCCGTTTTCACATCCAGTGTGCCGTCTCCCCGATCCGTTACAGTTACTTTAAAGGTTTTTGCCGTTTCTTTATCGTTATCAACGCCCGGAACCCTTCCCGATTCTGTTATCGTATAGGTAAATGTTTTCGTACGTACGCCTGTGCCTTCATCGTTTTCTGTTCCAAACACATTCTCCATGGTGTAGGTAACATCGCCGAAAGATATATTTCCCGACTTATCATTGACAGCTTTGGTCTGCTCCGGCATAGGCGCTCCCTCAGAGCCCTTCAGTGTGAACGTATATTTGCCGCTGATATCCGGGGCGTTATTTCCGGACATCACATCCAGTACCTTTTCACCTGTAATATTCAATACCGCCCGGGCAGACGCTCCGTAATTATTGCGGAAAGTAAGCTTCCCGCCGCTTCCCTGGGGATAAGACACCGCCGTGAGCAAGGTGCCGTCATTGTTGTCTGTTACGGTTACCTGGATCATAAAGCTTCCAGTCTCCTGGCTGACTCCGGCTGGAAGTTCGTCTCCCTTTTCAGATACGGTATACTGGTAGGTATAGATATCTTTGCCATCCTCCCGGCTGTATACCGCCGCCCCTGAAGCCGCGTCTTTGATCAGACTGTCTTTTGTATAGGTAATAGCTGTAAAGTCCACAGCTCCTGCCTGTCCCTCAGCTGCCGCCTGATTGGTTCCCCTGGAAACTTCTTTTCCATTTTTGTCTGTTACGCTGAAAGTAAATTCTCCATTTTCCATGCTGCGTCCTGTGAGGATCTTCTCAGCTGAAATACTTACATCGCCTTTTCCTCCCAGCTCACCGGAAGCTGAATAGTCATTTGTAAAGGTTACAGCCGCCCTATTTGCTGCGCTGTCTTTCACATTTGTATAAACATAACTTTCCGAAACGCCGTTGCTGCCCTTTATCTCAGTTGTCACTGTGAGGACGCCCTTTCCGTCATCCGCTGTGACAATATTAACGGTGTATTCCGTATCATCATAGCGATATCCTGCCCCATTGCCGGACTGTTCCGTAATCGTGTAAGTATAAGTCTTTCCGGCATCCGCCTGTGTAAATTTCATATTTTCCAGTACAGAGATCTGCTCCGTGCTTGTGCCCTGCTGATCCATAGATGCTCCCGAAGCATTCTGATAAGTCTGTCCGGACATCTGGATGCCTGCCTTGTCTGCCGAAACCTGATCCGCCGGTTTTACCAGAAACTGAAACGCTTCCATATTGTGTCCGTTCAGTTTTTTCACTATAGACAATCCGCCTTTTGCGCTGTAATCCAGATTTGTACTGTACTGATTGGTAAATATATCATTTTCTGTATTTACAGAAGCTGTATAACCGCCGTTAAGATTATCACTTACCGTAACTGTGATCGTCGCCGTATTTTTGGAGTAAGTCATTCCGCCATTATTGCCCTGCAGTTCCCGTACCTGATAAGTGTAAATACCCGGTTTTGAATATTCTATCGGTCCGAATCCAAAGGTCGCGCTGCTTCCTCCTTCCGTATCCGGCTCACTTACCGTCACTTCCCTGTTGGCGGGCATTGGAACATCTTCGGCGTCAATATCATAGTCATCCAGCTGGGGACTGCTCTTGCCGCCTGCTGCTGTCAGTTCAAATGTAAATGCATCGGAATTTTTGTCCCAGGTTTTTCCAGCAAGTACTTTTGTCAGATCAAAATCCTGTTCTGTGATCTGTACTGTACCTGCAGGAGCGTACGTATTTGTAAATCCCGCCACATGATCCACTGCCTGGGCAGGTGCTTCCAGTTTGTCTCCCTTGTCATCCGTAACTTTTGTCATGAGAGAATCCACCTTCAGTGTACCGTCTTTCTGATCCGTTACTGTCACTTCCACCTGATAAACAGCTTTGGAATAGGTAATGCCTCCCGCGCTTTCGGAATTTTCAGTAATCTCATACTTGTAAGTACCCGGTTTTGTGTAGGTGATATTTCCAAAGGCTCCCTCTGGCCTGTCTTTGGTAAGGCTCAGTGATGCCTGAGTTCCTGTTTTCCCGGAAGGCATGGGCACCTGTGATGCCTCGAAAGGCGTTCCATTTGCATCTGTACCGCCTAAAGCAGTGAGCGTAAAGGTAAAGCTGTCATCACTGTTCCATTTTCTGCCTTCCAGATCTTTGGACACTTTCAGATTACTGCTTCCCTCAAGTGTCTCAGAAGCCGCATACTCATTTTTAAAGGTGACTGTAAGATCTTCATTGGCTAATGTTCCGTTTACCTTCTTTTCCGATTGATCAAATTTTCCTGTCTCCTGTGAGCCGGTTTGGGCCTCTGTCAGAGTAAATCCAGTGGGAATATCCTTTTCCCAAACAGAATATCCGGTATTTACCGTTACCGGTATTTCCAGTGTCTCATGGGCTTTTAAAATAATGTCTGAATAAGCTTCTTCTCCGTCTTTTTCAGTAACAACCTGTCCGTTTCCTTCCCCGTCAAACTTCAGACATACTGTTTCTTCACTTTGATCCGCCTTATGTTTTACAGCCTCAACCGTTGTATTTGCCTTATCCGGAATCTTTATACCAAAGGAAAACTCCTCATCCGGAGCTGTAACTCCCGTTTCTGTTGTCACTTCTTTGGCTATAGTCAAAGATACCGGAGCGTCAAGCTGCAGCAGGCCGTTGTTGCCAAGATATACGACAAATTCGCCTTCGCCGGGATCCTGGCTGTTAAAGGTAGGATAACGGCTGGTATCCGCCGTACCGGTTGCATTTGTCTCCTTTTCAGCTATGAAATCCGTCAGGTTTCCAAGGCGTGGAGAGCCTTTCTGCAGTTCCAGCTGATTGTTTTCACCAGTGGGTTTTGCATATTCTTCCAGCGTCGCTCCCTTTCTGGCGATCACTCTGGTTACAGAGTTTGTTCCTTCATAATAAGATGTTTTAAAATAATACATGGCATCCGGATCAATTGACCCTGTCGCAGGCTCACCCAATTTTCCGTCCTCGCCAAGGACTCCTTCTGTACCATTCACATACAGGGGCGTATTTTCCTGAACAAAATAGAAGGGATTTGTTGAAGCCGGTTTGAACTTGATAAAGGCCTCTCCCATTGTCCGGGAATCTGATCCTTCTGTTTTGCTGTTATAACGATTCGCGTAGAAATTTACTTTCTTGACACTCTGACCGCCCTCTGTCACTTCACTCAAATTATCATTAATATACGATTCACTCAGCGCCGCGGCATTGATGTTTCCATTTTCATCTGTAACTTTATCTTTCAGACTGACACGGTAAAGAACACGCAATGGCAGCGCTCTATTACCCTTGTTCTCGTCTACAGTGCCATCGGCTTTCAGGGTGACTGTATTGACCCGCAGAGGAATTGCGGACGCCGGCACCTGGACTTTAAGCGTCTGTTTTCCATCCTGATCCTCCACCACAGTAATCTGGATATGATTAATGTTTCCTTTTCCATATACGGGACTTTCGATTTCTGTACCGCCATCACTCTTTTCAAATGTATAGGTTTTTGTCGTAACGCCGTTGGATGTTGTTGTTTGTACATCCTTTTTGTTAAATCGTGCGCCAAAATACATGACCGCCGGCACATCATCTACCTGCATGTATTCTCCAATCGGATCTTCATAGGTAATATAACCGTCCCGGACCGGATCATTTCCTGTTATTTCAGTGGGCACCTGCGCCTCGCTGGTGATCATATTAGCGATCTCCCGGAAGATATTATTCAGTTCCTCTGCGTTTTCCGCGTTAAAAGCCTGTGTCGGATATATCAGAGATTCTGGATCGTTTTTCGCATCCTTTCCAGTAGGATGCGAAACCTGATACCTCACTTTTGTATTATTGTTTCCATGTCCTATCGGGGCGCTGACTACCGGCTTTCCGTTGTCGAGGTAATCTTTCCAGGCAGATTTTACCTCTTCCACTGCCAGAACATTCGTGTCTTTCTCTAAATATGTCCCTGGATCCAGCACCAGATTGGCCATTGCCACCATTTCATCTGTCTGTACGGTTGTACCAAATCCTACGGTATAAATATTGGCCTGATCTGTTCCATTATAATACTTTTGTGAGATCTCATTTTTTAAATAAGAAGCTGTTAACAGGGCCATAAATCCGTCTGCGCTGTCCGGATTGTTATTATCACCGCTTCCGATAGCCTCGCCGGAAGATGTGTTCCACCAGGATCCGCTTTGTACTTGCATGTTAGAATCCAGATCTGTACTATTTGTTATACTGCCAGATTGTTTCTTGTTGTTCTCATCGGTATATGTTGCATCCTGTGCCGACGCAAAAGTCGTAGGCGCTCCATCGGACATAAAAACGACATTTGGAATACGGGTTACCGCAGTACCATCTGCCAACTCATACGTTGTATCCTCATTGTCCGCCAGGATCTTCATTCCCGCAAACATTCCCGCCTGGATATTGGTGCCGCTGCCGGTCTCTGCTTTTTCATCGTTAATTTTACATGTCACCTCAGCCGTTCCGCCATCTTTACCCTGCTCAAAATGATAGCCTGTAATTTCCAGATAATTACCGTCCGGTACCTTTTCCAAAATCTTACTTCCTGTAGTCAGTTCAGGAAGCAATGCTGTGGACGATCCGTTAAATACCGCGATAGCGATCCGGTTCTCAGGATTCGCCTTTACAAGCGTATCAATGGCATCGTTTACGGAATCTACAAGCGCCTGGATTCTTGAATCTTTCTTATCTACTGATTCGTGATCTTTGTTATATCCCCACGTCATACTGGTGGAAAAATCCAGTATAAACACCGTATCTGTGGGCTGCTGCCCTTTTACCTTCATAGAGGTTCCCAGAAGAGAATAGGTTGTCAGAAAATCCGAGTCGCCAATTTCCACTACTTCATTGTCACCAAATGTAACATTTTCTGTACTGACGGATTTGTCGCTCCAAACCCTTCCATTGTAGCGGGTTGATTCCGTATTCCCCAGCCAGCTGCTGTAGTCGTTCATGGTGACTGAATCTGCTTCTTTACTCACATTTGCAGCCTGAACCTGCCCCGGTCCGCCGGAAAATATGCCTGCAGCCATAGCCAGCACCAGCACAGGCGTCATCACCGCCGCCAGCATTTTTCTGCCTTTTTTTCTCCTTTCTCCCCTGATATTCTTTTTTCCTTTCATGACACTCTCCTTTCGCCTTTTGATCAAAACAGCTCTGACCCCTCCTGCTCGTCTCATCAAAACAAATACTGCCCCTCCTTTTCAGATGAAAATTTACAATACTAGGCCTATAATAAAATCTCAAAGCCGACCTGCATGCAAAACTTTTTCGTTTTTTTGCCCGCCAACCGGCCAACATATAAATACACCGATCATTTCCGGGAACTCCTACATGTGTACATTCCTCTTTTCATTACTACATAACATTTATTATGTGGTAAATGTGATTCAATGATCAGGGACAAATCTATTTTGTCTTTTTAATTTTATAATATATGACTGATAGTGTCAAATAAATCAACAAACAGTTTTAAACTATGAACAGGGGCATCGGTTCAGAGTGGTACAAGTATGCGCTTTTTTGTTCTTAAAAATATCGATTCAATTCATTTTGCGTCTTTTTTTCTTTTTTTATTCCCATATATATATTCACAGCAAAAATAGGCAGGCATAAAGGCAGGTCCTTTTGGTACATAAAACTGCTACATAATAAATGTTATGTTGTTTTTTCCAGCAGATTTACCCTTTCCACATTTCTTTTCCACTCGCTGAGTCCCTGGGAGGCATAAAGCCTGGTTACTTCCAGATTGCTGTGCCCCAGCAGATCCGCCAGATTCAACAGATTTTTCGTTTCTCTGTAAAAGGTCCGGGCAAACAGATGCCTGAGATTGTGGGGGAATACTTTATCCGGACTTACTCCGGCTTTTTTTGCGATCTGTTTCATTTCTTTCCAAATATTAGACCGGTTTTTCTCTTTTCCCGTCCGGGTACAAAATATAATTCCTCTGCGGATCCCCCGCTTTTTCATATACAGATACAATTTCTGCCGAAGCAGTTTCGGCAGGATCACGATCCTGCATTTTCCCTTATTCCATACCCGTATCACACCTTTTTTTATATTCTCCCGCCGAAAAAACTTCAGTTCGCTGACACGAATGCCTGTGGCGCACATGGTTTCCATCATCATGGCCAGCTGCTCCTTTCCCGCTTTTCTGGCTGTCCGTACCAGTTTTTGAAATTCTTCTTTATTCAATTCTCTGTTTATATACCGGATATCTGTCCGCTGTACCTTCAGCCGTTTCAGCTTCAGCCTGCCCAACTCCAGATAGCTTAAAAACTGGTTCAATGCCACCAGCATGGAATTTACGCTGTTTACAGTATACCGCAGGATCAGCCAGTCCTTATATGCCAGCAGTTTTTCTTTTGTTATAACTGCTTTTTCCCCCGCAAATCTCAAAAATGTCCGAATATCTCTCATATATTTACCGATCGTGGCTTCCGCATTTTCTCTGTTTTTTAGAAACATTTCAAAATGCTCCAGATCTTTCCCGGTAATGATCACATTTTCTTGCTCCATAAACAAATCCTCTCCTTTGTATATTAAAAAAGCCCCCATAGGGACAGATACTTCTCGCGTATCCATCCATATGAAGGCTTTTCTCTTTTTTTAACAGGGCCTGAAACACAGACCGCTGCACAGCATAGACATGCAGCAGAATGTCAGGCACATGCCCGTGGCACTGGAAAAAGGTTTTTCATAAGCCTGGCCCATGTTCTGATACCAGGTCCCCCCGTATTCCAGATTCTGCAGAAACTGACGGTATTCCATATTGCTTGGTTCCA
This sequence comes from uncultured Roseburia sp., assembly GCA_930989305.1. Classification (GTDB taxonomy): domain Bacteria; phylum Bacillota; class Clostridia; order Lachnospirales; family Lachnospiraceae; genus Brotonthovivens; species Brotonthovivens avistercoris. Next base: position 2,228 of record CAKNLF010000096.1, on the reverse strand, counting down.
TCTGGACCGCCATTCTGGCATGCTCCAAAGCCACAATATTGTTCCCGGCTCCCTGATTGGCAGCCGCGGAATAAAAGTACCAGCGCGCGTTTCTGTCCCGTATGCCATTGAGAACATTTAACGCTTCTCTGTAATAACCGTTGTTAATATAGTTGGCCGCGGCACGCATTTCCACTGAATCAGACTGGGACTGTCCGGCACCGGTCTGTCCGCCGTACCCCTGATTTCCGTATCCGCCATAGCCCTGGCGCTGATAGCCGCCGTAATTCTGCTGATAACCGCCATAGCCCTGGTTCTGATAGGAACCGTTCTGATAGCCGCCAGTATAACCCTGCTGCTTCTCCCGCATGATCTGATTGTAAGCCTGCTGCACCTCTTTAAACTTTTCCTCAGCAGCCCCTTTGTTGGGATTGTTTACATTCGCGTCTGGATGATACTGACGGCTCAGTCTTCGATATGCTTTTTTTATCTCTTCATCGGTAGCGCCGGGTGAAACACCTAATACCTCATAAGGATTTCTCACCGTGTCTTCCTCCTCTTTTTCTTCTTCAGCTGTAAATATTCATATTTTGACCAAACGCCGGAATACAGGATATTTCGGATAATATCCGCATGCAGAAGTATAGGCATCCGTTCAAAAGACTTTGAGCATTCAGACATCATACTTGTCAGGATCAGCTTGCTCAGTGTTTCAAAATCTTTCTGATGTTCTTTTTTCAGATCCGAAAACAGATTATAGGACTTGTTTTTCTCATCCTTTTCCAGATCTTCGTAGGCGTCCATCAAATAAATGAATTTTCCCATGTAAAAGCCCAGACATCTCAGCTCGTCCGCCCAGACGTCCTCTTTCCAGGAAAATATTTCTCCCAGCATTTCCCCGGTAAGGCCCGCGATCAGATCAATGTTATGCTCGCCGGATTTTTCATACTCCGTCAGTTTTTTCATATAATTTTCCAGCGCTTTCGCCTGCCTTGGATAACGCTGGATGATCTTTTTATAATCTTTCTTTATGATCTGGGATATGGCGTGTTTCGCGTATGCTTTGTCATCCCGCCAGTCGTCTTCCAGATTATGGTAAGCCAGAATCACATTCATATCCGCCGCATACTGGGTGGCTTCGTTCATCCGGGCGATTTTCTTTTTCCCCGGATGCAGAGGACAGATAAATTCCTTTACTTCGTCCTCCAGCTCATAAAGTCCTGTAAGGAGCACGATCAGGAATGTCATATCATAGTTCAGCAGCATCTGTCCCCGGATGCCGGAATCTTTTTTCAGTCTTCTGCACAGACCGCAGTAATAAGACTGGTATATTTTTAAATTTTCTTCACTTAATTCCTTACGATTAATATTGATATATCCAAACATGGCTGCACCCCGCTGCTGTTAACTTCTGCGCACAAACTCCCGCCGGCATTTCGGACAGGTAATGCAGATCCTGCCCTTGCCTTTCGGCACCCGCACCTTCTGCTTACAGCCGGGACAATAAAAATATTTGTATATTTTTTTCTGTTCCTGATGGCAGCGTCTGTTTGAAAAATTTGACACAAACTTTCCTGTCAGCCGCAGGAAACGCTCATTTTCCGCATAACGCCTGTGGGTATTACGGGAAAAGATCCGGAAATAAGACCAGAGGATCAGCACCACCGCTCCGTAAAAAAGGATCGATCCGGCCATTCCCCGAATAAATAAAGATACGATCAACAGGGCCAGCGCGGCAAAATCCAGAAACCGCGACAGCTGGTCCATCCCGTATCTTCCTTCCATAAACCGTTCAAATTTTTCTCTCACAATAACACCTCTTATACTTTTGTTTATTGCATTATATTTAATGTTAAACGCACTCACAGAGACTGTCAATATTCCAGGAATCTTTTAAGAAACATTTTATAAATTTCAGGATTAAGGAAAAACAGACAGTCAGGTTTTGCACCGGACTATCTGCCTTATTATGTCATAAGCAGAACGATAAGCCGGGTTATGTCGTTGGGTGATCATCTGTCTAGAACAACTGTTGCCAGTTGTTTCAAGCAACCTACCTGAAGCTGGCGGGCCGCGTCATCGCTTCCTTTCGGTCTTGCTTCGGATGGGGTTTACATATGCCCTGTCTGTTACCAGACAGGCGGTAGTCTCTTACACTGCCCTTCCACCCTTACCATATGTTCTATGGCGGTTCATTTCTGTTGCACTATCCTTGGAGTCGCCTCCACCGGACGTTATCCGGCATCCTG
>CAKNLF010000095.1 GCA_930989305.1 uncultured Roseburia sp. | reverse complement strand
TCCCCCTGATGGATGCATTCCGCCACCCTTTTCTGGGATTCATAAATCTGAAGCATCTTTTCAAAGGCTGACAGCATGATCAGACCTTCCGATGTGAGACGTACAAAGTTATTTCCCCGGATAAAAAGTGGAAAACCCAGCTCATGTTCCAGCAGCTGCATTTGTCTGCTGACTGTAGGCTGGGACATATATAATTTTTCACCTGCAGTTGTAAAATTCAGTTGTCTGGATACTTCCAAAAAAATTTCTATCTGTTTTGTTGTCATCTGCTATTTCCGCCTGTTTTTGATAATACTCCATAACAAAAACAATCCCAGTACGATTGCGAAGAAAAATCCTACAGCTCCCAGAGCCGGAATACCCAGAAACTGCCCTTTCATATCTGTGGTACATATAAGACTGGAACCGATCAGCAAAGCTACATCGATCAGCGCAATTACCAGCTTATTGATCATTTCATTCAGATGGGCAAAAAATTCCGCGGACTCGGACAATTCAATATTCACTTTTGTCTGCCCTTTTACCGTCATCTTGATCAGATCGATCACATTGGCGGGAAGATTCACGGTTTTTTTCAGCAGATGAAGAGCGCTCACTCCGTTCTGCTTGATTTCTTCGCTGATATCTAAATCTTTGATTTCTTTTTTAGTCATATGACTGGAAAAGATCTCCATGAAATTAATATCCGGGCTGATCTTTGCCAGAACACCTTCGATGGTGATCACGCCGCGGATCAGCATGGACATACCACGTCCGATGGAAATCCGGTGCTTGTTCAGCACTTCCTGGATATCTTTGATAATGTCACCCAGATTCAGCCCGCTGAAATCCGCTCTTGCATATTTTGAAATAATATAATCAATATCATTATAAAGCTCATTGTGGTCTACTTTTCCATGGGTAACTCCAAGGGACAGCACTGTGTCTTTCAATTCATAAATGTCACCGAAGGTGATCGCTTCCACCGCGTTGGAAAAAAGCTGTCTGTCACGGTCGCTTAAACGGGCCATCATTCCCATATCGATCCATATGATCTGGCCGTCGCGGATGCAGATATTGCCCGGGTGTGGATCCGCCTGGAAAAAAGCGTCCTCCAGCACCTGCTTCACATAGTTTTCCGCCAGTTTTCTTCCGATTTCATTAAGGTCATAGCCTAATATTTTCAGCAGATCCAAAGCGTCAATGGGAATGCCGTCAATGTACTCCATCATCAGCATACGTGTAGTAGTCCACTTGGATATGACTTTCGGGCAGGATACATATTTAATGTCTTTATTTCGTTCCGCAAACTCTTCCAGATTTGCCGCTTCCTGAAGGAAATCAAATTCTCTCTGAGCGGCTTCCCACATTTCATCCAGAACGATGATAAAATCCACTGCGTCTCCGGAAGGCCGGACTACTTTCATAATAAACATGGCCTTTTTACAGAGAAAGATATCCTGTTTCATGATCTCTTTGATCTTTGGACGCTGGATCTTTACTACTACTTCCCTGCCGTCTTTTAAAACCGCTTTGTGGACCTGGCCGATAGAGGCGGAACCCAAAGGCAACGGATCGATATTTTGAAATACCTCATCAATGTTTTTTTTACATTCCGCTTCTATCAGATCTTTCACAAGAGAAAAGGGCATGGGTTTTACATCGGAACGGAGCTTTGCCAGTTCATCGCAGTATTCCGGCGGAATCAGATCCGGTCTCATAGACAGAATCTGCCCGAATTTAATAAAAGTAGGACCCAGTCCCTCCAGGATTTTTTTCAGCTTTTCCGGCGTCAGTCCCTGAACTATTTTGTTTTCTTTCAGCACATGTAAGATGTGCCTCATGCGTATACGGGCTGCTTCACTCATTATGCTTTCTGTTCTTCTTCCTTACTTGCTTTCTTATCTTCGCTGTCTGCTTTTTCTGCCTCGGATCCGGTTTCCGGATCTTTGACTTCCTTATAATCTGCTTCAGCTTCTTCTTTTTCTATTTTCTCCATTGTCTCCCGAAGAATTTTTCGCTCTTCCGGCTTCAGATTTTTCAAAATCTGCTCTACGCTTTCCTCATCGGAATAATCATCATCCAGATGCAGCGTATCTTTTACTTTTGCCTTTACTTTGCTTTTTACATCTCTTTTTAATTCTTCATTAGAAGATCTTCCGTCTTTTACGATACTTTCCCCTTTTTTCACAAACTCATCTGTAAGCTTGTGTGCTTTTTCTGCTGTCAGTGCCGCAGCCCCCACTCCGGCAAGCAATATTTTTTTTACGCTGTCAGTTACATGTTCCATCATACACTCCTCCTTTTCATGATAGGACCTTTTTCAGAAAGGTCCGTCATCTTTTAATATGTGCCATACTGTTTAGTTTCATTATAATAATTTGTAACTCTAAAAGCAATGAAGTTTCTTTTAAGATTTCAGCGGACACCGGTATTCCCTTTTTGCCAGATATCTGTGGCAGTGTGAGAAAACTGCTTTTCTCCTCTTTGAAAACGAAACAAAAAAGCAGAGAACAGATTCTTACTCTGCCGTAAAAATCTGCTCTCTGTCCATTGGAAATTAATCCATATATCCCATCAGAGATTTGTCAACTGCTGCAGCTGCATTTCTTCCCTCTGCGATTGCCCAAACAACCAGAGACTGACCCCTGCGCACATCTCCCGCGGCAAATACATTTTCCACACTTGTGGCGTACTGATCGGGTTCTGTTTTTACGTTGGTCCTCTGATCCAGAGCTACTTTAAAATCATCCGCTACATATTTCTGACTGCCCAGGAATCCGGCTGCGATCAGTACAAGGTCCGCGTCTATGATCCGCTCGCTGCCTTCCACCGGCACCATATTCATCCTGCCTGTCTTTTTATCTTTCTGAGGCTTTAAGTCTATGATCTTCGCCTGTTTTACAAAGCCTTTGTCATCAGCCAGAAATTCTTTTACTGTAGTCTGGTATACTCTGGGATCTTTCCCGAATACGGCAATGGCCTCTTCCTGACCGTAATCTGTTTTCAGCACCTTGGGCCATTCCGGCCAGGGATTATTCACTGTTCTGGATTCTGAAGGCTTCGGCATCATTTCCAGCTGTACAACAGATTTGGCTCCCAGACGGATGGAAGTGCCTACACAGTCGTTTCCTGTATCGCCACCTCCGATCACCAGCACATTTTTGCCCTTTGCAGAGACAAAATGACTGTCTTTCAACTCGGAATCCAAAAGACTTTTTGTTATGGATTTCAGATAATCCACCGCAAAGAAAATATTTTTCGCTTCTCTGCCCGGTACGCTGATATCTCTGGGATTGGACGCTCCGCATGCCAGCACTACTCTGTCAAATTCTTTCAGAAGCTGGGAAGCTTTTATATCTTTTCCTACGTCCACCCCTGTTTTGAAGATCACGCCTTCTTCTTCCATCAGTTTGATTCTGCGTTCAATCACAGATTTATCCAGTTTCATATTCGGAATACCGTACATGAGCAAACCGCCAATCCGGTCGCTTCTTTCAAATACAGTAACCAGATGTCCTTTTCTGTTCAGCTCCTGAGCTGCAGCCAGGCCAGCCGGACCGCTTCCGATCACGGCTACCTTTTTTCCGGTGCGCACATCCGGTTTTACCGGAACGACCCATCCGTTTTTAAAAGCAGTCTCAATAATAGCCTTTTCGTTTTCTTTTGTGGCAACCGGCTCATCATTCAGATTGCAGGTGCAGGCCGCTTCACACAGCGCGGGACACACATGGCTGGTAAACTCCGGAAAACTGTGAGTCTTGGCCAGTCTCTCATATGCCTGCTTCCAAAGTCCCCTGTATACCAGATCATTTGTTTCCGGAACCAGGTTGTGCAGAGGACAGCCGGAAGCCATTCCTGCGATCATCATTCCGGACTGACAGAATGGTACTCCGCAGTCCATACATCTTGCTCCCTGTTTCTGCTGTTCCTCCAGAGACAGAGGTTTTTTAAATTCTTCAAAATCCCGGATCCTTACCAGAGGATCTTCCTGTTTTGCGTCTTTTCTCTCATATTCTAAAAATCCTGTTGATTTTCCCATTATTCGTCACCTCAAAACTATGCCTTATTGCTGAAATAATTCTGTAAACGCTTCCATCTGTGCCTCTTCTTTGCTCATTCCCCGTTCTTCCAGTTTGATGCTCAAAGAAGTGATCTTTTTATAATCATCCGGTATGATCTTTTTGAATTTCGGCAGATATTCCGCAAAGTTATCAAGGACTTCCTGTCCTTTTTCCGAACCGGTAAGCTGTACATGTTCTTCAACAAGTTCTTTCAGTTCCTGGATATCTGTTTTATTTTCCACTTTTTCAATGGAGATCATTTCTTTATTCAGATTTTTGTACAGTGTGTTGTTTTCATCCAGCACATAAGCGATACCGCCGCTCATTCCAGCTGCAAAGTTCTTTCCGGTAGGACCAAGGATCACAACGCATCCGCCGGTCATGTATTCGCATCCGTGCTCTCCCACGCCTTCTACAACAGCGCTGGCTCCGGAGTTTCTTACCGCAAAACGTTCGCCGGCTACACCGTTGATGAACACTTTTCCGCCGGTTGCTCCATAAAGAGCTACATTGCCCACGATCATATTATCTTTTGCGGAATAATTTCTCTTTTTCGGAGGATAGATTACCAGCTTGCCTCCGGAAAGTCCTTTTCCATAGTAATCGTTGGTATCTCCTTCCAGAGAAATGGTAAGCCCGTTGGGGATAAAGGCGCCGAAACTCTGGCCTCCTGCTCCATGACAATTGACTGTGAGGGTATCTTCCGGCAGACCTTCCTTATGCTGTCTTGTGATCTCAGCGCCCAAAATGGTACCGAATGTTCTGTCTGTATTGCTTACTTTTACAGATACGCTGGCAGGCTCTCCTTTTGCCAGAGCGGATCCCATCTTTTTCAGAAGCACTTTTTCATCCAGTGTTTTTTCCAGATGGAAATCATAAGCTTTTGACGGATCAAATACTACCTGGTTTTTGTCATTGATAAACGGGTTGTTCAGTATAGCGTCCAGATTGATCTTTCCTGCCATAGGATTAACAGCATCTTCTTTTACTTTCAAAAGATCGCTCCGTCCTACCATTTCATCCAGTGTACGAATGCCCAGTTTGGCCATGTATTCCCGAAGTTCTTCTGCGATAAAACGCATAAAGTTGACTACGTATTCCGGTTTTCCCGTAAAACGTTTCCGAAGTTTTGGATTCTGAGTGGCTACGCCTACCGGGCAGGTGTCAAGATTGCATACACGCATCATTACACATCCCATTGTTACAAGAGGCGCTGTGGCAAATCCGAATTCTTCCGCTCCCAGCAAAGCTGCAATGGCAACGTCCCGTCCGCTCATGAGTTTTCCGTCTGTTTCGATCATAACACGATTTCTCAGACCGTTCATCTGAAGGGTCTGATGGGTTTCAGCCAGACCAAGCTCCCAAGGAAGTCCCGCATTGTGAATGGAACTTTCCGCAGCAGCTCCTGTACCACCGTCATATCCGGAGATCAGGATAACCTGGGCTCCCGCTTTCGCAACGCCGGCAGCTACGGTTCCCACGCCGGTTTCGGATACCAGTTTTACGGAAATCCGCGCGTATTTATTGGCGTTTTTCAGATCGTAGATCAGCTGAGCCAGATCCTCGATGGAATAAATATCATGATGAGGCGGCGGTGAGATCAGACTTACGCCGGGGGTAGAATGCCTTGTTTTAGCAATCCACGGGTATACCTTTTTCGCAGGCAGATGTCCGCCCTCTCCCGGTTTTGCTCCCTGCGCCATTTTAATCTGTATTTCCTGCGCGCTGACAAGATATCTGCTGGTTACACCGAAACGTCCGCTGGCTACCTGTTTGATAGCGGAGCATCTGTCATGATCGGTTCCTGCGGAATCCAGTCTCTCGTCGCTTTCTCCGCCTTCTCCGGTGTTGGACTTTCCATGGATCATATTCATGGCAAGAGCCAGTGTTTCATGAGCTTCTTTTGAAATAGAACCATAGGACATCGCTCCTGTTTTAAACCGTTTTACAATCTCGTCTACACTTTCTACTTCTTCCAGAGGAATGCCTTTTTCTGGAAATCTGAAGTCCATCAGAGTACGCAGACTGCCGCTCCTTTCCTCATCCACCATTTTTGTATATTCTTTGAACAGACTGTAATCCCCCAGTCTTGTGGATTTTTGCAGCATATGGATCGTAGCCGGATTGTATCGGTGTTCTTCCCCGCCGCTGCGCATTTTGTGTTTTCCTACGCTGTCCAGACTAAGATCTACGTTTCTTCCAAGGGGATCAAAAGCTTTGGAGTGCATAGTATCTACGCTTTTTTCAATATCTTCTAACGTAATGCCTCCGATTCTGCTGACTGTGCCGGCAAAATATTTGTCAATTACTTCCTGGGAGATTCCGATTGCTTCAAAAATCTTGGATCCCTGATAGGACTGGATCGTGGAAATTCCCATTTTGGAAGCGATTTTTACAATGCCGTGCATAACTGCCGTACAGTAATCGTTTACAGCTGCGTAATAATCTTTATTTAAAAGTTTCTCATCGATCAGCTCCTGAATCGTTTCAAGGGCAAGATACGGATTTACCGCACGGGCGCCGTATCCCAGCAATGTAGCAAAGTGATGGACTTCTCTCGGCTCTCCTGATTCCAGAATCAGAGAAAGAGATGTCTGTTTCTTTGTTTCCACCAGATGCTGATGTACAGCGGAAACTGCCAGCAAAGAAGGAATCGGCACATGATTCTCATCTACGCCTCTGTCTGAAAGGATGATAATGTTGGCTCCTTCTTTATATGCTTTGTCTACCTCTACAAACAGGCGGTCAATGGCTCTTTCCAGTTTTGTATTTTTGTAGTAGATCGTAGGAACTACTGCTACATGGAAGCCGTCCTCTTTCATATTTTTAATCTTGAGCATATCAATATTTGTAAGGATCGGGTCATTGATCTTGAGCACCTGGCAGTTTTCCGGCCGCTGCTCCAGCAGATTGCCGTCTTTTCCAACATATACTGTCGTGCTGGTAACGATTTCCTCACGGATCGCGTCAATAGGCGGATTGGTTACCTGGGCAAACAGCTGTTTGAAGTAGTCAAACAGAGGATGATGCATATCGGAAAGTACTGCAAGAGGAGTATCTACGCCCATTGCAGCAGTGCTCTCGCCGCCGTTGAGAGCCATATTGCAGATAGAATTTCTGTATTCCTCGTAAGTATAGCCAAAAGCTTTCTGCAGCTGTTTTCTCTGCTGGGGAGTATATTCTTCCACGCGCATGTTCGGGATTTTCAGATCCTTCATTTCCACCAGATTGCTGTCCAGCCATTCTCCAAAAGGCTGTGTAGTGGCGTAATATTCTTTGATAGCTGTATCGTCCATGATCGTTTCTTTGACTGTATCCACCAGGAGCATTTTACCCGGATGGAGCCGTTCTTTTAAAACGATCTCTTCTTCCGGCACATCCAGAACGCCTACCTCAGACGCCAGGATCACATCGCCGTTTTTCATAATATAATATCTGGAGGGACGCAGACCGTTTCTGTCCAGTACCGCTCCCATTATATCGCCGTCGGAAAATACAATGGAAGCCGGACCGTCCCATGGTTCCATCATAGTTGCGTAGTACTGATAAAAATCTCTTTCTTCCTGAGAAAGCGTCTGGTTATTTGCCCATGGTTCAGGAATGGTGACCATAACAGCCAGCGCCAGATCCATACCGCTCATTACAAGAAATTCCAGCGTATTATCCAGCATAGCGGAATCGGATCCTCTTCTGTCTACTACAGGAAGAATCTTGTGAAGCTCTCCTTTTAAATGTTCGGATTCCATATTTTCTTCCCGGGCCTGCATTTTATCCGCATTTCCCCGTATAGTATTAATCTCGCCGTTGTGTACAATAAAACGATTGGGATGGGCTCTCTCCCAGCTTGGGTTGGTATTGGTGCTGAATCTGGAATGTACCATGGCAATGGCGGATTCGTAATCTTCGCTCTGAAGATCAGCAAAGAAAGTCCGCAGCTGTCCTACCAGAAACATACCTTTATATACAATAGTCCTGCTGGACATGGATACTACATAAGTATCATCATTGCTCTGCTCAAATACACGGCGGGCAATGTAAAGCTTCCGGTCAAAATCCAGTCCCTTTTTTATATCCTCCGGTTTTTTGATAAATGCCTGAACAATATGGGGCATACATTCTTTTGCCTTCTGTCCCAGCACATCCGGATAGGTAGGAACTTCCCTGTATCCCAAAAATTCCATACCTTCCTTTTTTACAATGATCTCAAACATTTTTTTCGCCTGATTTCTTCTCAGCTCGTTCTGAGGAAAAAACATCTGAGCAATTCCGTATTCTCTTTCTTCTCCCAGGTCAATTCCCAGATTTCTACAGGCTTTTGAAAAGAATTTGTGAGATATCTGCAAAAGGATACCTACGCCGTCGCCGGTTTTTCCTTCCGCGTCTTTCCCGGCCCGGTGTTCCAGATTTTCTACGATCTTCAGAGCTCTCTCTACTGTTGTATGGCTTTTTATGCCTTTACTGTTTACAACCGCTCCGATTCCGCAGTTGTCATGTTCAAAAATCGGATTATACAATCCCTGATGACTATTCATAACAATTTCCTCCTGTATTCAGTATAAATCAAAACAGATTTTTTAATCAGAAAATGAAAATGATTAAAAAAGGCGCAAAATCCCTCTCAAAAATTATAAAATAGAAATTTTGACGCCTTTGTCATTGCTTTATTATTTAATTATTTACATTTGCCCTAAGTAGAAATTAGTATAAACGATTTTCCCGGCTTTGTAAACAGTTACTTTCCTGTCATTTGTTTTGTAACTATTGCAGAGGGAGGGTCTGTTTCTTTTTTTTAAAAAAACTATTGACATTTATTTTTTTCTGAGTATACTGCTGGGTATAAAGCAAAGGCGCTTTGGAAGAGATTCCAGAGCGTCTTTTTTTGTTTTTTCAGAAAAAAATCATATAGTTTTTGAAAGGAGTCATCATTATGACGAAGGATATTCCCGCATTATTTGGAAGTCTTGTATTTAATGAAAGAGTAATGAGAAACAAACTTCCAAAAGATGTATACAGAGCTTTAAGGAAGACAATTGATAACGGCACACATCTGGAACTGGATGTGGCAAATTCCGTAGCGGTAGCTATGAAAGAATGGGCGGTAGAAAATGGAGCGACACACTATACCCACTGGTTCCAGCCTATGACAGGATTTACAGCTGAAAAACACGACAGCTTTATTTCACCTGTGGAAAATGGAAAAGTTATCATGGACTTTTCAGGCAAAGAACTTGTAAAAGGGGAACCGGACGCATCCAGTTTTCCTTCCGGCGGTCTTCGGGCTACTTTTGAAGCACGGGGATATACCGCATGGGATCCTACTTCTCCTGCTTTTATTAAAGACGGAACTCTCTACATTCCTACTGCATTCTGCGCATATGGCGGCGAAGCACTTGATAAAAAGACACCTCTGCTGCGTTCTATGGAAGTACTGAGCCAGGAAGCTGTAAAAATGCTCCATCTTCTCGGAAACAAAGATGTTACAAGCGTAACTGCTACGATCGGTCCGGAACAGGAATATTTCCTTGTAGACAAAGAACTTTATAAACAGAGACGTGATCTTATTTTATGCGGCAGGACTTTGATCGGCGCTTCCGCTCCCCGGGGTCAGGAAATGGAAGATCATTATTTCGGCGCTTTAAAACCAAG
>CAKNLF010000094.1 GCA_930989305.1 uncultured Roseburia sp. | reverse complement strand
CTAAGTGACAAGTTTTTGTTATTTCACTTGTCTACCTAGAAGGGAGCATATCATTTCGAAAAAGGAATCCGCCCTCCCGTTTTTTTATTGATTCCACCATATGTCCTGGTGTTCGATCATTCCCGCTATTTCCGCAATTTTTGGATTTCCCTTTGGCTCTTTAGCAGTGATAGACACTCCACCGCAAGTACACCAGCCAATATAAATGGGAGTACCGTCAATATAAAATGTACGTATGTTATCATCATCTTCAATCACCTGATTTCTGTTTTTTTCTGTATTCTGACTGTTGGCGTACAGCATTTTTACCAAGCTGAAAAGAAAAGATCTGTGAATGATTTTTTTCTCGGAGATTCTTCCTTTGAAATTATTCTGGAGAAAAACGATCATACGATAAAAATCCCGCAGCTCCAATGTCTCGTTCTGATATGAATTTAATCCTGCGTCTGTTATAAACATTTTCCAGGCTGTTTTCATTCCGGCATCCTCCCTTTTCCGTCTTACGATATTATAATATCTCTGTATCTTGAAAAAATCGGCATCAATTCTATTAAATTTTTCTTAATTTGATCAATCCAGATTTCTCAGACGGTTCAAAGCCTCATATACGTCCAGGATCCCGTATCCCCATTCCCGGTTGGGATAGTTGCGCTCGGAACTTCGTCTGGCTCCCCGTATCAGTATATTTTTTATTTCTGTAGAATTTAAAGACGGATAATTGCCGTCCACGATCCCCCACTGGAGCAGCTGGGCACAGGCTCCGGCCGCTACTGCCGCCGCGGCGCTTGTTCCCGTTTCTGCAACAAACAGCCCCCTCTGTCCGGGTCCCTGGATATCCACTCCGGGCGCAGCCAGGTCCGGCTTGATGATTCCGTTGATGCCGTATCCCCGGCCGGAATCCGGATAGAGGCTCTCACCGGCTGCCTGATAGGCCCCCAGGGTAATGGCGGAGGGAGAATAGGAAGGTTCCGTAGCCGTTGTATCCGGATTGGACCGCAGAAAAAAAACTTCTCCAAAAAGGAATCCGGTTACCGGAAGCCAGATGTGATATTCCCCGCCGATCACCTGTTTGGCGGTCACCCGCAAAGTCCAGATCCCTTCCAGAGGATTTTCCATACGGATGAAAATAAGCTGGTTCGCGTTTCTAACCCCCACAATGCCGTAGTCTACCGAGACCGTTGTATTTTCAAATAAAAATGAATATTCATCCCTGCCTCCGATCTGTCCCGCACTCACAGGCAGCAGTTCCCCGGTAGGTGAGAGAATCGTGATCTGATAAAGCTCCGGAGCCACAGCCCAAAATTCCATTGTAAATCCCCGGACGCCTTTTCCCACAGACATCTCCACATCCTCTTCATTTCCCTGACGGATGCCGCTGCCCCTGTAGTGATGTCTCGCGCCGGCTTCATTTCCGGCGGCAATGCTCACCACTCTGCGGCGGCGCAGACCGATATCGTTCAGATATACAGACAGGGGACCACTGCCGTCATGGGCCCCCATATTGCTTCCCATGGCAATACAAACCACCAGAGGCATCTCCAGAGCGTCGGCCAGGGCGTTCAGCCACGCCACTCCGCTCATCAAATCATTTTCCTGATAACAGGGCGCGTCCTCAGGTATAAAATAAAACTCTCTCAGATACTCCTTTGCCTGTTTGCATTTTACTACCGCGATGGAAGCTTCCGGTACAGCCCCTATAAAATTATTTTCCGCATTTTCTCCTCCGGCTGTCACTCCCGCCAGAAACGTCCCGTGTCCGATCTCATCTCCGGAAGGCACTGCTTCCATAGGTTCCGGAGATGCCAGCGCCCGGTTGATCATTTCCTCTGTATACAAAGTCCCGTAGAGAAATCCCTCCGGGCTTTCCCCTTCCGGACGTGTCTGATCCCAGATCCCCTTGATCCTTGTGGTACCGTCGCTTTTGCGAAACAGAGGATTTGTATAATCAATCCCCGTATCCACAAATCCCACCAGCACCCCTCTGCCTTTCAAATCCAGGGCAGGCTGATTTTGCAGTATCAGAATATTGCTTGCTTCCAGAGCGCTTTTATCAGCTAACGTATAACATTTCGGGATTCCCATATACATATAGTCCTGAAGATTTAATAAGGGCAGATTTTCTCTGGGATAATATCCGATATCATAATAGGCATTTATGTTCTGTACGCAAGCCGGGATCAGATATTCCACAATCCCGTTATAGTCAATGATCAGATCATAATAGTCTTCTGAATAAACCGCCTCCTGGCAGCCCGGCTCCCCGGTCTGGCAGGGGCGGATCCCTGTCCTTTCTTCCATGCAAAAAAGTCCTGCACAAAATGATTTACCATCATTTTATGCAGGACTTTATCCGGTTATGACAAAAGATGCATCTTTTCAGCCAAACGTATCATTTTCCCGCCGAAAGGAAATGATTCCAGTTCCTGTCTGTTCAGTCCTTTCATCTTTAAGACCAGAACAAAATATGCAAAGATTGCGGCCACTATGGCGATTAGAGTGGAAGGAATATGATAACCCAAAAGGGTATTCAGTCCGTAATATACCGCCCAGGCCAGAACTCCGATGAGCACCGACGCCGCCCCCGGCACCAGGAACGCTGTTTTCCAGTCCTCTCTGTATTCCAGATGTTTCCGCAAAGACATGTGGTTCATAACGCATACCGCCAGCGGGAAGGTGACGTTTCCGATCACCAGGGCATAGACTCCCAGATTTGTGCGCATCAGCAGGACCACGATCAGCAGGATATGTATGCCGAGAGAAACAAGGGAATGGATCACCGGCACCACCGTCCGCTCAATACTCTGGAGCACGCCGCTTGTCACTGTGGACAGGGCGTAAAAGATAATGCAGACCGATCCCAGCAGCATCATCCATCCTCCGGTGACATAGTCGGATCCCGGAAAGAGCATCCGTATCACAGGCTGTCCCAGAGCCATCAGCCCTGCTGTACAGGGAAAGGCCACGATCATATTAAATTTTATCGTCAGAGAGGTCTGTTCCCGGACCATCTGCAGTTTTTTATTCTGAAAAGATACCACCAGGCTTGGAATCATAGACGAAACCATAGCTGTAGAGATAGCAATGGGCACACTGACCAAAAGCCGGTATTTCGTGCTGTAGATCCCCTGGGCCACACTGATAGCCTGAGGGGAAACGCCCAGTTCCCCCATTACATTATTGAATACGGTAACGTCCACAATGCCGCTGAGCTGATACACAGTCTGGCTCAGAATAATGGGCACGGCGGTAACAACGATCAGGTGATAAGTTCCTCTCAGCGTATCCGTAGCCCGGTCAATACCGCTTTTTTCCTGACGTTTTCTTCCCGGCCGGTACTTCATATATACACAGATCAGTACAAACAGCGCCGACAGCGCCCCCAGGCAGGTGCCCAGAGTGCCTCCCGCGGCTCCCCAGGCAGGCCGCCTCATAGAATCCGCAAAGGCCTGTATCAGCAAATAAGCCGCAAATACACTGACAAAGGCGTTTACAAGCTGTTCAATGATCTGTGACACCGCTGTAGGCAGCATATTGCCGTATCCCTGGAAAAATCCCCGGAGCACTCCGGCCACCGCCACAACAAAAATAGTCGGCGCCAGGATCCGCAGAGGGATGGCAATCCCTGTATATCCCGCGTAAAAATTCCGTTCCAGCCAGTCCGCTCCGAAAAATACGAAACAGGCCGCTGCTCCTCCGGTGAGCATCCCCACCAGCATCGTACACCGGAAAATCCTTCCGGCGCCTTTATAATTGCCCATGGCATATCTGGAAGACACCATTTTAGAGACCGCCATAGGCAATCCGTAACAGGAAATGATCAGCAGTATATTATATATTTCATAGGCAGCCGAATAAATACCATTTCCTTCGTCTCCAATGATATTGGCCATGGGGATCCGGTACAGCAGTCCGATAAAGCGCACCAGTATAGAAGCCGCCGCCAGGATCCCTCCCTGTTTTAAAAAGCTGTTCTGTATTTTATCTTTCTGTGCCTCCATGACGTTCTCCTGTAGGCTGTTTTATCTTTTGCAGCAATGATCTTTTATTCCGGTTTCATTTCCAGTTCCGGGCAGCCCCGCATAGTGATCACCGGGCCTCCCGTATTTTCCACATATTCTTTTGTGATCAGAACTTTTCCGATGTTTTCATCTTTCGGGATCTCATACATGATATCAAGCATAAAATCCTCGATAATGGAACGCAGGGCCCTGGCTCCCACATTTTTCTTTTTGGCCTTTTTGGCAATGGCCCGGAGCGCGTCATCCTCAAACTCCAGCTGCACTTCGTCCAGCTCCAGCAGTTTCTTATACTGTTTGATGATAGCGTTTTTCGGCTCTTTTAAGATCTTGACCAGCATATCTTCGGAAAGAGACTCCAGAGAGAAGAGAATGGGCAGACGGCCGATAAACTCCGGTATCATGCCGAATTTGCGCACATCTTCTGTGGTAACCTTGGTCAGGATATTTTCATCATCGTCATATTTATCTTTCAGATCAGACTGAAATCCCATGGTGGAATGTTTGTTCAGCCGCTCTTTGATAATATCCTCCAGTCCCGGGAAAGCCCCGCCGCAGATAAACAGGATATTGGTAGTGTCTATAGTGGTCATGGGCACCATAGCGTTTTTGCTGCTTGCTCCCACAGGCACTTCCACTTCCGCGCCTTCCAGCAGCTTCAGCATTCCCTGCTGTACAGATTCACCGCTGACATCTCTTTGGTTGGCATTTTTCTTTTTGGCCAGCTTGTCGATCTCGTCGATATAGACAATGCCCCGCTCCGCCTTTTCCACATCGTTGTCCGCTGCCGCCAGCAGTTTGGAAAGCACGCTCTCGATATCGTCTCCGATATAGCCTGCCTCTGTCAGGGAAGTGGCATCGGCAATGGCAAGAGGCACATCCAGCAGTCTCGCCAGCGTCTTTACCAGATAAGTCTTTCCGGAACCGGTAGGTCCTATCATAAGCATATTGGATTTTTCAATCTCAATGCCGTCCTGATAGCCGGAAGCCACACGTTTGTAATGATTGTAGACAGCTACAGACATGATTTTTTTCGCGTATTCCTGTCCTACTACATAATCATCCAGACTTTCTTTAATCTTGTGAGGAGCCGGGATTTTTTTAATATCGATAGCCGGCTGGGCGTTCTGTTCTTCTTTTGGTTTTTTCTTTTTCACTTTCTGGCGATTGCCCATCATCCCCTGGAGATCAGACATATTGATCAGGCTGATATTGGGCATTTTCCCGGAAGCGAAAAGGTCTCCCAGATTCAGCCCGCTTCCTTCCTGATGCTGATCCTCACCGTTTCCTCCGGCAGTATGATCCTCAGGAGAATGATCCGTATTCTGTCCATTGACCGGAAACCCGGGAAATCCTTCCAGCCCGGGGAATCCGCCCATCTGTCCCATGCTGTCAAAGGTCCTTTGCATACAGTCCACACAGATGGAAATATTATTGGGAATGTGGATCATTTTTCCGGCTTTGCTCTCCGGTCTGTGGCAAATATAGCACACATCCTCATATTCATGCTTGTTATCGTTTCTGTCTTCCTTATGAGTTTCATCAATATAATCTTTTTCTGACATACTGTTCTCCATTATTTATTCAATACCGCAGGAAATCATCCATTCTTCATTTTCCCGCACTTGCATCAATTACAGGGGCCGAAGCGGTTCGCTGATATCCAGATGGAACTTTTCCTTTAAAATACCCGGTATCTCATCCCTGCTCAGCTTCACCACTGTTTTCTTTCCGTCCGCCTCTTCTGTAAAAACATCATCTGTCAAATCGTAGTATCCCCGGGGCGTCCTTCTGTTTACTACCCGCATTCTGCAGAATTTGGAATCCGCCGAATGGGAAAGGGCATAGCTGATGCGCACAAAATCAATCTCATGTACAGGCAGCAGGGAAAAGAGCAGTTCCATCTTTTCTCCTCCCGACTTTGTTTTCCGCACCGTGGCGTACCAGCCTTCTTCCACGGTTCTGGTACAGTAGACATACCCCTTCATTTCCTGCCATTTGTTTTCCGCCACTTCCAGCGCTTCCGGCGGCATGGCGGCGCCGATCCCCGCTTCGCAGAAATATTTTTTTCCGTCCATCCGCACAATGGTCGCCCGGTGGTCGATCTCATGATCCGCCGGATCTTCCACCCCAAACATTACCCTGCACATACAGGGATATGCGTCAAACCCCAAAGATGTGATCATTCCGTAGAACAGGCCGTTTGTCTCAAAGCAGTAGCCGCCCCTTTCGTTGAGCACCAGTTTGCGGTACAGGCTCTGGGGATCCAGGTCGATCTCTTTTTTAAAATCAAAAACATCCAGATTTTCAAAAGGGATCTGACACTGGTGAGCGTAGATCAGTCCGTTCAGGGTGTCCATGGACACATCCAAAGGTCCGTCATATTGAATACGTTCCAGATAGCGCGCTATCTGTTCCTGGGTATATATCATAATTCTTCTCCTTTTATATCGGATCCGCAGCTTCTGTTTTTATTGCAGCATCTCCTGGAGGATCTGGTTTACCATGCCCGGATTTGCTTTTCCTTTCATGGCCTTCATTGTCTGTCCTACCAAAAATCCGATGGCTTTTTTCTTTCCGTTATGATAATCTTCCACAGACTGCGGATTGTCTTTGATCACCTGCTCGATCACGGAACGCAGTTCTCCTTCATCGTTTACCGTCTTCAGGCCTTTTTCTTCCACGTATTTGTCCGGGTCGATATCATTTTTAAAGACTTCTTCAAACACTTCCTTGGCAACGGTGCTGTTGATGGTTCCCGCCTCGGTCAGTTCGATCAGTTTCGCCAGATTTGCCGGCGAAAACGAAATATCCTCCGCTTCCATCTCATTTTCCTTTAACAGCCGCATAGTCTCCACCATCAGCCAGTTGGAAACTTTTTTCGGTTTGCCGCAGATAGCTGTCGTGGCTTCAAAAATATCCGCCATTTTTTTGGATTCCGTAATGATCTGAGCGTCGTAATCCGGAATATCGTATTCTTTTTTATAACGCTCCAGCTTTTCCGTACGCAGCTCCGGCTGTTTTGCCCGGATCTCTTCCAGCCATTCATCGCTGATCACGATGGGCACCAGATCCGGTTCCGGGAAATAACGGTAATCCTGGGCATCTTCTTTGGAACGCATCGCATAGGAATATTCTTTGTTGTCATCCCATCTTCTTGTCTCCTGGATCACTTCTTTTCCTTCTTCCAAAAGCTCGATCTGACGTGCCCGCTCTCCTTCAATGGCTCTGGCAATGGCTTTGAAAGAGTTTAAGTTTTTCATTTCCGTACGGGTACCGAACTGGGACGCGCCCACTTCTCTGACGGAGAGGTTCACATCCGCACGCATGGAGCCTTCCTGGAGTTTGCAGTCCGAAGCGCCCAGATACTGGATGATCAGTCTCAGCTTGTCAAGGTAAGCGATCACTTCCTCTGCGGAACGCATATCCGGCTCTGATACGATCTCGATCAGAGGCACCCCGGAACGGTTGTAGTCTACCAGGGAGCAGTCTTCCCACTCGTCGTGGATCAGCTTGCCCGCGTCTTCTTCCATATGGATCTCGTGGATCCCGATAGTCTTTTTCCCTGCCGCTGTCTCGATCTCTACGCCGCCGTTTCTGCAGATCGGCAGATACAACTGGGAGATCTGATAGTTCTGTGGGTTATCCGGATAAAAATAATTCTTTCTGTCAAATTTACAGTACTGTGTGATCTGGCAGTTAGTAGCCAGACCTACCGCAATGGCGTATTCTACCACTTTTTTGTTAAGTACCGGCAAAGATCCCGGCATACCGGTGCACACCGGACATGTATGGGTATTCGGCGCGCCGCCGAATTCGGTGGAGCAGCCGCAGAAAATCTTTGTTTTTGTGGCAAGTTCCACATGGACTTCCAGACCAATGACTGTTTCATACTGTTTACTCATGCTGCGCACCTCCTACATTTCAGCCAGCGGACATCTCTGATACTTATGGGTCTGTTCAAAGGTGTACGCCGCCCGGATGATATTTTTTTCTTTAAAGCAGTCTCCGATAAGCTGAAGACCGATGGGAAGTCCCTTTCCGTCATAGCCGCAGGGAACGGAAATTCCCGGAAGTCCCGCCAGGTTTACAGAGATCGTATAAATATCTCCCAGATACATTTTAATAGGATCTGACAGAGATTCGCCCAGCTTTGGAGCCGTTGTAGGCGCAGCCGGTCCCAGAATCACATCATATTTTTCAAAAGCCTTGTCAAAAGCCTGTTTGATCAGCGCTTTTGTACGAAGGGCTTTCAGATAATAAGCGTCATAATAACCGGAACTTAAAACGAAAGATCCCAGCATGATCCTGCGCTTTACTTCCGCGCCGAATCCTTCGGAACGGGTCTTTTTGTACATATTGTGAAGTCCTTCGTATTCCTTGGTGCGGTATCCGTATTTAATGCCGTCGAAACGGGCCAGGTTGGAGCTTGCTTCCGCGGAAGCTATTACATAATACGCGGGAATAGCGTAGTCTACCAGGCTCAGGTCAAATTCTTCCACTGAAGCCCCTTTTTCTTCCAGCACCTTCGCCGCGTTCAGCACAGCTTCTTTTACTTCAGGATCAATGCCTTCCCCGAAATAATCTCTGGGGATGCCGATCTTCATGCCTTTTACATCATCCACAAGAGCAGATGTAAAGTCCAGATCTTTTCTTTCCACAGATGTGGAATCTTTTGTGTCGTGGGAAGCGATGGCTTCCAGGATCACAGCGCAGTCCGTTACGTCCTTGGCCACCGGTCCTATCTGGTCCAAAGAGGAACCATAGGCGATCAGTCCGTAACGGGACACTGTCCCGTAGGTAGGCTTCAATCCGGTAACGCCGCAGAAAGAACTGGGCTGACGGATAGATCCGCCGGTATCGGATCCCAGAGCGAAAAAGCATTCTTCCGCAGCCACCGCCGCGCAGGAGCCCCCTGATGAACCTCCTGGCACATGCTCTGTGTTCCAGGGATTTCTGGTAACTCCATAAGCGGATGTTTCCGTTGTGCTTCCCATAGCGAACTCGTCCATATTGGTCTTTCCGATGATTACTGCTCCGGCTTTTTCCAGATTCAGCACTGCTTCGGATGTATATGTGGGGATAAAATTGCCAAGTATTTTTGAACTGCAGGTAGTGAGCATACCTTCTGTGCACATATTGTCCTTAATAGCAACCGGCACTCCGGCCAGAGGGCCCTCAAGCTCCCCTGCGTCAATTTTTTTCTGTACTTCTGCTGCCCGTTTCAGGGCGCCTTCCTCGTCAACGGTCACATAGGCGTTGACGGTCTCTTCTGATTTTTTTATCTGCGCAAGGACAGCTTCCATTGCTTCCACAGCTGTCACTTCTTTTGCCTTGATCTTTTTGCCTAATTCAACGGCTGTCAGACTGGTTAAACTCATTGTCTCTTTCCTTTCTTTCCTTGATCCGGACTATTCCACGGTACGGGGCACTTTAAAGCTCTGGGCTTTTTCTTCCGGCGCGTTGGCCAGGATCTTTTCATGCTCGTCGCCGTTTACTACCACGTCTTCACGGAATACATTGTTTACTGGAAATACATGTGACATCGGCTCAACGCCTGAGGTGTCCAGCTCATTTAATTTATCAATATAATCCAGCATACTTCCCATATCTTTTTTTGCCTGTTCCTTTTCCTCATCGGAAAGCTCCAGTTTTGCCAGTATGCCTACATATTCAATGGTCTCATCGCTGATGATATTTGCCATGTTCTGCTCCTTTCTGTATCTGTGCCGGTCTGTTTGCCGGCAGTGTCCTTATCCGGTCCCCATTTTACGGCCCTTTGGGGCTGTTACGGTTCCAGTCTGCTCAGGTCTCTCGGGAAGAGCGTTGTCTCTCTTACGTTTTCCTCTCCCAGCAGCTGCATGGTCAGACGTTCCAGACCGATGCCCAGTCCGCCGTGAGGAGGCATGCCGTATTTAAAG
>CAKNLF010000093.1 GCA_930989305.1 uncultured Roseburia sp. | reverse complement strand
TTTTCTGGGGAATGAAAGCGATCATGACGATCCACAACCTGAGATTCCAGGGGATCTGGGACGTAAAGACCATGAAAGGCCTTTCCGGACTGGAAGACCGGCTTTTTACGCCGGATAAACTGGAGTTCAAAAAAGATGCCAACATGCTGAAAGGCGGCCTGGTCTATGCGGACTATATCACTACTGTCAGCGATACATATGCCAATGAGATCCAGACACCTTATTATGGAGAAGGACTGGACGGCCTGCTGTCAGCCAGACATTATGACATGCAGGGAATCGTAAACGGCATCGATTATGATATTTATGATCCGGCTACAGATCCGAAAATATTTGTTAATTACGACGGGGAAACCTTCCGCAGGAAAAAAAGCCAGAACAAGGTAAAACTTCAGGAAATGCTGGGCCTGACAGTAGATAAAAAGAAATATATGATCGGTTTGATTTCCAGACTGACAGATCAGAAAGGTCTGGATCTGATTGATTTTGTGATTGAAAGAATTATTGACGATTATACCCAGCTGGTTGTCATTGGAACCGGAGAAGAACGTTATGAAAATATGTTCCGGTATTTTGCGTGGAAGCATGGAGATAAAATCTCGGCAAATATCTGTTACAATGACGATCTGGCCCACAAACTGTATGCAGCCGCAGACGCGTTTCTGATGCCTTCAGCCTTTGAACCCTGCGGACTGACCCAGCTGATCTCTTTCCGATACGGCACTGTGCCTATTGTTCGTGAAACAGGCGGACTGAAGGATACTGTACAGGCATATAATGAGTATGAGCATACAGGAGACGGTTTTTCCTTTGCAAACTACAACGGTGAGGAAATGCTTTCTGTAATCAATTATTCCAAAAAAGTATTTTATGAAGACAAGAAAAACTGGAATAAGATCATAGACAGGGGTATGGCGAAAGATTTTTCATGGAAAAATTCCGCAAAACGTTATGAAGATGTATACAATTATCTGATTGGCGTATAAAAGAAAAACAGACGTTTTTGCTGGCGTCTGCGAAAAACAAAAAGATAATGGCTTTTGCCCGGAAAAGGGCAGAAGCCATTTTTGCCCCAGGCGCATAGAAAACCGGAAAAGATGCATACTTATCCTGTAATATGAAAGGAAAGGCAGGATATATGGAAATGGGAGAAGATGCAACAAACCGTCAGACACAGGAATCTATTGAAAAATACGGACAGGTCTCCATGGACAACAGTCGTCAGCAGCACAGGATACATCTGCTGTCAATCATTGGCGAAGTGGAAGGACATGAATGTCTGCCCGGCACCAGCAAAACTACCAAATACGAACATGTGCTTCCCACGCTGGCGGAAATCGAGGATTCCAAAGATGTGGACGGTCTGCTGGTGCTGCTGAATACCGTGGGAGGAGATGTGGAATCCGGTTTGGCAATTGCGGAAATGATCGCCTCTTTAAGCAAACCTACCGTATCCCTTGTGCTTGGGGGAAGTCATTCTATTGGTGTGCCTCTGGCTGTGGCGGCGGATTATTCTTATATTGTGCCTACCGGGACCATGGTGATCCATCCGGTGCGGATGAGCGGCACGGTAATCGGGGCTCCCCAGACTTACGACTATTTTCAGCAGATGCAGGACCGAATTGCGGGATTTATTGCGGATCATTGTCAGATCAAAGAAAAGAGGATTGAAGAAATGATGCTTAATACGGGAATGCTCACAAAAGATCTGGGAACGATCCTGGTAGGCTTTGAAGCAGTCCAGGAGGGAATTATCAATGAAGTAGGCGGTATCAGCCAGGCTGTATCCAGACTTCATCAGATGATTTATGAAGCAGATGACAATTAGAAAAAAGTATGCTAAAATTAAAGACTAAGTGAAAAAATGATTCATTTTATACGGGCTGGAGGATTTATGGCTTCAAAAAAGAGAACAACATCGGCAAAAAGAAGGACTTCGTCAGGAAAAGGAAGAAAAAAAGGGAAAAATACGACTTCCGAATTTTCTGTAAAAAGTGAGATCCTTCTTTTGCTGATTCTGGCATTATCAATTATTATATTTATCTGTAACCTGGGAAAAGGCGGGATCATAGGAACCGGGATCCGGGCTTTCTTTTTCGGCGCTTTCGGACTGATGGCCTATGTTTTTCCCTTCTGGCTGTTTTTGATCAGCGCCTTTTTAACTGCTAATCAAAAAAAATCCGGAAAAGTTAAAATGAAAACTGCAGCGGGAGTGTTGCTGCTGGTTTTTTTATGTGTGCTGGTTTATCTGCTGAACAATGGAAATGAAGATGGACTGCTGTTTGATCTGATCAAAGAAAGCGCAGCCCAGAAAAACGGCGGCGGATTTTTCGGAATCCTGCTGGGAAGTCTGTTTGTGCGGACTGCCGGTCTGGCATGTTCTTATGTGATAACCATAATAGTACTGATCATCAGCGGCGTTATGCTTACAGAGCGTTCTTTTTTCGGAGGAATCAAAAAAGGAAGTTCCAAAGTATATGCAACAGCCAGAGAGGACGCAGCCAGAAGGAAGCAGCAGCAGGAGATCCGGGCAGAGCAAAGACGGGTTAATCAGGAGAGAAGACAGCAGCGCAGGATGGACCAGAAAGTGACTGGCGTTGCCATCGATGATACCCAGCTGAAGCCTGTAAAACAGAAAGAAAAGAAAAGACGGGGAGCTGATATGAGCGAACTGACTTTGAAACCGGAAACCGCTGCGACGGAATATGCAAAGGAAGCGCCAGCTTTCGAAAGGGGATCAAAACCGGCGAAAAAACAAAGGGAAGATACCCTTGTCAGAGAGGAACTTCCATGGGAAGAAAATGTACAGCCAAAGATTAACATTCCCGGAGAAAGGGAGGATGCTTCTTCTTCTCAGGCTGAAACACCGGAACGGGAGAAACCGATACATAAAAATCCGAAACAGTCTGCCGCCCAGGTGGCCCAGGGAGTTGCGGATATTTCCACACAAATCGCTGAATCGGATACCGTAAGGGCGGGCTACGAATTTCCTCCGGTATCTCTTCTGAAAAAAGGGGATCCGAGAGCAGCGGGAGATTCCAGAGAGCATCTCCAGGAAATGTCAGCCCGTCTTCAGATGACTTTGACGAATTTCGGCGTTCGGGCCCATGTGACCAATGTGACTTGCGGCCCTGCGGTGACCAGATACGAGATACAGCCGGAAATGGGTGTGAAAGTAAGCAAGATCGTGGGACTTACCGACGATATTAAACTGAATCTGGCAGTGCCGGATATCCGTATGGAGGCGCCTATACCTGGCAAAGCGGCAATCGGGATTGAAGTGCCGAATAAAGAGAACGTTACGGTGGCGTTCCGGGATCTGGTAGAATCCCAGGAATTTAAAAGTCATCCTTCTAATATTGCCTTTGCCGCAGGAAAGGATATTGCCGGAAATGTGATTGTAGCGGATATTGCGAAAATGCCTCATCTGCTGATTGCAGGTGCTACCGGCTCCGGTAAATCCGTCTGCATCAATACGATCATCATGAGCATTTTGTATAAAGCCCATCCGGATGATGTAAAATTGATCATGATCGATCCCAAGGTGGTGGAACTGAGCGTATATAACGGGATTCCCCATCTGTTCATTCCCGTAGTGACAGATCCGAAAAAAGCGGCGGGAGCGCTTCACTGGGCCGTTGCGGAGATGACAGACAGATATCAGAAGTTTGCAGAATACAATGTCCGTGATCTGAAAGGCTACAACAAAAAGGTAGAATCGATCAAAGATATTGAAGATCCGGATAAACCGAAAAAAATGCCGCAGATCGTTATTATTGTGGACGAGCTTGCGGATCTGATGATGGTGGCCCCAGGAGATGTGGAAGATGCCATCTGCCGTCTGGCTCAGCTTGCCAGAGCGGCGGGTATTCATCTGATCATAGCGACCCAGAGGCCTTCAGTCAATGTTATCACCGGTCTGATCAAAGCCAACATGCCTTCCAGAATAGCTTTCTCCGTTACCTCCGGGGTAGATTCCAGAACGATTCTGGATATGAACGGAGCGGAAAAACTTCTGGGAAAAGGTGATATGCTGTTTTATCCTCAGGGATATCAGAAACCGGTCCGGGTACAGGGCGCTTTTGTTTCCGATAAAGAAGTGGGAGACGTGGTGGAATTCCTTACAGAGAAAAACGGACAGGCAAGTTATAGCAGCGAAATAGAAGAAAAAGTGAAACACGCGGCAACTTCCTCCATAGGAGGCGGAAGCGGCTTTACATCTTCAGCGGATGAAAGGGACGCTTATTTTGTGGAAGCCGGAAAGTTTGTAATAGAAAAAGAAAAAGGATCTATCGGTATGCTCCAGCGTATGTTCAAGGTAGGGTTTAACCGGGCCGCCAGGATCATGGATCAGCTGGAAGAAGCGGGCGTCGTAGGACCGGAGGAAGGGACAAAGCCCCGTAAAGTATTGATGTCCATGGAAGAATTTGAGCAGTTTGTAGAAGAATGCGTATAATCTTTATGGGATGGCAGAAACCACTGCCATACACAGCAGCATGCACTGCGGAAATTCCGCTTGCAGATAGAGAAACTTCAGGAAATCACTTTTTAGGAGGAGAAAACAGATGAAAACAGATATCCAGATCGCACAGGAAGCAACGATGGAGCCTATTGTAAAGGTTGCCCGGCAGTTGAACATTTCGGAGGATGACCTTGAACTTTACGGAAAATACAAAGCAAAATTATCCGATGAACTGATGAATCGGATCAAAGACGAACCGGACGGAAAACTGGTACTTGTAACAGCTATCAACCCTACTCCGGCAGGGGAGGGCAAGACAACAACCAGCATCGGACTGGGACAGGCCCTTGGAAAACTGGGAAAAAAAGCGGTACTGGCTCTGCGAGAGCCTTCACTGGGACCATGTTTTGGTATTAAAGGAGGCGCTGCGGGAGGCGGATATTCTCAGGTGGTTCCCATGGAAGATCTGAATCTGCATTTTACAGGAGATTTTCATGCTATCACATCAGCCAATAATCTGCTGGCCGCTCTTTTGGACAACCATATCCAGCAGGGAAATCAGCTGTGTATTGATCCGCGGCAGGTAGTATGGAAACGATGCCTGGATATGAATGACCGTGTGCTGCGCAACATTGTAGTAGGTCTTGGCAGCAAAATGGACGGAATGGTAAGAGAAGACCATTTTGTTATTACCGTTGCTTCCGAAATCATGGCAGTGCTCTGTCTGGCAGACGATATGGAAGATTTGAAAAAACGTCTCGGAAGAATGATCGTGGCATATTCCTTTGACGGAAAACCGGTAACCGCAGACGATCTTCAGGCAACCGGATCCATGGCGGCTCTTTTGAAAGACGCGCTGAAACCGAACCTGATTCAGACACTGGAACATACCCCTGCAATTGTACATGGAGGACCATTTGCAAACATTGCCCACGGATGCAACAGCGTCCGGGCTACAAAAACCGCTTTGAAACTGGCCGATATCGTTGTGACAGAGGCAGGTTTCGGCGCTGATCTGGGAGCGGAAAAATTCTTTGATATCAAGTGCAGAATGGCAGGATTGAAACCGGATGCAGTAGTTCTTGTTGCAACTGTCCGTGCATTGAAATATAATGGAGGTGTTGCAAAGGCTGATTTAAGCGAACCAAACCTGGAGGCGCTGAAAAAAGGTATCGTAAATCTGGAGAAACACATTGAAAATCTTCAGAAATACGGTGTGCCTGTAGTGGTAACGCTGAATTCTTTCCTTACAGATACAAAAGAGGAAACCGATTATATCGAAGAATTCTGCAGGGAAAGAGGATGTGAATTCGCACTTTCCGAAGTATGGGAAAAAGGCGGAGAAGGCGGCATCGCGCTGGCTGAAAAAGTGCTGGATACACTGGAACACAAAGAAAGCAAATTTAAAGTTCTGTATGATAACAAGCTTTCGCTGAAAGAAAAGATTGAGACGATCGCGAAAGAAATTTACGGCGCGGACGGCGTTACTTATACAAACGCTGCCAATAAAGAACTGAAACGTATCGAAGACCTTGGCATGGGAGATTTCCCTGTATGTATGGCAAAAACCCAGTATTCTCTGTCTGATGATCAGAATAAACTGGGACGCCCGAAAGATTTCACCATTAATGTGCGTGAAGTATACGTTTCCGCCGGCGCGGGATTTGTAGTAGCTGTGACCGGCGCGATCATGACAATGCCCGGTCTTCCCAAAAAACCCGCAGCCAATAATATTGACGTAGATGCTAACGGCGTTATCACAGGACTGTTTTAAAGAAATACAAATGTAATATGGAGGCTGATAGAAATGGCGTATCTGATTGACGGTAAAAAAATATCTCAGGAAATCAAAGATGAATTAAAAGAGCAGGTTGCGGAGTTGAAAAAAGAAGGAAAAAACGCAACTCTGGCAGTAATCCAGGTGGGAGAAGATCCTGCTTCCAGCGTATATGTGCGAAATAAGAAAAACGCGTGCGCTTATATAGGGATCGGATCCTTATCCTATGAACTGCCGGAAAGCACAACACAGGAAGAACTGCTTGCTCTTATCCGGGAATTAAACAACCGTGACGATGTGAACGGCATTCTCTGTCAGCTTCCCGTACCGGAACATATTGACGAAAAAGCGATCATCAATGCTATATGTCCCTCCAAGGACGTAGACGGATTTCATCCCCAGAGCGCGGGAGCGATGCTGATCGGTGACAAAGGTTTCCTTCCATGCACGCCTGCCGGGATCATCCAGCTGTTAAAACGTTCCAACATTGAAATTGAAGGGAAAAACTGCGTAGTAGTAGGCAGGAGCAATATTGTGGGCAAACCGATGGCGGTGCTGATGCTTCGGGAAAACGCCACAGTTACCATTGCTCATTCCAGAACAAAAGATCTGAAGGAAATCTGCAAAAAGGCGGATATCCTGATCGTTGCCATTGGAAAACCCAAATTTATAACAGAGGAATATGTAAAAGAAGGTGCTGTTGTCATTGATGTGGGAATTCATCGTCTGGGAGGAAAGAAGCTGTGCGGCGACGTAGACTTTGACAGAGTCCTTCCTCATGTGTCAGCGATCACACCGGTTCCAGGAGGAGTAGGCCCAATGACCATCGCCATGCTGATGAGTAACTGCGTCAGCTCTATAAAATAAATAGACAGGGTGATAACAGATGAAGTGTTCAAAATGCGGTACTGAACTGAAAGTTGGCTGTGTATACTGTCCGAAATGCGGGAAAGAAATGCAGGTGTCAGACAGCACATTGCTGGAGGATGATTTCCTTTCCGATCTGTTGGAAGAGGAAAAGAATCATAAAACTGACAATGAAACCGGAGAAAAAACAGCAAAAGCAGATTCTGCCAAAAAAATACCGGAAAATGACAGAAAAAAAGGAACCAGAAAAAGTCCAGGCAGAAAGTCTTCCAGGAAGAAAAAAATTCTGGTCGTTGTTGTCTGTCTGATCTGTATAGCAGCCGTACTGGGCGGGATTTTATGCTATATGAAAATGAATTCCTTCAGTTCCCTTTACAGGAAAGCAGAGATCAAATATAATACCGGCATGTATGAAGACGCAAGAGAAATATTGGAGAAAGCTATGAGGAAAGAACCGGATTCACAAAACGGTTGTCTTTTGATGGGAAAAATATGCGAGGAACTGGGAGAAACGGATGATGCGGAAGCCGCATACAAGAAATTGATAGATCTGAATCCGGATTCCACAGAAGCATACAGCGGACTGCTGCGCATATATTCCCAACAGGGCGAGTACGATAAGATTGTCGCGCTGAAAGACACTACCTCACAGGAAGAAATCCTTGCTCTGTTTGAAGATTATCTTGTAAAAGTGCCGGAGGCAGATACGCAGAGCGGAGATTATTCGGATTTTCTGGAAGTAGAGCTTTCCGTTCCCGATGATGATCTGGAAATATACTATACTACAGACGGGAGCGATCCTGAAAAAGACGGTAAAAAATACGAAGATCCCATAAAAATCCAAAAAGAAGGGGAGACTGTATTAAAAGCTGTGTGTAAAGACCGGAACGGCAATTACTCGGAGCCCATGGAAGAAATTTATAACATAAAATTCGCAATTCCCAATATGCCGGTAGTATCGCCGGACGGGGGACAATTTTATAAAGACACAAGCATCACAATATCTTCAGATTCCGGAACAACTGTTTATTATACCTGGGACGGAAGCACACCAGACAAAAACTCCCATAAATATACAGGAGCGTTAACTGTTCCGGAGGGGAACAATATTTTGTCAGTGATCGCCATTAATGACAAAACCGGAGCTGCCAGCCAGGTGTTGAAGACAAACTTTATCTATTACCCTGATACAAGCCAATCTGAAACAGATAAAGCTGCCTGAAAAGGCGCTATTGTAATAAAATCCCCCGCTCTATAACCTCAGTAAAAATACTGTTGGTCCATAGAGCGGGGGATTTTGCGTTTCCGGCGTCTTTTATTTTTAGACGATCAGGGAAACGATCCCTTATTCTTCTTCATGGAGAAATTCGATCAGGTCCTTGCCAAGCTTTGCGATACGGGCAAGGGCATATACATGAACCCCCTGTTCTTCAAGTTTTTCACGACCGGGCTGGAAAGATTTTTCAATCAAAACACCAACCCCCGCAATAGTGGCATGAGCCTTGCGCAGAAGACGGAACGCCCCGGTTGCAGCCTCGCCATTTGCAAGAAAATCATCTACGATCAGCACATGATCAGATTCATCGATCTGATGCATGGAAAGTGTCAGTTCATAACTGGTTCCCTTAGTAAAAGAGGTGACCTCTGTCTGGTACAGATCCTGATACAGTACGTTAGACGGCTGTTTTTTCAGGATCACCAAGGGAACATCCATGGCAATAGCGGTCATAAGCGCCGGCGCAATGCCGGAACTTTCAATCGTTGCGATTTTTGTAATTCCCTGACCTTTGAAATGCTCTGCAAATTCTTTTCCGATTTCTTCCATCAGTTTTGGATCCACTTTATGATTGATAAAACTGTCAACCTTTAAAATGTTTTCATTTAATGCGCGGCCTTCCGCTAAAATTTTATCTTCCAGTAGCTTCAAGATGTTCACCTCGTATGTATAATTTATGTATTCAGTATAGCACATTGCCGGCCTGTAAGGAAGCAAGAAATCATTGCATTTATCAGCTTTCTGTGAAATAATGAACGCAAAAAGAAAGCCATAGGGACAGCTGGAAAATAAAAAGGAAAAAGGATATTGCAAAAATAATGAAGATTACGATTCTTACTGTAGGAAAAATAAAGGAAAAATATTGGAAAGACGCTATAGAAGAGTACAAAAAGAGACTGAGCCGGTATTGCAGGCTGGAAATTGTGGAAGTAGCAGATGAAAAAACTCCTGATGGAGCGGGCAGTACACTGGAAGAAGAGATACGCCGCAAAGAAGGAGAGCGCCTGATGAAATATCTGAAAGAGGATATGTATGTCATTACGCTGGAAATAAACGGCAGGATGCTGTCTTCGGAAGAACTGGCTGAAAAAATAGAAACACTGGGGATCCAGGGTAAAAGCAGCATCGCTTTTGTGATCGGCGGCTCTATTGGACTGGGAACAGAAGTATTGAAACGCTCTGATTTCAGATTGAGCTTTTCGAAAATGACATTTCCCCATCAACTGATGCGGGTGGTTCTGTTGGAACAGATTTATCGAAGTTATCGGATCATACACGGAGAGCCGTATCATAAATAAGGGCGTTTTGTCGTAGTTATTCGGATTTGGAAGAGAGTGGACAGATGATGCTCCACTCTCTTTTCGTATGAGCGAAAAATAGAATGACAGGGAAATAATTAGGGTGTTATAATAGACAAAATAGCCTGACAACTTGGAATTTATCAAATGGGAAAGTGAATTAACTATGGATATATATAATGCGGGAAGCAGGGTAATGAACACTTACATTTATCATACGGTAAATGGATATATTATGATTGATACAGGATATGAACACAGCATGAAAAACGTAGAGAAAAGAGCTAATAAGCAAGGTATAGCATTTTCTGAAATTA
>CAKNLF010000092.1 GCA_930989305.1 uncultured Roseburia sp. | reverse complement strand
ACCAGTTTGCGCACCGCAAGTCCCGCTGCCACAATAACAATCAGTACGACAATAATTGTTGCTACCATTTCTCATTACCTCTCTTGTGATATTTATACTCTCATTACCTTTGTATTAACAGCATAAGTTTTGCCTTCTTTATAGGGTCTGAGCAGGAAGTACAGGAAGATTACAATCAGCACAATCGCAACAACAGTTCCTACTCCGAAAACGCCTGTTGTAAAGAATGTTCCCAGCTGATAAATGCACAGAGACGCTACATATGCCAGCAGGCACTGATATCCGATTGCTGCCCAGAACCATTTCACATTGTTCATTTCCCGTTTGATGGCTCCCATTGCGGCAAAGCACGGTGCGCATAACAGATTAAACACAAGGAAGGAATATGCTGCTACCATTGTCATGCTGCCCTGCAGCGTACCCCAGATTTCTTCTCCGTTTTCCGCCACTTCCGCGAAACCGAACAGAATTCCAAGGGTTCCCACTACATTTTCCTTCGCTACCAGCCCTGTAATAGTTGCCACAGACATTCTCCATTCGCCCCATCCAAGCGGCTGGAAGATAAAAGCAATGGCGGATCCGATTCCGCATAAAATACTTCCCTCGCTCAGTTCGTCTACCATTCCAAAATGTCCGTCCACCATTCCGAAGTTGGATGTGAACCAGATAAAGATCGTAGACAGCAGAATAATCGTCCCGGCCTTTTTAATAAAGGACCAGCCTCTTTCCCACATACTGCGCAGTACATTGCCCACAGTAGGAAGATGATAAGCTGGAAGCTCCATTACGAAAGGAGCCGGTTCTCCCGCAAACGGTTTTGTTTTCTTAAGAATAATGCCGGAGCATACGATTGCCGCAATTCCTACAAAATACGCGCTTGGGGCAACCCACCATGCACCTCCGAACAGCGCCCCTGCGATCAGAGCAATAATCGGCATTTTAGCGCCGCAGGGAATAAAAGTCGTAGTCATAACTGTCATTTTACGGTCTCTGTCGCTTTCAATGGTTCTGGAAGCCATAACGCCCGGCACACCGCATCCGGTTCCGATCAGCATAGGGATGAAAGACTTGCCTGACAGTCCGAATTTACGGAAAATACGATCCATGATAAATGCCACTCTGGCCATATACCCGCACGCTTCCAAAAACGCAAGGCAGATAAACAATACAAGCATCTGGGGTACAAATCCCAGAACTGCTCCTACGCCGGCGATAATACCGTTGACGATCAGATCCTGTGCCCACTGAGCGCATCCTGCATTGGTAAGGGCTGTAGAAACCAGACCGGGAATTCCGTTGTCGCCGAACACCACATCATTTACGGTATCTGTCAGAAAACTTCCCAGAGTGGAAACGGAAACGAAATATACAAGGAACATGATTCCCGCAAAAATCGGAAGCGCCAGAATACGGTTCGTAACGATCTTATCAATTTTATCGGATAAAGTTTCCGCTCCCCTTTTTGCTTTTTTATAGCAGCTGTCAATGATAGATGCTATGTACACATATCTCTCGTTTGTAATAATGCTTTCCGCATCATCCTCCAGATTCTTTTCCGCTTCTTTTATGATATTTTCCACAGATGGAACGTTTTTCATTTCCTGAATGATCTTGTCGTCTCTCTCAAACAGCTTAATGGCGAAAAATCTTCTTTGTTCTGCCGGAATATCCGATCCCAGAGAATCTTCAATTTCTTTTAAGTATACCTCAACTTCATCGGAAAATGAATGGGCAAACTGTCCGGTTTTTTTCTGATTTGCCGCAAAAACCGCTTTTTTTGCCGCTTCCATGATCCCATCGCCTTTTAACGCTGAAATTCCCACCGCTTCACAGCCGATGACCTCAGACAATTTTTTCAGATCGATCTTATCTCCGTTCTTTTTTACCACATCCATCATATTAACAGCCAGAACCACAGGGATCCCAAGTTCTGTCAGCTGTGTGGTCAGATAAAGATTTCTTTCCAGATTGGTTCCGTCAATGATATTCAAAATAACATCCGGATGTTCTTCCAGCAGATATTTTCTGGCAACCACTTCTTCCAGTGTATACGGAGACAGGGAATAAATCCCGGGCAGATCGGTAACGATCACATCCTTATGATTTTTCAGCTTTCCTTCTTTCTTTTCTACGGTAACCCCGGGCCAGTTTCCAACAAACTGGTTGGCTCCGGTCAATCCGTTGAATAAAGTGGTCTTTCCACAGTTCGGATTGCCCGCCAGTGCAATCTTTATTGACATTTTCATTTCCTCCTGATCTTTCTTATAAGATTAGCCTGCGCTAACTGCATGGCTAAAAAAATAGAGAGAACCTCTCTGTTTTACAGCTTACTTTACTTTTCTGATTTCTTACTTTACTTCTATCATTTCCCCGTCGGCCTTGCGGATGGACAATTCATAGCCCCGTACAGTAACCTCAATAGGATCACCCAGAGGCGCCACTTTGCGGACAAAGACCTGACAGCCTTTCGTAATACCCATATCCATGATCCGTCGTTTTACCGCTCCCTCCCCATGAAGCTTTACAACCAAAGCCGTTTCCCCCGGCTTCAAATCTTTTAACGATTTCATCTTATCCCTCCATTTGAACCATAATCTTACTTGCCATTTCTTTGCTTATCGCCACACGGGATTCCTTTACATTTACGATCACATTCCCGTTCAGTTGATTTACTACAGTAACAATACCTCCTGTTACAAATCCCAGAGATTCCAGAAATTTTCGGACTTCCTCTTTTCCTCCGATTTTTTTAATTGTACTGTACTCCCCTGGCCTTAATAAAGTCAATGGCATCATAATATCACCTGCTTCGTTTTAATTGGTTAGTTGTTTCTAACATAGTTCAGGTTAGCATTGTCTAACGCAATTGTCAAGCCATTTTTCCTTCTTGATATTTTTTATCATTTTGAAACTGATTATATTTTTCAAAAGCTTTGTATTTTCCCTTTTTCTCCAGCCGGCAGGACTTTCTTTCCCCAAAAGCCGCGGATTCCGATGAAAAAAATTGAGCCTGCTACTGCAGACTCAATAATTTTTCAATATACTGATCCCATATATCGCCATGGTCTATTTCATAGACCAGACGCTGGGCTGCCGCCGGCTTATCGGTTATGATCCCGTCTACTCCCATTTCCAGCACCCGCTCCATAGAATCTTCCGAGTTCACGGTCCATACCAGCACTTCTTTTCCCGCTCTGTGGGCCTGATTTACAAATTTCTGGGTCAGCATCATCGCTTCAACGCTGTAGCCGTCCGCATAATCCAGAACGGTAAAATTGCCCAGAGAAACAGATGTAATATATACCGTCTTAATATCAGGATTAATTTTTTTTATATTTTCCAGACAATCATATTTCATGGAAGACAGCACCACTTCATCTTCACAATGATACTGTTCGACAATATCCACCACACACTGTTCAAAATCATGCTCATGCCCGGTAGGCTTCAGCTCAATATTCAGCCGGATTTTTCCTTTTGTATAAGCAAGCACTTCTTCCAGCGTAGGGATCGTAGTGCCGCTGTACTTTTTATCAAACCAGCTTCCCGCATCCAGATACCGCATTTCCTCGTAATCCGTTTCCCATATGTTTTTATCCACACCGGTGGTTCGTTTTAAATTCGAATCGTGCATTACGATGATCTTGCCGTCCCTGGTCTGCTGTACATCCAGCTCAATATAGTCCGCTCCGATCTTCACCGCTCCCTGAAAAGCCGGCATCGTATTTTCCGGATACTGTTCCGAATACCCTCTGTGGGCTGTAATCTGAATTTCCCGTTTCAGTCCCAGATTTAAAACACCTTTTTTTTCTGCGAAAGAATAAATAAAGCTTACGCTCAGCACCGCCACAATAGCCATGGCAATGATCCTCTTTCGATATTGATACACTTTTCTGAACCATCCGGTTTCCTGCAGCCGGTATGCTTCCTCCAGATCCCTGTAGGGCCCCATGATAGGTTCTCTGCGTTTTGCCTTTCTGTAGTAAAACAACATACTGATACACAAATACACAAGAGGAAGGCTGAATACGTAATACAGCAGCCCCATAGCCCCCAGCAGCGTGCTGACGCCGGACAAGGTCAGACTGCTGAACAGATCCGAAGACGCAAACGTGTGATTGATCGCGGATATTAAATAGGCACCTCCCATGATCACGCCATAATATACGCCGATCATGACGCCGTTCCAGATCAGCAGGGCGCCGATATCTTTCCAGAACTTGCCTTTCAACAGAATATTGCTTTTTCTCCTGGCCTCTTTAAAAGAACATTTTTCCAGACAGAAATAGTGTATGCTGTAGATCCAGTGAAAAGATCGATATGCAATATAGATCCAGAACGCGATATAAACAATAAACAGCAGCGTATGACTTTGAATGTATTCAAAAATAAATTCCGGAAGTTGAAACTTTGCCACATACCCCTTTATCAGCACTACATGGGTCACAGGGATAATGATCAGCAGATACAAGATCATCAGCCAGTTTTTCTGCTTGAAGATATTCAACGCTGCCAGCGTGCCTTTCCGCAGCAGAGCCAGAAGAGGCATCTTCTGTTTCCGGTAAGAAGCATGAAGACAGGTGATAATACAGGAAATATCCAGCAAAGTAAAAAAGGTCAGACCCAGGATCAGCAAAAACAGAATGATCCAGATAGCCGGTCCTTTTAAATAGATGCCTATGGTTTCATCTGAAAGGAAAGACAGCCCCCTTACCTTAAGGCTCAGCCTCCACAGGCCCATGAGCACAGGCCGAAAAACCACGATCATTGTAAATTTATACAAAATTTCAAATACCAGCAGGGTTCCAATATTATATTTTAAAAGCTTCCAGGCAAACTTAAGGAAGCGCACTACTTTCATCATAAACAAAAAACTCCTTTTCGTGTAATAGTATAACACAAAAAGAAGTTTTTTTTCGTAATAAATAACTCTTACTCAAGCATTTTTTCATCCCGGTTCAGCATTTTGCCTCTCCAGCGCCGATACAGCACATAAGCGCCTCCTATGAAAAACGGGAAAATAAATGTGGCAAATCTGTAAAGAAGCGTAATGGCTCCGCCTCTGTCGATTCCTACCAGAACACCGATCAGACTTGTCATAATGACTTCTACAGAACCGATGCCTGCAGGTGTGGGAATTACCGCCGCGGTCATTACAGCCAGCGATGTCACCGCCAGAGAATGCAGCAGCGTCAGCTCTCCCGTTCCGAAAAGCACCAGAAAGGGAATACCATACCAGAAACAGAATTTAATAAGATTCCTTCCTATATTGATTATCAGAACCTTTTTATCTTTCAGCAGTTCTGCTGTGGATGTTTCCATAATGTCACAATTCTTCCGCAAAGTTTCCAACACATGATCCAGTTTTCCTGACCTGTTGAAAATTCCTCCAAGCTTGAAAAGAAGCCAGTGAAACTTGACAGAAATCACAAACAGGATCAGCACAGCCGCGATCACAGCTGTCAGCGCATATGCAGCCAGCAGGTACCCAGCGTATTCCCTGTAATGCCCCATCATAAATTTCCAGTTTATAAGAAACAGCACCCCACTAAACAGTGCGATGCTGGACTTATGCAAAACATACTGGACCATATACAGTCCCGCCCCTTTGGAATATTCCACTCCGGATTTTCCAAGGAAATATATGGCAGCTACTCCGCTGCCGCTTCCCAGGGTGGCCAGACGGTAAAAGGAGCAGTAGAATGCGCAGCAGACCATTCTGCGATATTTGATATTCGGATTATACCGCCGGGCCAGGGACTGGGTAATCCTTGCCTCCATCAGATGATAGAGGACAGAGGATATACAGATCGCCACCAGCACAGTGAAAGACGTAGTGCTGAGCTGTTTAAATATCGGCCCTGCGGAATCCCGAAATGTATACGCAATAATTGCGAGAAGAACAACCACGAAGATGATCTTCGCCCAAAATTTCTTGTTCTTCAACATATTAACTCCTAGCTGTTTTTGTAATTCTTATAGCCTTTTTTCACAAATGGGTGCTCTGCCCAAATCTTGTCCGCATGCTCTTTCCATTCTGCAGCGTATGGCTCGCATTTGCCGCAAAGATGTTCTGCGCTTTCCGGAGACTGCAGGTCTGTGGATTTTGCGCCTGTCTCTTTTACCAGTCTCTGAAGGATTTCCGGATTCTCCAGCATCGGACACGGACGGAGCATATTGTCATTAAACGGCTGATTGTCTCTGTATGCCTGGAACAGCGGCTGCTGCAGACATTCAAGAATCGTATTTTCACGGATATTTGCTCCTGAGTAGTGGATAAATACACAAGGTTCCGCGTCGCCGTTTGCATTGATATGGAAGTAGTTACGTCCGCCTGCAATACATCCGCCTACGAATTCACCATCGTTCTGGAAGTCCATAACAAAAATCGGCTTTCCGCCTTCAAAGGCACGGATCTCACGAAGTCTCTTATAGATGTATTCACGCTGCTCCATTGTAGGCATTAAATCTACATCAGCTTCATTTCCAACCGGCATGTAGTGGAAATACCATGCATAACGGCATCCATGTTCAATCATCAGATCGAAGAACTCATCTGATGTAACCGCGTCCATATTCTTTCTTGTATAACATACGGATGTACCAAAGAACAGTCCGTATTCTTTCATCAGATCCATTGCGTGAAGAACCTTCTGGAAAATACCTTCGCCGCGGCGTCCGTCATTCGCTTCTTCAAAGCCTTCCAGGCTCAGCGAGAAGGAAAGGTTGCCCAGATCCTGTACTTTCTGGCAGAACTCTTCATCGATCAATGTTCCGTTTGTAAAGCTGTGGAATTCACAGTCACGGTGTTTTTCACACAGTTTCAAAATGTCCGCTTTTCTTACCAGAGGTTCTCCGCCTGTAAACATATAGAAGTATACGCCAAGCTCTTTTGCCTGTGTAACAATGCTGTCCATTTCTTCAAATGTCAGGTTTAATTTATGTCCGTACTCAGCAGCCCAGCAGCCTGTGCATCGTAAGTTGCACGCGCTGGTGGGATCCATCAGGATCAGCCACGGAATATTGCAGTTGTAGATCTCACGGTTTTTACGGATCTGTTTTGTTCCGTAAAATGCCGCTTCAAAACCAAGGTTCAGCGCTGTCATCTTTGCTACGTTCGGATGCAGTTCATCCAGCATCTTGTTTACGAATTTCATCCATTTATGATCCGGATTTTTGATGATCGCTCTTGCTCCGTCATAAGCTTCTTTGCTGAAATTATCGCCCATAAATCTCTGAGCCAGATCTACGATCTCAAGCAGTCCTTTCTCACGGTCTTTATTTATACGCTTCAACGCAATGTCAATCGCTGCACTAAATGCTTTTCTCTGTATCGTGTGTTTTAAATTTGCCATATTTTCTCCTCCATTATTTATAACTGAACCAACTGTCACACAGTATATCTGTAATTTTCATCCTTGAATATATGCAAATTAACTTTTATGTATTTTTTAAATATACATTTATATCTTTTTGTATATTATTAAACTACATTTTTTTTTATTTGAAGCAAAAAATTCACAGGATTTCCCGGACGTTTTTACTTTTCTTCCAGAAAGTCTCTGATCTGCTTCCATACCCTCTCCATCAGACGGCCTCTGGCCTCTCTGGTTGCCCAGGCGATATGGGGCGTAATGATCAGTTTACTGCTGTCCTTGATCCTGAAAAGCGGACAATCCGCCGCCATCGGTTCTGTGCTCAGCACATCCAGACCGGCTCCCCCGATTTCATCCTGTTCCAGCGCCTGCGCAAGGGCTTCCTCTTCCACAATAGGGCCTCTTCCTACATTTATAAACAGAGCTGTCTTTTTCATTTTCGCAAAAGCCTGCCGGTTCATCAAATTTTTTGTATTTTCTGTCAAAGGCGCGTGTACGGATATAACATCCGATTCCCTTAACAGTGTATCCAGACTGACCGATGTGTAATCCTTCTGCTGATTTTTTCCTGAAGTGGAATAATAGATCACCCTGCAGCCGAAAGCTTCTGCCAATTGTGCCACCCGCTGGCCGATGGCGCCCATTCCTATAATTCCCCATGTCTTTTCACGAAGTTCAAAAGTAGGCTGTCCCAGGTGGGTAAATATAGTTTCTTCTATATATTTTCCCGACTTTACATATTCATTGTAATAATGAAGCTTCTCCAAAAGAAAAAACAAAAGGGCAAATGTATGCTGCGCAACACTTTCCGTAGAATAGCCCGCTACATTTTTCCACAGAATTTTTCTTTGCTCCAGATACCTTTTGTCCAGATTATCCGTACCTGTGGCTGTTACGCAGATCAGCTTCAGACGGCAGGCGTCTTTCAGCGTCTCGCTGTTCATCTGCGCTTTATTGATCACCGCAATATCCGCGTCTGCTGTTCTTTCCCTTATCTGCTCTCTTCTGGTCTCTTCATAGCAGACCACTTCACCTAATTTTTCAAACGATTTTAAATCCAGGTCTTTTCCTATGGATTTTGTTTCAAGGAATACGATTTTCATAAAAATTCTCCGATCATTTATATCATAAAAACTGTATCTCCAGCCTGCCCTGAGGCATGCCGCTATACTTCTTCTTTTCCAAGTTTCCTGTAAATTGTAAGCATCATAGTTATAAAACATGCCAGTCCGCCAATGGCATTGGATACGGGCTCAGCCCAGAACACGCCGTTTACTCCCATTCCAAACAGTCCCGGCAGAAGCAAAGTCAGCGGAACTACAATGACAATCTTACGAAACAGCGAAAAAAATACCGCTCTTTTCGCTTTTCCCAATGCAGTAAAGGTACACTGTCCGCAAAACTGAAATGCCATCATAAAAAATCCGAAAAAGTAAATATGGATGGCAGACCGTCCCAGCAGTTTTACCTGCTCATCCTGGCTGAACAGGTGGATGAAGGCTTCCGGGAAAACAGATACCACTGCCCAGATTGCCATTGTATATGCTATGGCAATCATCGTCAATACGCGAATGGTCTTTTTCACCCGGATATATTCCCCAGCGCCGTAGTTATATCCCATGATCGGCTGTCCTGCGTTAGTCAGACCGGTAATAGGCGCTGAGATCACTTCTCGTATGGAATTGATGATTGTCATGATCCCCACGTAAATATCGCCGCCAAAAGTCTGAAGCGTCGCGTTGCACACCATCTGTACCACTGAATTTGTCACAGACATGGTAAAGCCCGATAGACCCAGCATTAATATTTTTCCCGTCCTTGCGGCTTTCATTTTCATGTTCCGCAGTTCCAGACGGATCAGAGCCTTTTTCCCTGTAAGAAAGCTTAACGTCCACAAAGCTGCCACCCCCTGGGAAATCACAGTTGCAATCGCAGCTCCCCGCACATCCATATGCAGTCCGAAAATAAATACCGGATCCAATCCCATATTAATACCTGCGCCGATCAATACGGTAAAAAGTCCTATTTTTCCAAATCCCTGGGCATTGATAAAAGAATTCAGTCCCAGGCTTACCAGCACAAATACCGTCCCAAACAGATAAATCGTCAGATACTGGGATGCGTAAGGCAGCGTTCTGTCGCTGGCCCCAAGAAGCCGCAGCAGCGGTTCCTGGATGATCAGACCGATTACTGTCAGGCACCCGGAAAATATCAGCAGCAGAGTCAGACAATTTCCCATGATCTCTCCTGCCTCTTTTGTATTCTGCCGTCCCCGCTCTATAGAAAACAAAGGCGCACCTCCGGTTCCTATCAGATTGGCAAAGGCAATGATCATCGTGATTACCGGAAGGCAGACGCCCACTCCGGTCAATGCGTCCATAGAAGCGCCCTGGATACGGCTTAAATATATTCTGTCTATGACATTATACAAAACATTTACCAGCTGGGCCAGCGTCATAGGAATCGCCAGACCCAGCAGTGTTTTTGTTATGCTGCCTTTGGAAAAATCATTTTTATTCTCTATCCTATTCATGGCAGTCACAGCATTTGTGAAGCTCGGTTTTACCCAGTTTCATTTTTATATACGTTCCTTTTCCCGTATCTCCGTTATTTTGTTCCTGATGGAAACCGATTTTCTCAAAAAAGCCTTTGAGCTGTACGGGCACTTCCACAAAAATTTCCGGTACATTTGCCATAAACGCTCTGTCAATAAGCATCCGAACTACAAAATCACCCAGTCCCTGGCCTCTGCATCCTTCCTGCACCGCTACACTGTGTATGACACACTCCCATCCGTCGTAGTAAATACTTCCTGCCGCCGCGGGCCTG
>CAKNLF010000091.1 GCA_930989305.1 uncultured Roseburia sp. | reverse complement strand
GTCACGAACCATTGGTCAGTGCAGAAACATGGGAAAAGGTGCAAACCATTCTCGCTTCTCGAGTCAATGGCGAGCGCAACTTCAAACACCCACACTTTTTAAAAAGCAGTATATACTGCGCTTGCTGTGGTGAGCGTATGATGGTCAGCAACGAAAAGAAAAAAGACGGAACTGTTTACCCCTACTTCGTCTGCGCTGGTCGCCATAGCAAACGGCATCCAGAATGCACCACCAAAGCCGTTCTGATCAGTGCTGTCGAAGAAGCGATTGAGCAGATTTATGTTTCCTATCAGCTACCGGTAGAAGTGAGGATAATGCTGGAAAAACAAGTGACCACGCTGGTAGAGAGCGAAAAAGAAAAATACAAAAAAGAGCTGAACGGTCTGAAAGGCCAGAAAGCTAAACTTGAGAACAAGCGACAAAAATTGCTTGAAGCCCACTATGGCAACGCTATCCCTCTGGATCTGCTTAAAACCGAACAGCAGAAAATTGCCAAAGAGCTGGCGACCATCGAGCATGAGATCCGCATCCACAATACCGCTTTTGAGGCAATCATAGACAATCTAAAAGCTGCATTGGACATCATC
Source organism: uncultured Roseburia sp. (assembly GCA_930989305.1). Taxonomy (GTDB): domain Bacteria; phylum Bacillota; class Clostridia; order Lachnospirales; family Lachnospiraceae; genus Brotonthovivens; species Brotonthovivens avistercoris. Next base: position 9,840 of record CAKNLF010000091.1, on the reverse strand, counting down.
GAGAATTGCGGAGAAACTTACCACTATGCCGATGACGCCATCAAACGCCTCATGAATCAGGCTATCTTTGAGCGTTTCCTTGTTAGTAACGGCCCGGAAAGCGGTCTTAAGGTAGATGCTGAATTGGCTCCGCCCTTTGCCCAATTACAGGAGCCTATCAAGGACGATCTGATAAAAATCAACCACGCCACCCCTGAACACATCAAAACTCTCTTAAATACAATCAAAGCCCATCTCCAAGCCTACTTCGGAGATGGGCTTTCTGACGATGTTTTGTCAGAGAATAGTTCGAGTAAGGGCAAAAACTTGATGGTATCCTCAAAACTCGAAAAATTCGACACAAAAGCCATAAGTTTCACAGATTGTCAAGACGCGTGTCAAAGTAAGGATAAGAAAAAATCAGCATCGAATTTCTCAGATGCTGATCTTCCCTATAAATCCACGTTTATAAAAACTCACTCGAACCCATCAAATTTTTTTGGGTCAAATAGTTCGAGTAAGGCATTTTTGGTGGAGATGAGGGGAATCGAACCCCTGTCCGAAATTCTGTCCACCGTCCTTCTACGAGCGTAGTTCCCGTTTTTACATTCCCTCCGCCAAACACCCGGAAACGGGTTTTTGGTTTCAGTAGCTTCATATTACGCCCTTATACGCAAAGCTTTGCATAAGTCGTTTCCTGCATAGTCGATGCCCGAGCACTGAGGTGCAGGTGCCTCAGGTCAGACAAGCTGCAATTAAGCTGCAGCTAATGCTAATTTTGTATCTTTTTTAGCGTTTATATTTAGGTTTGAAATTTAACGCATTTCATGCGGCTCGCTTCTCCGGCTTTGAAAACCCCGTCGAAACCAGTACATCCCCGTATTTAATTGTTATATTATATTCTAATAGAGATTGCTGACCTTAAAGCTGCGCTCCGCCTCCCGGCGCTGATCCTTTTTAGCAATATCCTGACGCTTGTCGTACAGTTTTTTACCTTTTGCCAGACCGATCTCCACTTTAATGAGGCTGCCTTTAAAATAAACTTTTAAAGGCACCAGGGTGTATCCTTTTTCAGATATCTTTCCGGAAATCTTATTGATCTCGGATCTGTGGAGCAAAAGCTTCTTGGGCCTTAAGGGATCTCTGTTGAATATGTTGCCTTTTTCGTAAGGACTGATATGGAGACCGTAGGCGATCACTTCTCCGTTTTCAATACGGATAAAAGATTCTTTCACGCTGCATTTACCCATCCGGAGGGATTTTACTTCCGTTCCGTGAAGGCTGATGCCAGCTTCGTAAGTCTCTTCGATAAAATAATCATGATATGCTTTTTTGTTGTTCGCTATTATCTTTACACTGTCTTTTCCCATATCAAATCCCTGCTTTACACATTATCGGCTATTCAAAACTACCACGTTTTTTAAAAATTTGCAATGTTTTTCTGCGATATTTTTCCTGTCAACAACTTTATATCCGGCTTATTTCTTTTTTCCTCAATTTTTCCGATAGTATTCTTAACTTTCTATTCCGGACTGTCTGTTACCAGTTCAAAATCAATGGTGCGCAGCAGATCATCGGTGCCTGTCACTCTCACCTTTACCCGCTGGCCCAGTTTGTAGCTGATGCCAGTGGTCTCGCCCACCATTTCGTAAGATTCTTCCCGGAATTCAAAATAGTCATCTTCCAGAGTCGTCACATGTACCATTCCCTCAATAGTATTGACCAGTTCCACATAAAAGCCATAGGCGGTAACGCCGGAAATAACCCCTTCATATACTCTTCCGATCCGCTCTGACATGTACTGGACTTTTTTCAGCTTCACAGTCTCCCGCTCCGCTTCGTCCGCTCTCCGCTCCAGACTGCTGCACTGCTTTGCCACCTCCGGCAGAATGCTGCCGTAATGTTCCACGCGTTTCTGGTTCATCCTGCCCCGCAGTGTTTCCTTGATGATCCGGTGGATCTGCAGATCCGGATACCGGCGGATGGGCGAAGTAAAATGACAGTAATACTGAGCTGCCAGCCCGAAATGTCCTACGCATTCCGTTGAATATTTGGCCTGTTTCATAGAACGCAGAGTCAACCGGGCAATCAGCGCCTCTTCCGGGGTGCCTTCGATTTTTCCCAGAAGCTTCTGAAGTTCCTTTGGATGGATATCCTCGCCTCCTGTATGGATATGATATCCGAAATTGTTGATAAATGTACTCAGCCGGTGTATTTTTTCCGGATCCGGATTTTCGTGGGTCCGATACACAAACGGAATTTCCCGCCAGAAAAAGTCCTGTGCCACTGTCTCGTTGGCGATCAGCATAAAATCCTCAATGATCTTTGTAGCCGCGTTTCTCTCATACGCCTTGATCTCCAGAGGTCTGCCCTGCTCATCCAGGATCACTTTTGACTCGGGAAAATCAAAATCTATTGACCCTCTTTTCTTGCGTCTGCCCCGGAGAATATCTGCCAGTTCCTTCATCCTGTCAAACAAATCCACAAATTCCGCGTATTCTTTCATCAAATCCGGATTCCGGTCTGTTACAATCCCGTTTACATTGGTATAGCTCATCCGTCTGTCCACTCGGATCACAGACTCTGATATTTTATAATCAACCACAGTTCCTTTTTTATCAATTTTCATCATGCAGCTCAAGGTCAGACGGTCCTCACCCTGATTCAGGGAACAGATGCCATTGGAAAGCTGATGGGGCAGCATTGGTATTACACGGTCAACCAGATAAACGCTGGTCCCCCGTTTTAAAGCTTCTACATCCAGAGCGCTGCGCTCCTGTACGTAATTTGCCACATCCGCGATGTGCACGCCCAGCCGGTAAAACTCTCCCTCCATATCCAGAGTCACCGCGTCGTCCAGGTCCTTGGCGTCCTCGCCGTCTATTGTAACGGTCTGCAGATCTCTGTAGTCTGTCCTGCCAGCCATATCCGCAGTGCTCACCGGCTTCGCCACATTTTCCACCTGGCGGGCGATCTTTTCCGAAAACTGGACCGGCAGATCAAATTCTTTTACGATGGAAAGGATATCCACTCCCGGATCGTCTTTGTGGCCCAGTATTTCCACCACCTTGCCCTCCGGCTTTTTTCCCGGCTTTCCGTAGGAGGTAAATTCCACTACTACTTTATGTCCGTCCACTGCTCCTTTTGACCGCTCCAGAGGTACAAAAATATCCATGCCGATCTTTTGATCATCCGGTCGGACAAATCCAAAATTGCCGCATTTTTCAAAGGTTCCCACCACGCTGGTCAGTCCGTGGGACAGTATTTTAAGCACTTCCCCTTCTCTGCGTTTTCCGGAAGAAGCCCGGACCGAGATCTGGACCGTATCCTGATGCATGGCGCCGTTTACTTTGCTCTCGGGAATAAAAATATCCTCTTCTTCTCCTTCAACTGTAACAAATCCGAATCCTCTGGCATGGGCTTCAAATACGCCGGTCATAATACCGTTTCGGGATTTTTGGTACTTCCCTTTTTCCGATACTTCGATCTTTCCATCACCAATAAGCGCGTCCAGCACTTCCTGAAGCTCATGGCGCTGGGACTTTGGTATATTCAGCAGTGCCGCCATTTCTTTCGCCTTCATGGGCACATAGAGTTCATCACAGATAAGATCATATATTGTTTTTTTCCGTTCTTTTAATAATTCCTGATTCATAACTATCCTTTCTGCCCTGTCCGGCGCGACATCTGCCGGATGCCTTTCCTCCATTGGAGAGCAAATTCCCGCAAAATTTCCCGTGCAATAAAAATGACTGCCGTGCATTCACACGACAGTCTCGCTTTTTCTAGGCAAACCGCGCAATACATAAGATCGCGGCGATAATGAGGAAAAGCGCCAGAAAAACTCTTGTGAGTTTTACAAGCATTCCCTCCATGGAACGTCCTTTATTTTTGCCCCAGTAGGTATCCGCTGCTCCCGCAATAGCGCCAAGACCCGCAGATTTACCTTCCTGCATTAATACGATAACTGTTAATGCAATGCTCAATATGATAAAGATAATCATAACAATCATTCTTGCGATTTCCAATGCTCCCACCTCCTGTGGTTTTGATCTCTTATAACTTTTGTATTGTAACACAGGGATAAGAATATTTCAATAGTCAAACCGGCAATCTTACTAAACAGTCCTTCCTTTCGCTGTCCTGTCATCCAGGGGCCCGTCCTTCATTACGCTGCCGACCTCCTCCTCAATGCGCAGCAGCTGATTGTATTTTGCCGTGCGCTCGCTGCGGCAGGGAGCTCCCGTTTTGATCTGGCCGCAGTTTAAGGCTACTGACAGATCCGCAATAAAGGAATCTTCCGTTTCTCCGGAACGATGGGAGACAACAGCCCGGTATCCGGCCTGTTTGGCGGTTACAATTGTTTCCATGGCTTCAGATAAAGTTCCGATCTGGTTTACTTTTATCAGCACTGCATTGGCCGCTTTCTCCTGAATGCCACGGCACAGTCTGAGGGCGTCTGTCACAAACAGATCGTCTCCCACCAGCTGGATCCGGTCTCCCAGCCGCCCGGTCAGCTTCTGCCAGCCTTCCCAGTCATTTTCATCCAGGCCGTCCTCAATGGATACAAGGGGATATTTTTTCGTAAGCTGTTCATACAGATCGATCATTTCCTCTGTGCTGCGCAGCACCTGAGTGCGCATTGTATCCGGCACCCGTTCTTTTTCCCGGGGAAGCTCTTCCATACGGCATCTGCTCTCTCCCGGGAAAAAGTACATGCCGGAATCCGGATTGTATAATTCGCTGGCCGCCGCGTCCATGGCAAATACAATGTCCTTTCCGGGTTCATAGCCCGCTTCTTTCACCGCCCGGGTCAGATAGGAAAACACTTCATCCGCATCCTTCAGATCCGGGGCGAAGCCTCCTTCATCTCCCACTGCCGTAGCCAGTCCTTCTGACTCCAGTATTTTTTTCAGCGTCTGATAGACTTCCGCGCACCAGCGCAGTCCCTCCCGAAATACAAATGTGCCCTTTTCATCCACAGCTCCTGCTGGCATGATCATAAATTCCTGAAAATCCACAGTATTGGAAGCATGTTTTCCGCCATTTAAAATATTCATCATGGGAACGGGCATTTTCACTCCGTAAACCCCTCCCAGATACCGGTACAAAGGCATGCCAAGCCCTGCTGACGCCGCCCGGGCACAGGCCATGGATACAGCCAGTATGGCGTTAGCCCCCAGTCTGCTCTTTTTATTGGTTCCATCGGTATGTCTGAGAATATAGTCGATCAGCAGCTGATCCCCGGCATTTTTCCCAAGGAGCACTTTCTTTATTTCCTGATTTACATGGCATACCGCACGCTGCACTCCTTTTCCAAGATAGCGGTCCGGATCCCCGTCCCGCAGTTCTACCGCTTCGTGTTCCCCTGTGCTGGCTCCTGAAGGGACGCTGGCCCGTCCTGTTACCGTATGTCCGTCCTTTTTCACTGACACTTGCGCCTCTACCGTCGGATTTCCTCTGGAATCCAGTATTTCTCTTGCGTATACATCTACGATCTGCAGATCCAATGACATAAAAAAACCTCCTTCGCTGTTCATACCCTCAGTATGAACGGACCCGGGAGGTTTTATGCTTATTATTTATACATTGATCTCTGCTTTCATTCCAAGCACATCTTTATTGGCCTCCAGCACAGGCTCTACAAAATCTTTCAGATATTTTTCCACCTGTATCTGAGCGCGGCCTGTATATCTGGCCGGCTCCATTGCCGCCTGGAGTTCTTCCAGAGAAAGGTTGAAATCCGGATCCTGAGCGATCAGTTCCAGCAGATTGTTTTCCAGCCCTTTCTGTTTTACATTTGCCCCTGCTTCCATGGAAAGCTGACGGATCTTTTCGTGAAGTTCCTGACGGTCCCCGCCTTTCTTTACAGCGTCCATCATAATGTTTTCCGTAGCCATAAAGGGCAGCTCGTTCATAAGGTGTTTGGTAATGACTTTATCATATACCACAAGACCGTCTACCACATTCAGGCACAGATCCAGAATTCCGTCAATGGTCAGGAATCCTTCCGCGATGCTGAGCCGTTTGTTTGCGGAATCGTCCAGCGTCCGCTCAAACCACTGAGCAGCGGATGTGATCGCCGGGTTGAGAGCGTCGATCATCACATATCTGGAAAGAGACGCGATCCTTTCACTTCTCATAGGGTTGCGTTTGTAAGCCATAGCGGAAGATCCGATCTGATTTTTTTCAAAGGGCTCCTCCACCTCTTTCAGATGCTGCAAAAGCCGGATATCGTTGGACATTTTGTGAGCGCTGGCCGCAATGCCCGCCACCACGTTCATGACCCGGGTATCCACTTTCCGGGAATAGGTCTGTCCGGATACAGGATAGCATTCTTTGAATCCCATTTTTTCAGCGATCATGGGATCGATCCGATCGATCTTTTCCTGATCCCCGTCAAACAGTTCCAGGAAACTTGCCTGTGTGCCTGTAGTCCCTTTGGATCCCAAAAGCTTCAGGGAGCCGGCCACATAATCCAGATCTTCCAGATCCATCATAAATTCCTGCAGCCACAATGTAGCTCTTTTTCCCACTGTTGTAGGCTGAGCCGGCTGAAAATGAGTAAAAGCCAGCGTTGGAAGCCCTTTGTAAGTATCCGCGAATTTTGCCAGCTCTCCGATCACGTTCAACAGTTTCCTGCGGACAAGCTTCAAAGCTTCTGACATAAGGATAATGTCCGTATTGTCCCCTACGTAACAGGAAGTAGCCCCCAGATGGATGATGCCTTTTGCCTTGGGACACTGTACACCGTACGCGTATACATGGGACATTACATCATGCCGCACAAGTTTTTCTCTTTCCTTTGCCACTTCAAAATTAATGTCATCTTTATGGGCCTTTAATTCTTCAATCTGCTCATCGGTAATGTCAAGTCCCAGTTCTTTTTCTGTTTCCGCCAGGGCGATCCACAGTCTTCTCCAGGTACGGAATTTCATTTCCGGTGAGAAAATATACTGCATTTCTTTGCTTGCATACCGCTCGGACAGCGGACTTGTATATCTGTCATTGCTCATTTTTCTTTCCCCTTTTGTCAGTTCTGTCTTTCTGTTGGTCTGTTCTGCCGCAGTGTTTTCACGCAAAACATTTATTTATCATATTCTCCCCGGATATCCTCTTTTGGAGGCTCCATGGGATACTCCCCGGTAAAGCATCCTTTGCAGATGGGCAGCCCGTCTACCAGTTCGTCCAGCCGCTCCACCTTCAGATAGCCCAGGGAATCGGCTCCCAGCACCTGACGGATGTCTTCCAGCGTTCTGTTATAGGCGATCAGCTGCTCTCTTGCCGGAATGTCCGTGCCAAAATAGCATGGCCACAAAAACGGCGGCGAGCTGATCCGCACATGGACTTCTTTTGCCCCTGCTTCCCGAAGCATGCTGACGATCCGCCCGGATGTAGTGCCCCGCACGATCGAATCGTCGATCATAATGATCCGCTTTCCCGCTACCGATTCCTTCAGCACATTCAGCTTAATGCGCACGCTGGATTCCCGGCTGCTCTGCTTTGGTTTGATAAAGGTCCTGCCCACATAACTGTTTTTGATAAAAGCGGTCCCGTATGGAATCCCGGATTCCATTGCGTATCCCTGAGCCGCCGGATTGCCTGATTCCGGCACGCCTACGACCAGATCCGCTTCCACAGGAGAATCCTGGGCCAGGAACCGGCCTGCCTTGATCCTGGAGGCATACACGCTGATACCGTCGCAGCGGCTGTCCGGTCTGGCGAAATAGATATATTCAAAAATGCAACGGGCTTCTTTCTCCTTTGGAAGACAGTTTGTCCGGTCTGAAGAAATTCTGCCGTCCTGGCTGATAGTCACCACTTCCCCAGGCAGTACGTCACGTACAAACTCCGCGCCGATGGTATCCAGGGCGCAGGTTTCCGATGTGATAATGTAGGCATTATCTCTTTTTCCAATGCAAAGGGGCTTGAAACCGTAAGGGTCTCTGGCGCCGATGAGCTTTCTCGGGCTCATGACCACCAGTGAATAAGCGCCTTTCATTTTAGCCGCCGCCCGGCGCACCGCTTCTTCTACTGTTCCCACTTTCAGCCGTTCTCTGGCAATATGATAGGCGATCACTTCCGAATCGATGGTAGTCTGGAAGATTGCCCCTGTATATTCCAGATCATGGCGCAGCTCATGGGCGTTGATAAGATTGCCGTTGTGGGCCAGCGCCAGCGTACCTTTTACATAATTAAGCACCAGCGGCTGCGCATTTTCAATGGTAGATGCTCCGGCTGTGGAATAGCGGACATGACCTACGCCGATATCCCCTTTCATTTTTTCCAGATTCTCCTGGGTGAAAACTTCATTGGCCAGTCCCATCCCCTTATAGGAAGTCACTTTGCCCTTCGGGCCGTAAGTATCGCTGACTGCGATACCGCAGCTCTCCTGTCCTCTGTGCTGCAGCGCGAACAGTCCGTAATAAATCGTAGACGCCACATCGTTTCTGTCCAGATCGTAGATGCCAAAGACCCCGCACTCCTCATGGAGTTCGTCGCTCAGCTCCGGTTTTATCACTGTTTTGTTATTCATTCCATATCTCCATATAACTTAAACAAATTTTTTACCAGTCAACAATTCATAGGCTTCTTTATATTTATCTACGGTTTTTTCAATTACATCATCCGGAAGGAGATAATCGCTGTCCGGATTTGCTTTCAGCCAGTCTCTTACAAACTGTTTATCATAAGACGGCTGGGATTTTCCCGGTTCGTATCCTTCCAGAGGCCAGAAACGGGAGCTGTCCGGCGTGAGCATTTCATCTCCCAGCACAATATTTCCCTCCTCGTCCAGACCGAATTCAAATTTCGTGTCCGCAATGATGATGCCTTTGCTCAATGCGTATTCCGCGCATTTTTTATATAAAGCAATGGTATATTCTTTTAATTTACGGGCATACTCCCCGCCTTTACCCGGATAAAGTTTCTCCAGGATCTCCACGCTCTCCTCAAAAGTTACATTTTCGTCATGATCGCCGATTTCCGCTTTTGTGGTAGGCGTATAGATAGGTTCCGGCAGTTTTTCAGATTCTTTCAGCCCTTCCGGAAGACGGATGCCGCATACCGTACCGTCTTTCTGATAGCTGGCCCATCCGCTGCCTGTAATATAACCTCTTACGATACATTCAATAGGCAGCATGTTCAGCTTTTTGCATTTCATGCTGTTTCCGTCATATTTCTCATTCCGGAAAAATTCCGGCATATCATTTACATCTGTAGATATCATATGATTCGGAAGAATATCTTTGGTAAATTCAAACCAGAATTTTGACATCTGTGTTAAGATCGCGCCTTTTTTAGCAACTTTATTTTTCAGAATCACATCAAACGCTGATATTCTGTCTGTCGCCACAATGATCAGACTGTCTCCGTTATCGTATACTTCACGTACTTTTCCTTCTTTGATCGGTTTTAATTCCTGCACACTCATGGTTTTATCCTTCCTTTTCATATCTTCATAGGTTTTATGTTACCCTGACAGCAATAAATCTAAACATAGAAGTAAGGATCATTCTGTCATCCGGCCCTCCGGGATACTGAGGATATTTCACAAAATTCCCCTGATGGCCTGTCTGATTACAGTATAATACATCCAAAAATCAGAAGTCAACGAACATCCCATCCGGGTTTTGTAGAAAAAAAGCGCAGATTTATAACCTATTTTGTATATATTTTTATTTTCATTAATTTTACTAATAAATAAGCAGTCCTTTACTTCTATGACGCCTTCTGTATGATAAAATCTGTTTCCCGACAAAAAAAGCAGCCCGCCCTCCCACACCTGAACGATGCCGGATTCTTGCGGCGGACTGCTGCCCAAAATAATTTCAGGAAGCATCACAATCTGCTATCCTTCAT
>CAKNLF010000090.1 GCA_930989305.1 uncultured Roseburia sp. | reverse complement strand
AATGGCGCAGCGAAAACTTTGTTTACATTTGCGGGTGCACTCCTGGCAGATCTCGTTGTACTGGATCTGATGCTGGTCGTTCATAAGAAAATCAGCGTCTGTCAGGCTGATCCCGTAAAGATATTCTGTAATATCCAGTTGTTCATACATATTGCTTCAGTCCTTATCCGTTGAATGTAAAAGTGAAACATATTATAATAAATACTAAATATCATATTTTAATATAAATTATATACCAAAGAACTCAGGTGTGCAAACACTTCGTGAAAAAGACAGAAATGGAGATTTGATATGAAATTTTTGAATATGAAGAAAGTGCAGGAGGGAAACTATATTGCACGCTATGATATTGTTTATGAGACCGGGGACGGAAAAGAAAAGATTTACGAAATGATCAGCAGAGATAAAAATATGAAAAGTTACCAGGATCTTACCGGACGGGGGCCGGACGCGGTGGTGCTGATCATGCATGATGAAAAGGGCGAACGGATCCTGCTGAACCGGGAATACCGTATGGCAGCGGGCCGGTTTGTCTATAATTTCCCGGCCGGTCTGATAGAGCCCGGAGAAACTCCGGAGGAAGGCGCCAGAAGGGAACTGTGGGAGGAGACCGGGCTGGAATTGGTGCAGATTGATGACTGGATCGGGGAAAGCTACAGCGCGGTTGGATTTTCCAATGAGAAAAATGTCTGCGTTGTGGGAAGAGCAAAAGGAGAATTTGCCCCCAGTACGGACCCTACAGAGGAAATATATGCCGGCTGGTATACAAAAGAAGAAGTGCGTGGTCTGCTGAAAGATCAGTATTTTGCCGCGCGTACACAGGCGTACTGTTACCTGTGGTCAAAGGAATAGGAGTGTGTATATGGATCAGCAGAATCTGGAAAAATGCCGGAAATTCCTGCCGGGATTGACGGAGGAATGTCCGGATATTTTTGCGAAGCTGGCCCAGATCCTGGAAGAAAAAGTACTGGAAATCTGGGAAGGGGAAAATGGAGATTATTATGCCGCGTATCTGATGAATGATTCTGCGGAAAGTTTCCTGGTGTTTTCCAATGCTCATATGATCGGTGAATTTCAATGGGGGCTGGAAGCTGTGACCCAGGCTGCGCTGGCAGTGGAAGAGGACAGTTATGTACTGGCTGTGCAGCAGGGAGGAAAAAACAGTTTTACAATCCGGTTTAAGGAATTAAAATTTGAAACCCATCTGTATCAGTATCACGGGATCGCCCATGTGTGGGTCAGAGGGCAGGAGCACTGGCGTCAGCTGGTGTATCGTCTGGGAATTGTAAAGGATAAATATCAGTTCCTGGGAGAAGAAACCTGTACCAGGGAGGAGAAAGAACTGCTTCCCCTTCTGGAATTCGCGCCTTTCAGGAGCTGGATCTCCGTGCCGTGGGATGAGGGAAAGCGTTTTCAGTCTTCCGGGGCGGGGATAGAAGCCTTTTTAAATATTGTAAATGAAGCAGGGGACACAAAGTATGAGAAGGTGCTGCGGCGTTACATGACCAGCATAGACAGTCACAAAGGACTTCGGCTGGAAAATAAACTTCACGATATGCTTAATCTGCCTGAGCATATAAAAATATATGACATTATTCGTGAAAAGATCAACAGAGCTTCGGCTGTATATAAAAAGAGAAGCTTTGGTACGGCTGTGGACAATCTTATCAGCGAAAAGCGCAGGGCAGTGGAGGAGATGTTCTGGAAAAACGGATTTGGAGGACAATATCCCTGGTTTAAAAAGCATAACGATCAGATGGAGATTTCATGCTATATGCTGGAAGAACAGCCTTTTGTCCGGGCAGGGAGAAAAAAATACCGGTTTTATTATTTCTGGTCGGAAACAGATGACACAGGGAAAAGAGGAGAGCCTCACTATATAAATGAAGGATTTTTTGCGGGAAAAGGCAGGAGATGCCGGATACAGGCGGAAGAAATGAGCTGGGAAGAGAACGGCGGCTCAGATCAGCAGCCCCCGCAGGAAGTACGCGGATGAGACCGGGGTAAAAGGAGGAATAATCTGTGCTGGTATCAACAAAAGGAAGATATGCCCTGCGTGTTATGCTGGATCTGGCCCGGTATGGAGACAAGGATCAATATATCCCGCTGAAGGATGTGGCGAAGCGGCAGGAAATATCGGAGAAATATCTGGAGAGTATTATCAGTTCTCTGAGCAGGGCAAAACTGGTAACCGGAGCGAGAGGAAAAAAGGGAGGCTATAAGCTGACTAAGTCTCCCGGAGAGTATACGGTAAAAGAGATCATAGAACTGACAGATAAACCTACCGCGCCGGTTTCCTGCCTGGCGGATGAGAAAAATGAGTGCCCCAGAGCGTCACAGTGCGAAACGCTGGGAATGTGGCAGGGACTGGACAGGATCATAGCCGGATACCTGGAAAGGATCACTTTGGAGGATCTTTTAAAGGGCAGGCTTCCGGAAGTTATCTTTCCATAAAAACCTATTGACCGAATGAGGGAAAGCAGATATAATCAATATCATATCAAAACGATAGGAAAAATAAGAAATATCTGTCGGCCTTTGAGAAATAGTTTGAACTGGGCGATGCCCTTAAGCAGGAGGTAACTATGGAAGAAAGAAAATACAGATTCGAAACATTACAGCTCCATGTAGGACAGGAGCAGCCAGATCCGGCTACAGATGCCCGGGCAGTGCCCATTTATGCTACAACATCTTATGTATTTCAGAATTCCGCTCAGGCAGCGGGACGGTTCGATCTGGCAGAAAGCGGAAATATTTATACAAGACTGATGAATCCCACTTCCGATGTATTTGAAAAACGGATAGCGGCGCTGGAAGGGGGCGTAGGAGCCCTTGCCACAGCATCCGGTTCCGCGGCGATCACATATGCGGTGCAGAATATCGCTCTGGCCGGCGATCATATTGTGGCTTCCGCCAATTTATACGGAGGAACGTATAATCTGTTTGCCAATACTCTGAAGGAGCAGGGGATTTCCGTAACTTTTGTAGATCCTACAGTGCCGGAGGAGATTGAAAAGGCTATCCGGCCCAATACAAAGCTGATTTACGGAGAGTCCCTTGGCAATCCGAACTCCGATGTGATTGATCTGGAAATGATTGCGGAGATCGCCCACAGGAACGGAATCCCTTTTATCGTGGATAATACTTTTGCTACGCCTTATCTGCTGCGTCCGATAGAACACGGAGCGGATGTGGTAGTCCATTCCGCCACAAAGTTTATCGGCGGCCACGGAACGGTTATGGGCGGTGTGATCGTGGACAGCGGAAACTTTGACTGGGAACAAAACGACAAATTCCCGGGACTTTCCAAACCGAATCCTTCCTATCACGGGATTGTATTTACCAAAGCGTGCAAAGAGCAGGCTTATATCATGAAAATACGCACAACCTTAATGCGCGATCAGGGAGCATGCATCTCTCCCTTTAATTCTTTCCTTCTCCTTCAGGGACTGGAAACCTTATCCCTGCGGGTGGAACGGCATGTGGAAAATGCTCTGAAAACCGTGGAATTTTTGAAAAATCATCCTCAGGTGGAAAAAGTGAACCATCCGTCTCTGGCAAAGGGCAGAGAAAAAGAACTGTATGACCGCTATTTCCCCAATGGAGCGGCTTCCATTTTTACTTTTGAAATCAAAGGGGACGGAGATACGGCCAAGAAATTTACAGAAAGCCTGGAACTGTTTTCTCTGCTGGCAAATGTAGCGGATGTGAAGTCCCTTGTGATCCATCCGGCGTCTACGACACATTCCCAGATGAATGAGCAGGAACTGCTGGCATGCGGAATCCGTCCAAATACAGTAAGGCTGTCCATTGGAACGGAGCATATTGATGATATTATAGAAGATCTGGAAAAAGGATTTGAAAAGGTAAAAAGCAGATAGGGACAGGGAAAAACAGAAGCAGCGCAAAGAAACAACAGGAGCTGTACAGATTTATATCTGTACAGCTCCTGTGTTCAATGAGACGGGAAAGGGGATCAGGATCCCACCTTGATTTCTCCTCGCTCGCAGCGGTTGCCCCAGGCGTCGATCAGTTCTTCGTTCCTGTATACGCAGATAATCTCGCAGTGATTTGCGCAGTGGGGGCAGATGGCTTCTTTTGTGGTAAAGTCCATGTCCGCCACATCAAAGGAAAATTCTCGTTCCACACCGCTTCCCATAGCCAGGATAGCGGCTCCGTAGCATCCCATAAGATGGCCGTTTTCATCTACAATGATCTCTTCTCCAAGGGAATCCGCGAATGCTTTCACAACCCCCTGGTTTTTGCTGACCCCTCCCTGGAATACAATGGGAGGAAGGATCTTTTTGCCCTTTCCGATATTGTTCAGATAGTTATTGGCCACTGCATGGCAAAGGCCGGCGATAATGTCTTCTTTTTTATGCCCCATCTGGATTTTGTGGACCAGATCGGATTCTGCGAACACGGTGCAGCGGGCAGCGATAGGGGTCGGATTCTGGCTGGACAGAGCGATCTTGCCGAATTCCTCTACTTCCACGCCCAGACGTCTGGCCTGGCTGGAGAGGAAAGAACCGGTTCCCGCAGCGCAGAGGGTGTTCATAGCGTAGTCTACGGCCACCCCGTTTTCCACGCAGATGATCTTGGAATCCTGTCCGCCGATTTCCAGGATGGTACGCACATCTGGATGCAGGGTGGTAGTGCCTACCGCATGGGCGGTGATCTCGTTTTTTACAATACTTGCGTTGCACATGGCGCCTACCAGTTTACGGGCGCTTCCGGTAGTGCCGGCGGCAACAACTTTATAATTGTCCTGATCCAGCATTTCTCCCAGACTGGCGATTACTTTTTTGGAAGCGCCTATGGGATTTCCTTCTGTCCAGAGGTAGATGCTGGCGAGAATGTTTTTATCTTCATCTATGATAACGCCTTTTGTTGAAATGGAACCGATGTCGATTCCAAGGTATGCTTTTTTCAAGATTTTGTTACTTCCTTTCTCATGTCGATCATGTCATAAAATGCTTCCAGACGGGTTTCAATGCCGGTATCGCTTGTCTGTGTGTCATAACTCAGATACAGGATCGGGATCTTATAGTCCGCGCTGATGTTGTGCAGGACCGGGATAATATCCATTTCCGGCATGCAGCCGAATGATTTTACATGGATCAGACCGTCATATCCCCGTTTTGCGTATTCTTCTGCAAGGGTGATGGTAGAAATGCCGGAGCTTCCCATATCGTATTTCGCATATTTGCTTACCTGTTTTAACTGAAATTTATACCACAGAGACGATGGGAATTTCCGAATGTCGTAGGTGAGATATCCTTTCAGTTTTTTCAGGGTGCGTTTGTCCGGACAGAGCACAATACTGTTGGACAGGTTCATCCATCTGTGTACCTCGGCTCCCATTTTGGCGATTTTTTTTTCAATTTCATGATTGGATTCCGGGTCCATAATGGTGAAATATTCGCCTACGATTCCTACCCGGAGAGGGTGTTCCGGTTTATTGATGGGAATGTTCTCCATGGTATCCATAACCTTGGCGTAAGCTTTTTTTACGTCTTTCAGCCCCTTTGCTTTTCGAAGATCAGCCAGATAAGTTTTATGGGCTCTTTCAAAATCGCCGTCGTGGATTTCAAAGCCCATATTCTGGCGCATATAATCTTCTACTTTGTCCATCTGGATGATCATTTTCGCCGTGGAGGGAAGCGCTTTTAATATCTTAAATAGGTTGGTCTGGGGAGCGATTTTTTTCATGCCTTTATACAAACCGAAAATGTTGTGGTAATTGGCAAGGTTGATATTCATCATCTCAAAATCATAGCCCATATCCCGGAGAATCTGTTCGTGGAGTTCTCCGTAATAGCCCAGACGGCAGGTGCCCCCTGTCTGGATCAGCACATTGGCTCCCTTTTCCAGTGCCTCCAGGTAGCATCCCATCATACATTTGAAAGGAGCACAGACGAAATCAGGACTGTTCTGCGCGCCGATCTCAATGGTATGTTTCGTCATAGGAGGAGGCGTTACATAGTCGCTTCCCAGGCCGTGAAGGACAAAATGCCGGATCGGCACATCGTAATTTCCCAGCTGGGGATAAGATAATCGATAGGGCGGTTTGATCATCAGATATGCGCCTCCTTTCTGAATCGTATAATATCTACAAAACTTTCCAGGCGGGTTTCAATTCCCGCGTTTCCATCCTGGCTGTCAAGGAGCAGGTTCAGGATGGGCAGGCCTTTGACTCTCCGGATGATCATTTCGTTGAGCATAGAGTCCGGACCGCAGGGAAAGGCTGTGAGCAGAATCAGGCCGTCGATCTTATCACGGTACTGATGAATCGCTCCAACCAGTTCCCGGTTTACCATCCAGGGCACATCTTTGCAAATGGCAGTATATTCCCTGCGGGCCCAATCCAGGTCCACTGCGTCAGCCAGCAGAGGGATGGCGTTTAAGTTATACAGATTTTTGATGATCGGTCTGCCGATGTATTCGTCATGAAGGTTGTAACTGTGTCCTACGATGAGGATTTTGATCCCTTCTTTTTCCAGCTGCTGTTCCTGATAACGTATCTTCTTTTCCTGAGAATTCCGGTCAGCTGTTTTTGCGGCCCGGTAAGCGCCCAGGGATTTTTCCCGGGAGCATCCCAGTTCAATACCCAGAGAAGTAAAAGCCGCTTCTTCGGTTTTTTTCTCCTGGAGATCCACATCACAGGTGATAAATTTCAGATCTTTATCCCGGAAAGTATTGACTGCCGTATCGTACAGCGCCTCAAAACGGGTGCACATGATCCCTTCTTTTCCATAATTGGCGATCCTCGGGACAAATACAGCGTCGCATTTACCTTCTAATACGGCGATATGTCCGAAAAACAATTTGCTGGAAAGGCAGTTTTCATCAATGGAATACCGGCTGCCTTCGTCTAATATGGTCTTATCTGTTACAGGGCTTAATACCGTTTCAAATCCCAGCTCCTGAAAGAAGGTTCTCCAGAGAGTATCAAAACGGTAGTACAAAAGCGCCCGTGGAATTCCTATTTTCATGTTATATACATCCTAACTTTTTGAAATATTTTAAATACGCGGATATCATATGGGTATCCACCGGAGGACACTGGATGCCGGAACCGTTCAGCAGAAGTTCTGTCCGGGAAGTGTCGTAGGTAGTATCTTTTCCGATAAAATGTCTTAAAAGTCCGGGATTTGTCTCTGTGCCGGATTCAAACAGACATTCCAGAATTGCCAGGGAATTTTCCTGAGCGTCTGAGGAACGGAGCCTTCTGCGCCATGTGGGGAACGGAATATAGCGGATCGGATAGCCGCACCTGCGGATATCTGAGATCAGCTGCTTCATAGACACAGGCTTAGGGTTAATGATATTAAATGCCTGGCCCAGAGCTTCCGGTTTCCTGGAAATACAGGTAATGGCGTCCGCCACATAGTCAACAGGTGTCATATGCATGCAGTAGCTGGTGCGTGGGATACTGCGCATCTGTATGCTTCCGGTGATCACACGGCTTACCATGTCGTCTACTTCCCAGATGCCTTCCTCGCTGCCGGTGATATCTCCCGGACGATAGATCACTGTGCGCAGTCCTCTTGTATTGGCGATTCCTGTCAGTTTTTCCGATACCCATTTGGTTTCCGAATAAGCAAGAGAGAATCCTTTTGATGTAGTCAGAGGATCGTTTTCAAAAACATGCCTGCCGGTTTTGTCCGGGGTGTCGTAAACGCTGTAAGAGGAAACGTAATTGTAATATTTCGCTTTACCTCTGCAGGCAAGCCGCAGGGTTTCTATAGTTCCGTTGACATTTGTAGCTTTCAGAAATTCATAGGGGTATACAAAGTTCAGGACTGCCCCGTTGTGATAGATCACGTCAATTTCCTCACACAGTCTGCTGTAAATATCCGGCGCAATGCCCAGATCCGGTTTGGACAGATCCCCTGTAATTCCATGGATAAAAGGCTTATAGGAATCATCCCAGCAGTGGTAGTGCTGCATGTTGCGGATAATGCGTTCCATGGCGGCTTCCTCGCTGTCAGCCCGTACCAGACAGGTAATGGAGAGCCCGTCAGAGGGATACTGTTCGATGAAGGAACGGATCAGGTGCGCTCCCAGGAAACCGGTAGCTCCTGTGAGGAAGATACTGCGGCACTGAGACAGCTCTGTAGTATAGCTGTTTTCTGGACGGATGCTGTCTTCCAGACGGCATTCCTGAGCCAGATTTCCTTTGCGTCCGTTGCCTTTACTGCCGGAAAGCACTCTGCGGATATAGTCGGCTACCCCTGATACGGAAGAATCCAGCAGCAGTTCCCGTAAATCCAGTTTAATATTAAATTTTTGTTCGATTTTGTTTACAAGCTCAAAGCCGGTGAGAGAGTCACCTCCCAGTTCCAGAAAACTTTCGGTCAGGCTGTACTGTTCAATGTTCAGCACTTTGTCGAAAACGGATTTTACCTGAAGGAGTATCTCATCGGCAACTTCTTTAGGTTTGTCAATAAGTTTATTGTCACCGGCGGGAAGTTTCGCGGTCCGTTTCTGATGGCTGCTGTACAGAATGTGAAGCTGGCCTTCCTGATACATTTTCCGGGCTTTCAGCATCTGCAGTTTGCTGTTGTCTGTCCTTGGCATAGATTTCAAAGGTACAAATACAACATCATAGAAAGAGAAGCCGAAGTGTTCGGAGATCAGAGAATTGATCTGTGAGACTCTTGCTTCAAAATTCACATCAGAGCGGGACTCAATGCAGGCTACCACCTGCTCTTTCTGGCCGTCATTAAAAGCGAAAAATCCAATGGCTGACAGAGCCAGAGCAGGGATTTTCTGCTGGATTAAAAGCAGAAGGTCATTGGGGTAGATATTGTGCCCGTTGATAATAAACATTTCCTTCATACGTCCTGTCAGGTACAGATAGCCGTCCTTCATGAAGCCCAGATCTCCTGTGCGGTAGAACCAGCCGTCGTAGCCTTCTACTTTATAGCGGAATTTCCGGCTTTCTTTTGGGTTGTTCCAGTATCCGTCCGCTACGCTGTCTCCGCTGATAAATACTTCACCGATATGAAGATCTTTATAAGCCCGTTTTGTTCTGGGATTGCAGACAAGCATGGTAAGATCTTTTACTGCCTGTCCCAGACCCACCACCTGTTTCGCGTGTTTTTTGTCGTCTGTCAGGATCAGCTTGTTGTTCTGATAGGCGTCGTAGTCCAGATCCACAACCCGGTAATCCTGGCTTGCCACACAGGCCAGACATACGTTTTCCGCAAGACCGTATCCCGGCGCGAAAGCGTTGGGAGCCACATGAAACATTTGAGAAAATGTCTCGATGGTTTTCGGACTTACATATTCAGAACCGTTCATGAGATGGGTCATATGAGACAGATCGTATTTGGCGGCTTCCTCGGGAGTAAAAATACGGGTGCAGGCGTCATAAGCCGAACCCGGTCCTACTGTAAGGGTCAGTTTAAAGTCAGACAGCATCTTGATCCACAGTTTTGGATTTTCCAGAAACTGAAGAGTCTGGAGATTATAAACAGTGGCATTTTCCGTGCAGATGGGCATGAATATGGTAATGACCAGTCCCAGATTATGGAAATAAGGAACCCAGGTGCCTAAGGTACTGTGGTTAAAATCATATACGTTTTCACACTGCTCCATATTTTTCATGAGAGCTTTCTGAGTGATCCGAACGCCCTTTGGCGCACTGGTGGAACCGGAAGTATACTGGAGATACACAAGGTCATTGTCATAAACGTTAGTGATGATCTCCGGCTTTATATAAGGAAGCATCTTGTCTGTATAGATCCGTTTCAGCCGTATTACGTTAAAAAAGGCTTCCCGCAGCAGTCTGGAAGTGATCTTGGTATTGGATGATTTTTCCAGTCCGTAGTTTGAGATCAGCGCCTTTGGGCTGCAGGATTTTAATACTGCGATAAAGCGGTCCACTTTGCCCTCGTCAAGAGGAGGCGGGATAATGGTAAATACAACGCCCAGCATCATACATCCCAGCGCGGCGTAGATCGTGCCGAAATCCTGCATGGAAAAAATAACCGCACGGTCTCCCTTCTGCAGACCTTTTGACTTCAGAGTGAACGCCATCTGAAGGGACTTTTCGTAGATTTCCTGGATCGTGTGGTCTTCAATGGAGCAGCGGCCTTCAGAGTTGTAATCCAGGAAACGGTAAAGAACTCTTCCCGGCTGGCTGTGATATCTCTGCTGCAAAATACTTATGATATTTTTTGTCTCTTTTTTCATTGTTTTATATTCCTTTTTCTGATGTTTTCCGCGAAAAAACCCAGAGAACACCACATTGAATTAGTGTGATTTTTATACTATAATATAATAAGTTAAATCAGCATCGGAATCAAGATTCAACCGATGGCGGAAAGGAACGATATTATACAGATCGGAGCCTGGATGTGTAATAAAATTAAAATTTAACTATCTAATCCTCAAAAACCATTGATTTTTCAAGGCTTCA
>CAKNLF010000089.1 GCA_930989305.1 uncultured Roseburia sp. | reverse complement strand
TTCAGCTTTGGCAAAGCGGACAGACATCCCGCTTTTTTCAGCTTTTTCATCAAATGCTCCGGTTCCGGCAGATCGTCGATCAGTTCGCCGATCTGATCCAGAGATTCTTCCAGAAGCTCCAGATCAATATCTTCCAGAGGGTTCGGCGTATTTTCCGCGATCACTTCTTCAAAAAGGCTGCCTGTACCGAATTCTTTTTCCAAAAGTCCGTATTCCAGGCCTTTCATTGTTTCATTCTGAACTTTTGCTTTGCCGGCGCGGATGCTTTCTTCCAGCTTTTTGTATTCCTTCAGCACCAGCATCAGCCCCGCCAGCACCTTTTCTCCGTGAAGCAGTGTCTGATCATAATCCGCTGTTTCCATATCCAGCAGATGAGCCACATGATGAGCCGCTCCGGATATGGGCCTTGAAGTGCAGGCCATCTGCATGTGCAGGCCGGACAAGATCAGGGCGTACATCAGCTTCTCCATGCTTTCCGTATCCCTGTCCCGGATATCATCCAGTTCCCGCTCCGTATTTTTAATCATTTCTTCCTGCAGATTGCATATTTCCGGGCATATGTACTCTCCCGTGAGTAAATTCGCAACTTTCCAGTCAATTAAAGCAATATAAGTTCCCATTAAGTCAGATATACCGGCCGCCGTCAGCCGATAGGGAGCCTTTGAAAAAATATCCGTATCCGCCAGGATCCATTCCGGCGCAACTGCCGGAAAAGTCTTTTTCATACCGTCCCAGGTGATCGCCGCCACCGCAGTGGCGAAACTGTCGCCGCTGGCTGCCGTGGGCACCGATACAAAGGGGATCCCGTATTCCACGGCGCAGTAACGGGTCAGCTCGTGTATAGTCCCCGTTCCGATAGCCACCAGGATATCCACCGGTACGGCGCTGCATCCCCTGTCGCAGAAGTCCAGCTGTTTTAACACTTTCTCCACACTGACATTGTCGGCCCGCAGGCCCTGAGGATTCAGTTCGATTACCGGATAATCTTTAAACTCCTCTTCTAAAAACGGTTCCGCCGCCGCCCGTGTATTGCTGTCACAGATAAACGCAGGATTCTGGAATTCCTGAAGAATATCGCCCAGACGCTTTACCGCCCCTGACTCGATGTAAATTTCCCGAACTGCAAAATCATGTTTCTTTCCACAGACGCACGGCTCCTTTAAATGACTAAGGTCTATGTCCATTTTTTATCTCCTTTGATGAATTTCATTGCATAGTTCTAAATTTCCTAACTTACATTTTCTCACAAATTTAACTCTAAAACAATATAAAATTAACTTATAATCGTATTTCTGAAAAAGCAATGCCCTCTTTTCGCAGGATTTCCCCCTCCAGATGTCTGCAGGTAAAAATCAAAATCTGGTTTTCTTCTCCCCCAAGCCATTTCAGCACATTTGTCAGACGCTTTTCATCATAACCGGAAAAGGCTTCATCCAGCAGAAAAGGCAGCGGCTCCTCCCGGATCAGCATTCTTCCCGCAGCCATACGAAAAGCAAAATAAATCTGCTGCATGGTAGCCTCGCTGTAGCATTCCGGATTTCTGGACGACATCCGGACCACATTCTGCACTCCTTTCTTTTCATCCAACAATACATGATCGTATTTCCCGCCGGTAATGCAGGAGAGGATCGATGACATCTGCTCGTTTAACAGATCGTCCTTTTCATCCCGCAGACCTCCTGCCAGATTTCCAAGGATCCCGCAGGCCAGCCGCGCCGCCTCTGTTTTTTGCATCAGCTCCTTCTCCTCTGTGCCCGGCTGGTCATATTCCCCTTTCTGCTGCTGTATATTTTCCCTCTGGATTTCCTTTTCCTGAAGGGTTTCTTCTATAGCCGCAGCCGCGCCTTTCAAAGACTGCAGATTGGCCCGGGCATCATCCGCTCCCGCCTCTGCCTGGGCTTTTCTCCTGTTCTCCTCCTGCCGCGCCTGTTCTTTCCTTATGCGCTCCGCCTGTTCCCCGTGTTTTCGGCGTGCCGTCATAACAATCCCCCAGACTGCCATCAGTGCAAACACACACTGGAAAAGGAACCACACGCCTGTCGGCAGCTTCAGCATGTCTCTCAGCAGATGGTTCAGCAAAAAACAAACGATTCCTGCCACAATCAGCGGATTCCATTGTCTTTTTTCATGGAGCATGCCGGATTCCTGTTCTGTATCTTCAGACTGTCTTCTCTCCGGCAAAACAACTTTCTTTTCCAGAATGTTTTTTCGCCAGAGCTCCATCTCCGCCTTTTTTTCACAAAGCTTTCCCTGCTGCTGTCTGATCTCTTCTCCTAACATTTCCTCTTTGACAGCCAGCTCTTTTCGCTTCTTTTCTCTTTCCTGTTCCAGCTCTTTTTGCTTCTTTTCTGTCTTTTTTTGTTCCTCCCCCAGCAAAGCCAGCGCTCTGGACAGCTGAAAACTGCCATCCCCGGTAGCGGAAAAATTGCTCTTCTCATCCCGGATCATTTCATACAGATCCTTCCCGGGTCCTTTCTGCTCCTGAAAAACACAGAAGGTATTTTCATAGGCTGCTGCCGATACGCCCCCAAGGAGCATCTGCAGATCTCCCTGCTCCACAGACAGTTCTTCCAGATCCTTCGTGTTCACCAGACGGGCGCTGTTTTCCTTATGATAAAAGTTTCGCTCCAGATAAAATTCTTTTCCTCCTGTTTCAAACAGCAGGCTGCCCACAAAATATGAAGGCGTATCCCAGGGCTCATATTTCATATAAGGATTTGAGGCTGACATTTTTCCCCTCTTTTTTTCCATACCAAACAGCATGGCTTTCAAAAACTGCTGTAAGGTAGTCTTGCCCTTTTCATTTTCTCCATAGATCACATTGATCCCCGGGGAAAACTGTATTTTTCTGTTTTCCAAACCCCCGAATTTTTTAATATCCGCTTCCTTAATGATCATATCCTTATCGCTCCATTGCTTCCAGTATTGCATGTACGCCGTAATACAGCGCTTCTTCATTGAGCCTGCTGTCCTCCCGGCTCTCCATTTCCCGGATAAACAGCTCCAAAAGGGTTCCCTTATGTTCTTCTTTCAGTTTATCATACTGGTAATCCGGCTGGGTCTTATCCAGCAGCTTCACCACCCGCTGAAGCTGTCCCGCCTCTTCTATTGGAAGCTCCACTTCACTATCTCTGCGTCCGGTAAAGATCACATGGGAAATTTCCCATGGTTCCCGGTCTGCCAGGGCTTCTTTTGTCTGTTCTAGGATCTGGTAACTTCCCATTTTCGGAGTCACCGGAATTTCCCGCTTTTTATATTCGCAATTTTTCACCGAATGGAACTGAACTCTGCAGCCTCCTTTGGAAAGGGTCCCGGACCAGTATCCGTGAGGGCCGAAATCATTGCAGTCCGTAGGCTCCAGCGCTCCGGACATGACGATCCTGTCCGGAACCAGCTGCCCCGGTCTGTGAATGTGTCCGAAAGCAGCGTAATCATACCCCGCCTCCCGGATTTCTTCCGTGGAAAAGGGATGATGCTTTTCATCCCCTCCATGTCCCAGCAGAATATGGAGTCCCGGTTCCCGGATCCGTTCCCTGCGATAGATCCTGCGCCCGTCTTCCGGTTTCCAGAAACTGCAGCCCCATACAGTTGTATCCAGATCCGGCAGCCGGATTTTTCCCAGCTGCTCATCCATTAGCATATGTACATTTTCAGGCCAGGGGAAATTTCTGTAATAGGACCTGGGATGCAGATAATCGTGATTTCCCGCGATCAGCACTACATGAGCCGGCGCCACCTCTGCAAACAGACTGCTTACTTCTTTCAGCTCCCGTTTAAGGGGCTGCCTATGAAACAGATCCCCCGGGATCAAAAGCAGATCCGCCTGTTCTTTTTTTACCTGCTCCACTACATTAACAAAAGACCTGAAAATATCTTTTTTCCGCTTCTCGCTCCATGGACTTCCCTTATCCGGCTCCAGACCCAGATGGATGTCCGCTGTCTGAATAAATTTGATCAATGGTCGCTCACTCCTTCATCCCTGCTGCCAGTTCCCGGATCACTTCTCCTGCCAGGATCAGTCCCGCCACAGAGGGCACGAACGCCAGGCTCCCGGGAACAGGCTTTCCGCTCTGGTCATCCCGTTCTTCCTCCAGAGGTTTTTTTACTTCTTCTTTTGAATATACCACCTTCACATTTCGGATATTTCTTTTCTTTAATTCCCTGCGCATGACTTTTGCCAGAGGGCATACGGATGTCTGTGAAATATCCGCCACCTGAAAGCCTGCGGGATCCAGCTTGTTCCCTGCTCCCATACTGGAGATCACAGGCACTCCCGCTTCCTTCGCCTGAAGGATCAGTTGGATCTTGGCGCTTACTGTATCTACTGCGTCTATCACGTAATCGTACTGTCTGAAATCAAACTGCCCCGCTGTTTCCGGCAGAAAAAAACAGGCATAGGTATTGACCTTTGCCATGGGATTGATATCCAGGATCCGTTCCTTCATCACATCCGTCTTATATCTGCCTACCGTACTGTGCAGCGCTATGATCTGCCTGTTTATATTGGACAGGCTTACCGTATCTTTGTCGATCAGATCAATCGTGCCCACTCCGCTTCTGGCCAGCGCTTCCGCCGCGTATCCGCCTACGCCTCCCACGCCGAACACCGCCACTCTTGCCTGTTCCAGTCTATGTACCCCTTCTTCTCCAAGAAGAAGGGCTGTTCTTGAAAATTCCTGTACCATATATTTCTACTGCTCCATCTGTTTTCCCAGAAAACCTGACGCGGTACGCACCAGCTTGTCTTCTGTTTCACCCATTTTTTCATTTTCGTTTTTATTATACAGGATTACCGCTCCGATTGCATCACCTTCACTTATAATTGTGCTCACCGCCTGGGAAACATATTCCCCCGCGTCGTCCACTGTGATCTTGATTAGCTCTTTTTCCGGCTTATTAGCCACTACATTTTCCCGGTCTTCTATAAGAGCTTCCAGCTGAGTGCTGATGGCTTTCCCTTCAAAGTCCTTTTTCCCGCTGCCTGCCGCGGCGATCACATGATCCCGGTCTGTGACACAAGCAAGGCAGCCGGAAGTCTTCGCAAGGCTTTCCGCATACTGCCCCGCGAACTGTCCCAGTTCTCCGATGGGCGAATATTTTTTCAGAATGATCTCCCCTTCCCTGTCTGTGAAAATCTCCAGAGGGTCTCCTTCCCTGATCCTTAATGTACGCCTGATCTCTTTGGGCACTACGACCCTTCCCAGGTCATCTATTCTACGCACGATTCCGGTTGCTTTCATAGAAAATTCCTCCATTTTACATTTTTCGATTTATCTTCATTGTCTGGATAAATGTAGTATTCGTAAAATGGTCTTTTTTATACAATAATTAAAGCGTCAAAAAATCCGTTTCCGGATCTTTTGACGCCTGTGTCTCCTGCCAGTAACTTATTGATTTCTGCTTTCTTTCCAGGCGTCCCACTCCGCCTGCTTAAATCCCACCAATACGGTATCCTGATCCACAAAGATCGGCCGTTTTACCAGCATGCCGTCTGTGGAGAGAAGGTCCAGTTTTTCCTCCAGTGACATTTCCGGCAATTTATCTTTCAGTTTCATCTCTTTATATAAATTGCCGCTGGTATTAAAAAACCGCTTAATATCCAGACCGCTTTTTTCATGCCAGAGAGCCAGTTCCTCTTTTGTGGGGTTTTCCTCTTTGATAGGTCTGACTGTATAGGAAATATTATTTTCCTGCAGCCACTTTTCCGCCTTTTTGCAGGTGGAACATTTGGAATAACATATAAATAAAGCCATTTCGTCCTCCTTATTTGTGCTGGTTAAAAACCACGTCCCCTTTTTCTTCAAAAATCTCGATCAGGTTGCCTGTATTATCCCGGATAAATACCCCGTAAGTATCGTCCACTTCCGCTACCATAGCCACTTCCACTCCCAGAGCTTCCAGCTGCTCTTTTGCTTTTCTTCCGTCCGGTACCCCAAAGGACATATGTTTGTTGCCCTGCGTCATCAGATCCCTGTTTGGGATTTTTCTGTCCTCCGGCAAAGGAGCGGATCCCGGCGCCTCAAATACTTCCAGCAAAAATCCGGTTCCCTGCATATGAGCCACCCGGATTCCCGCTCCCGGTATTTCCGATCGGTTCACTACCGTAAATCCGAAAATGTCCGAATACCATTTTATTGTTTCTTCCAGATCCGCCACACTGATAGCAAAATGGTTTATCCCGTTAATTTTTACAGCCATACTGTCTCCTCCTGTCTGCGGCCGCTGTCATAGGCCGCGCCTTTTGTATTCAGTATCCTCTATTCGGATATTTCTGTCAATTATTTCCGGCATTTTTTCCCACGGTCTATTCATGAAAGGGCTTTTTCCCACATAAACTAACTAAAAGCTGTGAAAATTCCCCTGTACCGATGATTTTTCCGCAAATTTATGCTAAAATTTATACTTAATCAAGATGTCAAAGGAAAGGATGTAATCTATGAAATTTACGAAAATGCACGGCTGTGGAAATGATTATATTTATGTAAATTGTTTTGAAGAAACAGTGTCCGATCCGGGCGCCACAGCTATCAAAGTCAGCGATCGTCATTTTGGCATCGGATCCGATGGCCTGATCTGTATCTGTCCTTCCGAAACAGCGGATTTCAGAATGGCCATGTATAACGCTGACGGCTCCGAAGGCAAAATGTGCGGGAACGGCATCCGCTGCGTGGCTAAATATGTTTATGATAATAAAATGACAGCTAAAACCATGATCACAGTAGAAACCCTCTCCGGCGTCAAAACGCTCCGGCTCCATACAGAAAACGGCCTGGTAAAAACCGTTACCGTAGATATGGGCGCCCCTGAACTGACTCCGGACAAGATCCCCGTATCCATCCCAGGCTGCGCAGAACCGGTCATCCGGGAATACCCCATACAGATATCCGGCCACGATCAGCAGGAATACTCCATCACCTGCGTTTCTATGGGAAACCCCCACGGGATTGTCTATGTGGATGATGTGCAGCAGATCGATATCGAAAAAATCGGACCGCTTTTTGAAAACCATCCCTGGTTTCCGGAACGGATCAATACGGAATTCATCCATGTGGACGACCGCAAAAATATCCAGATGCGCGTGTGGGAAAGAGGCTCTGGAGAGACACTGGCATGCGGCACCGGCGCCTGCGCCAGCGCAGTGGCCTGTGTGATCAACGGCCTGACCGACAATGAAATCACAGTCCATCTTCTGGGCGGCGATCTGCAGATCTGCTATGACCAGGGAAAAAATACGGTCTATATGACCGGACCGGCAGAAACCGTCTGCACCGGTGAAATAGAAATATAATTCAGGAGGCTGCAATGAAACTTTCAAATCTACTAAAGAAATTTGAATACACCTGTGTAAAGGGCAATATTGATACGGAGATTTCCGCTCTGGTATATGATTCCCGTAAAGTTCAAAAGGGAGATGTGTTCGTATGCATCAGCGGCACAGCCCGGGACGCCCATGAGTTCGCCGGTGAGGTGGCTGAAAAAGGCGCTGCCGCCATCATCGTGGAAAAAGACGTGGCAGCACAGCTGGACCCCTTTGATATTACGGTAATCCGGGTATCCGATACCCGCTGCGCCCTGGCATGCATGTCCGCAGATTACTTCGGCAATCCGGCTCAAAAGCTGACTACCATCGGCATTACCGGCACCAAAGGCAAGACTACTACTACCTATATGGTAAAATCCGTTCTGGAAAAAACCGGAGTAAAGACCGGTCTGATCGGCACCATTGAAACTATCATCGGCGATGAGCATACACCTGCTGCCAATACCACTCCGGAGTCTTACATTATCCAGGAAACCTTTGCGAAAATGGTAGAAGCCGGATGTCAGTGCGTTGTAATGGAAGTCTCCTCTCAGGGACTGATGCTCCACCGGGTATCCGGTTTTACGTTTGACTACGGAATTTTTACCAACCTGTCCGAAGATCATATCGGCCCCACAGAGCACAAAGATTTTCAGGATTATCTCCGGTGTAAGGCCATGCTGTTCAAACAGTGCCGTCACGGTATTGTAAACGCGGATGATCCTTACGTGTCCGATATTATCCGGGACGCCTCCTGCTCCATTGAGACTTTCGGTCTGGAAAAAGACGCGGACCTGAAAGCTTCTGACCTGGAATTGTTTACAAAACCCGGTGTGCTGGGCATCCGCTATCACCTTACCGGGAAAGCCGATATGGAAGTGGAAGTGGATATCCCCGGCCGGTTCAGCGTATATAATTCCCTGACAGCCATTGCCGTATGTCTGCATTTCACAAAAGATCTGAAGCTGATCCAAAACGTGCTGAAAGAAGTTCAGGTAAAAGGACGTGTGGAAATCGTTCCTGTCTCAGACCGCTTTACTCTGATGATCGATTACGCCCACAACGCCATGAGTCTGGAAAGTCTTCTTCTGGCGCTGCGGGAATATCACCCGAAACGTCTGGTGGCGCTGTTCGGATGCGGCGGCAACCGTTCCAAAGTACGCCGCTATGAAATGGGCGAAGTTTCTTCCAAACTGGCGGACTTTTCCATTATCACCTCGGACAATCCCCGTTTTGAAAAACCTTCGGACATTATCAATGACATCCTTACCGGAGTGAAAAAAGCCAACGGAAGCTACATTATGATCGAAGACCGTTCCCAGGCGATCCGTTACGCCCTGGAACACGCCCAGGATGGAGATGTGATCGTGATCGCCGGAAAAGGCCACGAAGACTATCAGGAAATCTGCGGCGTGAAACATCATTTCAGCGACCGTGAAGTAGTGGAACAGCATGCAGCTGAGCTGGGACTGCACATCTGATACTTCAGGGTATCAGATAATAACAGCTCTCCCGTTCCATTAAATTGCAGGGCATCTCGAGACACAGTTTCTCCTGATGCCCTTTTTTGATCCTGTCCAGCAGGAGCATTACCGCCATATGCGCCATGTCTTTTTGAGGCATATGTATGGTTGTCAGTCCTGCTTCCCCGGCTTCCCGGATATCGTCAATAGAAATCACGGATATGGGATTTTTCCGGTTTCTTTTTTGCCTTTTCAGTTCTTCCAGGGCACCCAGGGCCAATTCATCATTTGCGCACAGCGCAGCAGTCGCTCCATTTGTCCGGAGCAGATTTTCCATAGCTCTGGCTCCTGCCGCTCTTGTCTGGGCTACATCATAGATCAGCGGATAATCGATTGGAATCTTATTTTTTATAAGACATTCGCTGTATCCCACGTACCTGTTTTCATAAGAGCAGTCCCCTATATAGGCGATCTTGCGATGTCCCAGACTCAGCAGATATTCAATAGCCATCTCTGCCGCCTTATCCCCTCTGCAGATCACTTCATCCATAGGCAGAGCGGCTGGATTCCGCCAGATCCCGATCAAATTTTCTGTGCGCTCCTGCAGCGCCGTCAGCAGCTTTGCTGGACATCTCCCCAGAATAATATAGCCGTCTCCATCCGGGATTTTCTGATCCACAAACACCTTCGTTCCCTTCTCTCCCGCGTACAGGATCTTTCCAAGACGGCATCCCGCCTGCACAAATTCACTTTGCAGATGCCTGCACAATTCTTCAAAAAAAGGATCTTTGCTGGCCCTTCCGTTTCGGGCCATAACAACTGAAATCCGGACGCTTTCTTCCGGACTTTCTTTTTTCTTCAAACTTCTGGCATATACATTGGGCTGATACCCGATTTCTCCCGCTGCCTGCCATATTTTTTCTTTTACCTGCTTTGACGCGCAGGACTCATTTTTTTGATTCAGCACTCTGGATACCGTAGATACAGACACCCCGGTCATTTCAGCAATTTTTTTCAGAGACAATAGTCTTCCTCCTCAGCAATCGTTTGACTTATTTTTGTTGTTTTTTTCTATGATCTTTCTTAAAATTACCTGGTGATTTATTAATTTTATTGTATTTTCCTAACTAAATCAACATTTTATTTGCACAAACGTTTGCTTTCAGGAGGTTTTTATGCCAAGTATTTTGATTTTTATTATTTTAGGTTTTTTCGCCCAGCTGATTGACGGAACTATGGGCATGGCATACGGCGTTTCCAGCAATACCTTCCTGCGTTCTGCAGGGGTTCCCTCTGCCATATCCAGCGCCTGCGTCCATGTATCGGAAATCTTTACCACTTTCATTTCCGGCCTTTCTCATTTGAAATTAAAAAATGTCCACAAGGGACTTTTCTTCAAACTCCTGCTTCCCGGCATTATCGGCGGAGCATTAGGCGCCTATCTGCTTGTAGAATTTGAAAGCCACATTCTGGACATTATCATTGATCTGTATCTGGTTGTCATGGGTATCATCATTGTATCCAAGGCCTTCAAAAAGCCGGAAAAGCCCCGGGAATTCGGCAACTATGCCATCGGTCTGGGCGTAGCCGGCGGCTTTACCGACGCCATGGGCGGCGGAGGATGGGGCCCTGTGGTCACTTCTACACTGCTGGCTTCCGGACATGACACTCGCAAGACCATCGGTACAGTAAACACTGTGGAATTCTTTGTGACCATTGCGGAGACTACCGCCTTTGTAGCCTTGCTCCAGGACTTCCGTTCCTACACTTCGATTATTCTCGGACTGATCATCGGCGGAGTGATCGCCGCTCCCATCGGCGCTTATCTGTGCAAAATCGTACCGGTGAAGAAAATGCTGCTGATCGTTGGACTTCTGGTCATTTTCCTGAACGGCTGGAAACTGCTCCAGCACGCCGGTCTGATGTAATCCTCTGATAAGATTACCCCCATATAAAAAGCTTCCCATATACCCGGATCTTCTCTGATATATGGAAAGCTT
>CAKNLF010000088.1 GCA_930989305.1 uncultured Roseburia sp. | reverse complement strand
AAGAGATGCAGAATGCGACCCATCTGGAAGTGAAACTGGAAACTGATACCAAAGAAGGACGGAACTGGTACGAAGCCCACTGACAGGGATGTGCCGGCGAAATGATAAAATGACAAATGACAGGGAGGAAACAAAATGTTGTTTCTTGGGATTACCGGAGGCGTAGGAGCCGGAAAATCAGAAATCCTCGCGTATCTGCGTGAGAATTACAAGGGAAAAGTCATGCTGGCAGACACCATCGCCCATGATCTGATGGAGCCCGGAACTTTGTGCTATAACAGACTGCGGGATCTGTTTGCCGGGGAAAAGATATGGGCCCCGGACGGCAGCATTGACCGCCCGGAAATGGCCCGTCTGATCTTTTCGAATCAGGAAATGCGGGAACAGCTGAACGGGATCGTGCATCCCGCGGTAAAAAAATACGTCATAGACAGTGTAAAAAGCGCAAAAGAGGAAGGAACACTGGATCTGATCGTGCTGGAAGCGGCATTGCTCATTGAGGAACAGTATGATAAAATTTGTGATGAACTCTGGTATATTTATACTTCTCCGGAAAACCGGAGAATGCGGTTAAAGGCATCCAGGGGCTATTCCCAGGAAAAAATACAGAGTATCTTTGACAGTCAGCTGCCGGAAGAGACGTACCGGGCTAAATGCGAAGAAGTGATCGACAACAACGGGACGCCGGAACAGGCTTTTGACCAGATCAGAGAGAAATTAGAGAAAAGAGGGATTTATCCGAATCCCCGGAGGTAGGAAAATGGAAATGTGCAGTATAGCCAGCGGAAGCAGCGGAAACTGTATCTATGCAGGTACAGAAGAAAGCCACCTGCTGATAGATGCCGGGATCAGCGGTAAACGGATTGAGGCGGGATTAAATGAAATCGGTCTGAAAACCGAGGAAATACAGGGAATCCTGGTGACTCATGAACATATTGACCATATTAAAAGTCTGGGAGTACTGGCCAGAAAGTACGGGATCCCCATGTACGCGACAAAGGGTACGATTGACTGGATCGTGGAGAAACAGGCTATTGGAAAAGTGGATGAAAGCCTGTTTTGTCCGGTGGTGCCAGAGCAGGAATTTGTGATCGGAGATATGACAATATGTCCGGTGCGGACTTCCCATGATGCGGCGGAACCGGTGGCGTATATCATGCGCAGCGGCAAAAAATCCATGGCGGTGCTTACGGACCTTGGAAAATATGACGATCATCTTGTAGACAAAATGCAGGGATTAGATGTATTATTGTTAGAAGCCAATCATGATGTACATATGCTGGAAGTAGGGACGTATCCCTATTATCTGAAAAAAAGGATCCTGGGAGACAATGGACATCTGTCCAATGAATTGTCCGGACAGCTTCTGGGAGAACTTTTGCATGACGGGTTTAAAAAGGTCATACTGGGGCATCTGAGCAAAGAAAATAATTATCCGGATCTGGCTTATGAGACAGTGCGTCTGGAAGTGACTATGGGAGAAAATCCATATAAAGGAAGTGATTTCCCCATTACCGTGGCCAGACGGGATCAGGTGTCGGAACTGGTATGCGTTTAAAATAAAGCACAGCGCAGGGAACGCGCAGAGAAAGGAAAGAAAATGGAAAATACAGCAAGCAAAACAATCATTACTGTAGTGGGAAAAGATACTGTAGGGATCATCGCGAAAGTGTGTACATATCTTTCAGAAAATCAGATCAACGTGCTGGATATTTCTCAGACCATTGTTCAGGGATTTTTTAATATGATGATGATCGTAGATATGCAGGCGGCAAAGAAAACTTTTGCGGACTGCGCGGCAGATCTGGAAAAACTGGGCGAAGAGATCGGTGTTTCCATCAAATGCCAGAGGGAAGAAATTTTTGATAAAATGCACAGACTGTAAACAAGCAAGAGACAAAAGGGGAAAACTATATGATCAACATGTTCGAAGTCAATGAGACGAATGCGATGATAGAACAGGAGAATCTGGACGTAAGGACAATTACGCTGGGTATCAGTCTTCTGGACTGCATTGATTCTGATCTGGAAACGTTAAATCAGAATATATACAAAAAAATCACCACCCTTGCGGGGAAACTGGTAGAGACCGGAAATGAGATTGAAAGAGACTACTGCATTCCGGTAGTTAATAAAAGGATCTCTATTACGCCTATTTCCCTTATAGGAAGCGCTGCCTGCCGCGCGCCTCAGGACTATGTGACCATTGCAAAGACACTGGACAAGGCGGCAAAAGAAGTGAACGTTAACTTTATCGGCGGCTATTCCGCTCTTGTATCCAAAGGTATGACAAAGAGCGATGAACTGCTGATCCGCTCCATACCGGAGGCCCTGGCATGTACTGAGAGGATCTGCAGCTCTGTCAATCTGGGATCCACCAAGACAGGTATCAATATGGACGCGGTAAAGCTCATGGGAGAGATCGTTCATGAAACTGCGGAATTTACCAAGGACAATGATTCTTTGGGATGCGCAAAGCTGGTAGTGTTCTGCAACGCTCCCGATGACAACCCTTTCATGGCCGGTGCGTTCCACGGCGTGACCGAGGCGGACGCTGTGATCAATGTAGGAGTCAGCGGCCCGGGCGTGGTAAAGAAAGCTTTGGAAGCAGTGCGGGGAGAAAACTTTGAAGTACTTTGCGAGACGATCAAAAAGACAGCCTTTAAGATTACCCGTGTAGGCCAGCTGGTAGCCCAGGAAGCATCCAGAAGGATGGGGATACCCTTTGGGATCATTGATTTGTCTCTGGCGCCTACGCCGGCTGTGGGAGACAGTGTAGCTGAGATCCTGGAGGAAATCGGTCTGGAATACGCAGGAGCGCCTGGAACAACAGCTGCCCTTGCGCTGCTGAATGATCAGGTGAAAAAAGGCGGCATTATGGCGTCTTCCTATGTAGGAGGCCTCAGCGGAGCATTTATTCCGGTCAGCGAAGATCAGGGAATGATCGATGCGGTACAGGCAAATGCTCTGACTCTGGAAAAACTGGAAGCCATGACATGCGTATGTTCTGTAGGACTGGACATGATCGCAGTGCCGGGACATACTTCCCCAAGCACTTTGTCCGGCATCATTGCAGATGAAATGGCCATCGGTATGATCAATCAGAAGACTACAGCTGTAAGGCTGATTCCGGTGATCGGAAAAGATGTGGGAGAAATGGCTCAGTTCGGCGGACTTTTGGGTTACGCGCCGATCATGCCGGTAAATCATTATTCCTGCGAGAAATTTATTAACAGAGGGGGCAGGATCCCGGCTCCGGTCCACAGTTTTAAGAATTAAAATCCGGGTAAATTTAAGATTTTATGAAGGCGTAAAATATGTATTGACATTTGCCAATTGTCAGGATATGATAGTCTCAGCAAAAGGGAGTAGCGACGCGTAAGCGTTTCAAAATCGTCAGTACAGTGCGCCAGGAATGCACTCGGTTAGAATTAAACAGCGAGACTTTTGTCATACTTTTTTGTGTGGCAAAAGTCTTTTTTGTTTTATGAAAACTCACGGAAACTTGTTTACGGGAAATGAGAAATATGACGCTCCCCT
The DNA here is from genome assembly GCA_930989305.1 of uncultured Roseburia sp. GTDB lineage: Bacteria > Bacillota > Clostridia > Lachnospirales > Lachnospiraceae > Brotonthovivens > Brotonthovivens avistercoris. The sequence goes on along the minus strand of CAKNLF010000088.1, from coordinate 7,268 downwards.
TGAGGAAAGAAAAAGGAGAAGAAAAATGGAAAAACCAAAAAAAGAAAAACGAAAAAAGCGGGAAAAGAAGTATAAAAACTGCGAGGTCCATGATAAAAAACAACGGGGAACCCAAGCCGGTAAGATACGGTTTCAGTCAATCTTGATCGCCCTGATCGTAACGGTGATCATTATGGCGGTGACGTTTTATTTTACCTTATTCGCTATTAATGTGAGAGCAGTGGGATTCTGGGCAGCGCTGATCGCGGCAGTAGTAATTTTTTTGATTGTAAAAGCAGTAAGTTACCTTGTACTTTGCGAAATAAAAGGCGGTGTAGGAACGGCGGAAAAAGAGTATCAGAATTACAGAAACGGGAAACTGTTTTTGATCCCTGCTGTTATTGTGGGAGTGCTGATCCTGATCGCAATTGGAGGATCCACTATGTTTCATGCAGGGAAATACGCGTCTATTATGACAGTAGAGGATTCTGTATTTAAAGAGGATCTTGCGGAAACGTTAAATACGGATTCCATAGCCTTAATGGATACTTATTCAGCCCAGATGCTGGGGGACAGAGAGATCGGATCTTTGTCCAGCGTAGTTAGTCAGTATGATGTTTCCGGTGATTATACCCAGATCGATTATAACGGAAAACCTTTGAAAGTGGCGCCTTTGGAATATGCGGGATTTTTCAAATGGATCAACAACCGTTCTCAGGGAATACCGGGATATGTAACGGTAGATCCGGTTTCTATGTCCGCGGATTATAAAGAAGCTTCCCAGGGAATGAAATATGTGCCTTCCGCTTATCTGGGACAGGATCTGGCCCGGCACATACGTATGCGATATCCTACGGCTATGTTTGGCAACCTTCATTTTGAAATTGATGAAAAAGGTACGCCTTATTATGTTGCTTCGGTTTATACAAAAAAGGTCATGCTGTTTGGGGGAACAACTGTAAAAGGAGCGATTATCGTAAATCCCGCGGACGGCAGCTCACAGTATTATGATGCGGCAGATGTTCCCAGATGGGTGGACGTGGTGTTTGATGGGGATCTCCTCTGCCAGCAGTATAACTGGTACGGAAAACTCCAGAACGGATTTATCAACAGTGTAATCGGCAAAAAAGGATGCAAACGGGTGACTATGTATTCCGCCAGCGAAGAAGAAGAGGATTCCGGCGACGCAGTTCCTTTGAATGATTACGGATATGTAGCCAAGGACGGGGATATCTGGATTTATACAGGCATTACTTCTGTAAACGGCGACAGTTCCAATATCGGTTTTATTATGGCAAATGAAAGGACCGGGGAAACTCACTATTACGAAGTGGCAGGAGCGGATGAAAAATCAGCTATGTCCGCTGCGGAGGGAGAAGTTCAGGAAAAACGTTATCAGGCAAGTTTCCCTTCTCTTATTAATGTGGATGGAGAACCTACCTACATCATGGTGCTGAAAGACGCAAGCGGTCTGGTGAAACTGTACGCGGCGGTAAACGTAGAACAGTATAATCTGGTTACAACCGGGGATACCCAGGAAGAATGTCTCCAGAAATACAGAAAACTACTTGGAGGAGGAGAAACGGATCCGGACAGTCAGAGCGGAGTAAATGAAAATACGGAAGAACAGTCCCGTCCTCTTCAGGCAGAAGGCGAAAAAAATATCACAATTTCCGATATAAAATATATTGATATAGACGGCAATACCTATGTATATATCATTACGAAAGAAAATGAAATTTATCGTCAGAAAGTGTCGGAAAATGAAGAACTGCTTTTCCTGGAACCAGGGGATAAAATAACGGTATCCTATAATGGAAAAGAGATGATTTCCTTTCAAGAAAATAACCGGTAAAATACAGGATGGAACTTTATAAAGAATAATCAAAAAAGTAATTTTTGCTGTCATTGGTTTTGGCCGATGACAGTTTTTTCGTAAAAAAATAAAATGGATGTTCCTTTTTGAAAATCTTAAAGATTGTTGAAAAGAAACATCCATTTTATTTAAAAAAGCCTGCGCCCGTTTACTGAAGCATTGCCTTTACTTCATCAAGGGATTTTCCGGACTGCTGGATCATATCGTATAATTCGGCAATATTTTTCTGTTTGATCTCAGCTTCCAGAGCTTTCTTTTTCTGTTTTAATTCTTTTAAAGCTGCTTCTGTTTCTGCAATGCTGTTGATTGTTATTTCCAGCTGTTCTTCTAATGTGTAGCTTTTACGTCCTCTTGGCATAAATAAAACCTCCTGTTTTTTATAGTTATTATATTATATTTAACAAAAATACCAATGTGTTTTTTGCTAAATAAAAATAATCTCATGGAAAAAAATGAAAAAGTGAAAAAACAGATATGAACAGATTTTTCATAGATAAGAATATCATATTATGATAGCAGTGTAAAATAATATTTTCGGTATTTTTGTAAACACCTGTTTCTTTTTTTATAAAAAGAAACAATTCATTTATGTTACAATAAGAAAAATAGAATAACAGGAGGAAAAGATGAATGGAAAATGTGCATATTATGGAGCATCCGCTGATCCGTCATAAAATATCCAGACTTCGGGATGAGAATACGGGAACCAATGAGTTCAGAAAGCTGACAGAAGAGATCGCTATGCTGATGGGATATGAGGCCCTGAGAGATCTTCCTTTGGAAGATGTGGAAGTAAAAACACCGATAGAAACATGCAGGACTCCGGTGGTTTCCGGCAAAAAGCTGGCGGTCGTACCCGTGCTCAGAGCAGGACTGGGAATGGTAAACGGGATCACTGCTCTGGTGCCCGCGGCAAAGATCGGACATATCGGGCTGTATCGGGATCCGAAGACCCACGAACCTCATGAGTATTACTGCAAGCTTCCGGAACCTATAGGAGAGCGGATGATCATTCTGCTGGATCCCATGCTGGCTACCGGAGGTTCCGCCTGTGCGGCAGTGGATTTTATTAAAGCCCGCGGAGGAAAGCAGATCAAATGTATGTTTATCATAGGGGCTCCGGAAGGGCTGAAAAAGCTGTGTGAAAAACATCCGGATGTACAGATTTATATTGGATGCATGGACCGGGGACTGAATGAAGATGCTTATATCTGTCCGGGGCTGGGCGATGCGGGAGACCGTATCTTTGGAACAAAATAGAAAAATATTAGATATACTTATAAAAATCAGTAAATAATTTAATACACTGATAAATGAGGCTTCATTGTAAAATGAACGGCGGCGTGTTACACTAAAATTACAAAGGAATAAGTTCCAGGGAGTTCAAGGTCCGGAAAAAATCCGGGCAGTCTGATAAAAGATAAGGAGAAGTTTTCACATGGAAAAGTTATCAATTGAAAAACAGTTAAAAGAAAATGCTTATCCCGGCCGCGGGATCATCATTGGAAAGACCGGAGACGGAAAAAAGGCGGTAGCTGCTTATTTTATCATGGGAAGGAGCAGCAACAGCCGGAACCGTATTTTTGTAGAAGATGGAGAGGGAATCCGCACTCAGGCTTTTGACCCGTCAAAGCTGGAGGATCCCAGTCTGATCATTTACGCGCCGGTGCGTGTGCTGGGCAATAAAACAATTGTGACCAACGGAGACCAGACGGATACGATTTATGACCAGATGGACAAACAGATGACTTTTGAGCAGTCTTTGCGCTGCCGGGAATTTGAACCGGACGGACCAAACTACACACCGCGTATTTCGGGTATCCTGCATGTGGAAAACGGAAAGTACAGCTTTGCCATGTCAATCTTAAAAAGCAGCGACGGTAATCCGGAAAGCTGTAACCGGTATACTTTTGCTTACGAGACGCCTGTTGCGGGAGAGGGACGTTTTATCCATACGTATATGAGCGATGGAAATCCTCTGCCGAGTTTTGAGGGGGAACCGGAGCGGATCGATATCCTGGATGATATCGACGAATATACACAGCTGCTCTGGAACAGTCTGAATGAGGAAAACAAAGTATCTCTGTTTGTACGTTATATTGATATTGCCGATGGAACTTATGAGACAAGGATCGTAAATAAAAATAAATAGAGGTGTGTAAAAATGAAAGAACTGGAATTAAAATATGGCTGCAACCCTAATCAGAAACCTTCCCGCATTTACATGGAAGAGGGAGAACTTCCCATCCGGGTATTGTCCGGAAAACCGGGATATATCAATTTCCTGGACGCCTTTAACGGCTGGCAGCTTGTAAAGGAACTGAAACAGGCCACAGGGCTTCCGGCTGCCACATCCTTCAAGCATGTATCTCCGGCGGGAGCTGCAGTGGGACTTCCTCTTACTGAGGTGGAAAGCAAAATTTACTGGGTAGACGACCTGGGAGAACTTTCTTCGCTGGCATGCGCCTACGCAAGGGCAAGGGGCGCGGACCGTATGTCCTCCTTCGGAGATTTTATCGCACTGTCTGACGTATGCGATGTTTCCACTGCCAGGATCATCAAAAGAGAAGTGTCCGATGGAGTGATCGCTCCTGGATATGAACCGGAAGCTTTGGAGATACTGAAAAGCAAGAAAAAAGGAAACTACAACATTATAGAGATCGACCCGGAATATGTGCCTCAGCAGGTGGAAAGAAAACAGGTATTCGGCATTACTTTTGAGCAGGGAAGAAACGAACTGAAGATTGATGAAGATTTTCTGGGCAATGTTGTAACAAAAAACAAGGAAATGCCAAAACAGGCAAAGATCGATCTGATGATCGCTCTGATCACTTTAAAATATACCCAGTCCAATTCGGTATGTTACGCAAAAGGAGGACAGGCCATCGGTATCGGAGCCGGACAGCAGTCCAGGATCCACTGTACCAGACTGGCAGGACAGAAAGCGGACAACTGGTTTTTGCGCCAGGCTCCTCAGGTGCTGGAACTGCAGTTTGTAGACGGTATCAAGCGAGCGGACAGAGACAATGCCATTGATCTGTACATCGGCGATGAATATATGGATGTGCTGGCAGATGGAGCATGGGAGAAAGTCTTTAAAGTGAAACCTCCTGTATTTACTTCTGAGGAAAAGAAAGCATGGCTGGCTAAAAATACGGACGTAGCTCTGGGATCGGACGCTTTCTTCCCGTTTGGGGACAATATTGAAAGAGCCCACAAAAGCGGCGTGAAATATGTGGCGGAACCGGGAGGATCCATTCGTGACGATCATGTGATCGAAACCTGCGACAAATACGGTATGGCAATGTGCTTTACCGGAATCCGTCTGTTCCATCACTAAGCCGGAAAAGCGACGTTAAACCAGAACGAAGAAAAATACTGAAAAAAATACAGGCGGCTGTACGGAAAACGTACATGCCGTCTGTATTTTTATTTTTCCATTGTCTTATAGCTAATCTCTGCGGAACAGATCTCTTGTATATACTTTTTCTTTCACATCATCCAGACAGCTGTCATAGCGGTTGGCGATAATGCAGTCAGACTGTTTTTTGAACTGTTCCAGATTGTTGATCACCTTGCTGCCGAAAAAGGTGCTGCCGTTTTCCAGGGTGGGTTCGTAAATGATCACAGTAGCGCCCTTTGCTTTGATGCGCTTCATAACTCCCTGGATGGAACTTTGACGGAAGTTATCAGAGTTGGATTTCATAGTCAGGCGGTAGACGCCTACGGCAATCTGTTTTTCATGGGAAGGATCAAAATCTCCGTCCTCGTAAGAATAGCCGCCGGCCATCTGGAGCACCCGGTCCGCGATAAAATCTTTTCTTGTCCGGTTGCTTTCCACAATGGCTTCAATGAGATTTTCCGGGACATCCTGGAAGTTAGCCAAAAGCTGTTTGGTGTCTTTTGGCAGACAGTAACCGCCGTATCCGAAGGAGGGATTGTTGTAGTGGGTTCCAATCCTGGGATCCAGACATACGCCGTTGATGATCTCCTGGGTATTCAGTCCTTTTGTTTCCGCGTAAGTATCCAGTTCATTAAAGTAAGATACCCGCAGAGCAAGATAAGTATTGGCGAAAAGTTTTACAGCCTCCGCTTCTGTAAAGCCCATAAACAGCGTATCGATGTTCTCCTTAAGGGCTCCCTGCTGCAGGAGAGCGGCGAACTGCCGGGCGCTGTGGCGTGTCTTTTCATCACAGCTCACAATGATCCGGCTGGGATACAGATTATCATAGAGAGCTTTGGATTCCCGTAAAAATTCCGGACTGAAAATAATACGGTCCGTATTGTATTTTTTGCGGACGGAAACTGTATATCCTACAGGAATTGTGGATTTAATGATCATAGTACAGTGGTCGTTAACGCTCATGACCAGTTCGATTACGGACTCCACCGCGGATGTGTCAAAAAAGTTCTTTTTGCTGTCATAGTTGGTTGGCGCGGCGATAATAACGTAATCCGCGTCTTTATAGGCTTTGGCCCCGTCTGTGGTGGCGGTGAGCTTCAGAGCCTTTTCTGCCAGGTATTTTTCAATATAATCGTCCTGTATGGGACTGATATGCCGGTTGATCTGATCTACTTTTTCCGGCAGGATATCCACCGCTGTCACCGGATTGTGCTGGGCCAGCAGTACCGCCAGGGAAAGGCCTACGTAACCGGTGCCGGCTACGGCAATTTTATAGGGACGTTCCACAGTCAGAGCTTCTGCGCCGTCTCCGGAAGCCACAAACAGATCCGGGATTTCAAAATCCAGGACCTCTGCCAGTTTTTCCAGCTGTTCGATAGTGGGAATATAATCTTCCTGCTCAATGCGGCTGACCATAGCCCGGTTAATGCCGGTGAGTTCAGAAAGCCGCTGCTGAGTGAGCTTTTTGCTTTTTCGGTTCTGTATAATAGTAGAAGCAAGAAGACTTACAGATAATTTTTTCATAAAACCTCTCCTTTTTGATGTTTTAAATAACAAAAATGACAATTGGAACGCAAAGGTGCGGTTCCATGCCGGAAATATCTGAAAAGTATGTTATCATTAGAAAATACAAAGGTCAATAACAAGAAGGAAAATAAGAAAAATGATGTTTTGAGCGACAAAAAAGGTTAAAGAAATGTTGCTTAAAACATCAAAAGTAAAATCTGTGTAAAAAAAACAGAGGGATTTTACGGTTGAACCGAAAACCTGTGGCGTGATACAATTTAACAAACTATTTCTGAATGAAAGGAAGAATTATGATCCGAATACTGCTTGTTGAAGATGATGAAAGTATCATCCGTTCTCTGACAGAGTTTTTGACCGGAGAAGGATTTGCCATAAGCGCTGTTCCCGGGCAGAAGGAGGCGCTGGAACAGCTGGAAAAGAATACGTATGACCTGGTGCTGCTGGACGTTTCTCTGAAAAACGGAAACGGATTTTCCGTTTGTT
>CAKNLF010000087.1 GCA_930989305.1 uncultured Roseburia sp. | reverse complement strand
TGACTCTCATGAGTTACGCCTGCCCCTGTTTGGAACTATCTATTTCCCGACAGCCCCTTTTTTATTTCAGCTCCATTTTCAGTTCCCAGTTATTGCCTGATGCCTGTATGCGGGCATAACTTCCGCATATCACAGGCATCATAGGAGGCAAATGTCCCAGATCAGCGTCCATGATCACCGGCACTCCGTATTTTTCCAGGATTCCCGTCACCGCGTCATATTGATCCAGGCCCATAAGATTTTCTCCATAGCAGAGAGGTCTTCCGATAACAAACCCTTTTACATGGGAAAACCATCCTGCATGTTCCATCTGCCAGAGAGCCCGGCGTATGCTCATTACATTCAGGTCACAGGATTCCAGAAACCATATGATCCCCTCTTCTTTATATTTCTCTATAAAATTTTGCACATTATCATATTTTGTTCCCAGCAGATTTACCAGAATATCCAGACAACCTCCTATGAAACGCCCTTCTATTTTCACAGATTGTCCCCGGGGGAAAAATTTCAGTATTTTCGGCTCCGTCACATGATAGGGTTCCAGAGGATGCTCCTCATCTTTAAGCCCTTCCTTTTCCCACAGATCATATCCATGCAGCGTAAGCTTCTCGCCCTTCAAAAGCCCATAAGCGTCTTCAATGGCCGGATGCCAGGGTTCCATGCCAAATGCCGCCGCGCACGGGCCGTATATGGAGGCCGTATCGCACAAGGTAGTCAGCAAAAATGTAAAATTTGTATTATCGGAATACCCCATATACCATTTAGGGTCCGCCTCTTTCACTCTTTCAAAATCCACATAATCCAGGTCTTCGCACATAAGCTCCCCACCTCCGCAGGATATGAGAACGTCATTTTTATCCGAGCAGTAATAATCCGTCAGCTCCTGTCCGCAGCTTTTTGGGGTGCTGCTGATGCCTATGCCGCTGCCCTCATAGCAGTTGGGCCCCAGATCCAGGGCATGTCCCTTTTCTTTCAATTTTCTCTGGGCATTTAAAAAAGCACTTTTATACGGTTCTATATTGCACCCGAAAGAAGGTGCCACAAATCCTATTGTTCCCTGATCTTTCAAAAATTTCGGATATCTCATTTTTTTCCTCCTGACTGTTTATTCCTCCAGAAACCGGATAAACTCTACAATATGTTCCGCGTTTTCAGTCTGTCTGTTTACCATCAAATATACAGGCTCTTCTGTATTTACTCCATAAGAAGCAAGCTTTTCATTTCCCTGAAGGTCCAGTCCTACGCCGTCCGCAATGCTGTCCAGACTTTCCGGATCAGCCTCTGACACAAGATCCTCCAGATTCAGGAATACGCCTACATCTTTATGAGATTCAAACGTTTCCTCATCCACAATAACCGCGTCAAGCACAGAAGTGGAAGTATAAACAGTAAATCGATAGGAGCCGTAAAAATCGCTGATCTCACTGTCCGGATCAATGGTCATAGTAGAATCCACCTCAACGGTATCAAACTTATTGTCATTACCTATAAATTTCTTATAATCCTGTGCCATCTGCTCCCCGTTGCAGGCAGTATTATTGATCACGCCTACATATAAAAACTGATCGTATCGCAGACTAAGAAGCCAGTTGATCACCAGAGCACCGATAATTACAAAAACCAGTATCAGACCCATCTCCAATTTATAATAAGTCCATATATAATCCAGTCTTGCTTTCCCATGTGTGGATTTTAACTGCTGTCGTCTCAGTTCACGCTTTTCTTTTTTCGTCATATCCGACTCATATTTTCTGCCGCCCATTTTTCCACCTGCTTTCCGCTTTTCTACCAGTATATAAAATTCCGCCGGAGACAGCAAGTATCTTACCATCATTCTATTGATTTACAACACAACAATTTAATTCTTTCTTTAGATCTCCCCCAAACCCTTGATTTTAAAGGATTCTTTCCACAAACTTCCTGTTTTTGCGGTGGAATCCACAGCAAAAAAGGTGAAAATTGTGGAAAAACAGGTGAAAATACGGGAATCTTAGGAGTTTATTCGGAAAAATCAGAGTTACTTTCCTTCTGTACGGAGTTTTTTCCGGAAAATTTGGAGCATCTCTTTTTTCTCGGAGGTTTTTGGAGCCGTATTCGAACTTCCAGAAAATTTGGAGTTTAAAATCTCTGTTTCTTCTTATTTTACATATACTCGGTAAAATTCATAAAGAAAAGGAAAAAATGGAGCTGCTCCTCCCTTTAGCTCCGGAAAGAAGTGGAAAAAACGGAGTTTTCGGATTTTTCTATTTTTTAATTTACGGAAAAAATGGAGTCTGATCTTTTAGTTCACGAGAAATTGGAGTTTTTATGACTCCTTTTTTTCCAGAACATAATAAAATTGGGCTTTTTGGAGAAAGTTCGGAGTTTTTTGGATGATTTCAGGGTGTTTTTGGAGTTTATAAGGAGAAAAATGGAGCCTTGACTCCATTTTCCCCTGAAGTTTCATTTTCATCCGGAAAATACAGAGGAATTTTAGATCAGAATTGAAAAAAAGGAGTCTCTCTTTTTCCGGAGGTTTTCGGCGTTTTTACAGGCTAAACCCGGAAAAATCCTGAGGTTTTTGGATCTATATTATGTAACCTCAGAGGAATCAGGAGCTTATTCAGAGGTTTTGGGAGCTTTTTTCGGATGTTTTTGGAGCTTTTGTATTGACATGCTCACGTCTGCTCGCTATAATAAAAGAACTTTCGACAGGGGGAGGGATTTATCAACAAATGAAAAAGGCAAAAGAAGAAGAAATAAAGACGCAGGAATTGGACTGTTTTCGCAACGAAACGATCACAAGATCCAATTCCTTAATTACTGCCAAATACAAAAGCTCCCTGCTGGAAAACAAGTTAATGGTGCTGGCTTTGAAGCGTTCAAAAAAGGATAAGCTGAACCGCCCTTCCGTAGAGATCAGCGCGGAAGAAATACGAAAACTTTCCGGGAACACAGGGGGCAGCTTTTACGGGCAACTGAAGCTTGCCGCCAAATCCATGGCCAACCGCACTATTTTTATTGAAGATACGGAAAAAAAACAGTTTAAAGTCATTAATCTGATCCATGTAGCGGAATACAAAAACGGTATGTTTTCCATACGCTTTACCCCTGAGGCAAACGAATATCTGGATGACCTGAGAGATAATTTCACTACTATGAAACTGACTACGCTTTTTGTTTTTTCCAGTAACTACGCGTACCGGCTCTATGAAATACTGAAAATGCATGAGTACAAGATCGGCAAAGACAATACCCCCATTGTCATCAACTACTCTCTGGCCGAACTGAAACTGGAAATGAACTGTATTAATACAGAAGAAAAAGCTATTCAGCGGGAGCTGCAAAAGGAAGCTCCCGATTATGACAGGATCGTAAACGATATCGCCAAGGAAAAACATCTGGAAAACTACTCGGACTTTCGGAAAAACGATCTGGATGTGGCAAAAAAACAGATCAATGAACTTTCGGATCTGTATATGGAATACAAGCCGGTCCGCAGCGGCCGTGGCGGCAAGGTGGTGGCGATCGACATATACCTGCAGCGAAATACCAATAATAAAATGTACGCCCTTGCAGAAGAAGGGGAAGAAATCTTTAAAGAAGAAGTGCCGGAACCGGCAAATATGACCGAATTGATCCTGGATGTGATCGACTACATCACTGATGTAAAAATTTCTTCAAAAGAAGCCTCGATCCTTCTGAAAGACGCAGATTATCAGATCGATACCGTCAAAAAAGCCTACGATCTGTCACGATCCCAGCCGGAAATTAAAAACTTTATGGGATGGATGCGCCAGTGCATCAGGGACGATTATCAGCCTTCTATCGAGGTAATGAACGGCAGCCAGGAAGCCGCCAGACAGGTCAAGGAACTGCAGAAAGACATTGAAGCCAATAAGACATCTCTTTCTGAAAAAGTCTGGGAAAAGACCAAACAAAAGGACAACTATCCCCAGTTCCTGCAATATCTGGACAGTCAGGGCATTTCTGAAGATATCATTGATACTATCTACTCACCGGAGGAATGCCTGAACCTGTATGTAGACTGGGTGAAAAATAATTGATCTGCCATTAAGGCATATCTCTGCACCGCAGCTTGCGGGAATTGTTCGAATTCATCAATATAAACACAAAAATCATTCCAGACTGTCCAAGTCCGGAATGATTTTCATGTAACGATTTTTTATTTATTTCCCTTATCTTTCTCCCTGTAACCTCTGAATTTTATATCATATCTTTATTTCATTTAAAATTTTTAAGAAAGTATCAATATGTAAACGAAAAATCATCCGGCAGAGGACTGTCCACTTCCCCTATAACAGAATTAAGCCAGTCATTTAACCGGTGTTCATCACCTGTATAATATGTTTCATCTATAACCAGTTCTATCCCATTATTTGCAACCATATGAACATCTCCGTCTTTCATCGTAATATAATAAATAAAACTGGCTCCTGCAGGTTTCTCCGGTTTTATCGTAAATCTGCCGCTGCATTGGTTGATCTGTTTTACTACAGAATCAATTTCCTGTTCTGTGAAGTTTTTATACGGTTTGTCATTTACAGGCGGATGTACAACTGCTTCAATTTTCGCCACATCTTCTGTCTTTAAAGTTTGTGCCCAGCGCATAGGTGTTCTGGCCCTTAGGACAGCAATTATAATTATAAGAAAAATCAAAATGGTCAGTAACAAAAATACAATTCTTTTTTTCCTCCTCATAATGACGCCTCCATTCTTATATAAAAAATTTATTTTACAACGATTTTTTATTTATTTCCCTTATCTTTCTCTCTGTAATCTCTGAATTTTATATCATTCTGTACTGTTCCAGAATTTCTTTTTTCATCTGATTCAATATGTCAGTGATATCTTCAGATACAGAAAAGAACTCATAATCTTCCAGTTCTGAAAAGGGACAGGATGTCAGATCCCGGGGCAGCGTTTTGGTATCATTCCCCTTTATATTAATATAAGGAAATAATGTATCCTGAGCAATATAGGATTTTAATCTATTCTGCACATCCCACTTTACTTCATCCAAAAAGATCAGATAGGTCTCACCCTTTTTCATAATATTCAGCGGCTCTACATAGTGGATTTCCCCTGCGTCTGCAGTAAAGCCGAAATACTGATATACAAAAATCTTTTCTCCCGGCCTCAGCACATCTCCGCCTTTTTTCACTTCTGAGACAACCACTTCCTGCCCGATACTGCCTGTGCTTTGATCAATGGTTCCATCAGCCGTTGCTGTGATCACAATCGGCGCGGACGCGATATCAGCAACGTTCTTGTCCATATTGGATTTGAAATCCTCAAACATTGCCAGATCCTCCGCATTCATGCCCCAGGCATAATCAGGCGTAACTGTCATCGTCTCTAACACATCGCTGGTATGTGCCTCTGCCAGACCTGCGTCCGGAATTCCCTGTCTGATGATCATGGCAGCAACGATCACTGCAGTTCCAAATATCAGTATCATACTCAGCCAGATTTTTGTTTTTTTCAGCATGTTTTCACCCCTGTCTCATGTCTGTATATGCGTCCGGAATCCATATAAAATTTTTCATCACATAAAGATTTCATATCTGATTCAATATGACTGGCAAGCATGATCACTGCTCCTCGTTTTTTTTCTTCTGCTATAATATTTTTTATCAGTGACACGCCGTCCTTATCAATTCCGTTGGTAGGCTCGTCCAACAGCAGATACGCCGGTTTTTCCATGATAGCCTGTGCCAGGACCAAACGCTGCTTCATGCCAAGGGAATATTTTTTTACGATTTTTTTATCATCGGGATTCAGACCTACCCGCAGGAGTATGTCCCGTATCTCTTCCCTTCCGATGATTTTTCGGATTCCGGCCAGCATCCGCAGATTGTCATAGCCGCTCAGATCCGGAAACAGAGAATTGTTCTCTATCGTAATCCCGATATCCGAAGATCGTTCTGTCTTTCCATCATAACATATACTTCCACCAGATATCCGAATCAGTCCGCTTACCGCCCGAAACAGCATGGTCTTGCCGGATCCATTGTCGCCGATAAACCCGTAAATGGTTCCTCCCTTCAGCGAAAAACTGATATCATTTAAAACGGTCGTATGTTTTATCTGCTTTGTCAGCTTTCTGACTTCTAATGTATGCATCTTCTCCCCCCTATTCCTGTTCTATATATAAAATGTCATGATTTTTTACTGTTATCATTCCTGCGATCAGGATCACTGCCGTATAGATCAGATTCACCGTCAGTTTTCCAAATACCGCAGGAGACATCCCTCCGTCAAATTCCGCTATCAAAATGGGATTGATAAAACGATTGATTCCCATAGCCCGGGGCTCAATCGCTAACAGGATCAGGCCTGCCAGGCATCCGTATCCTACAAAAAATCCCGCCAGTATATTCCACCTTAATGCCAATATATTGACAAACAGCGCAATCTCCAGATTCCATAAAAAGACAAAAAAGAACAGCCACAGCGCCTGTCCAAAAGCCCCTTTATCAAAAGGCATTGTCGACTGCCGTACACTGATAATGCACAGGATCTGTCTTTGCGCCATTCTGATCGTATTTATCATTGCTGCATCTGTTTTTTCTTATAGCTATTACAAGGCATTTCAAGCAGTTGAAGAACAGATCATATATAAAGAAGAAACAACGATTGAAATAATCGAATAATTCAGGAGAATAAAAATGAAAAAAAGAATATTAATTCTGATGATGGCTGGGCTGCTCCTTACTGCACCGGCTACTGTTTTTGCTCAGGAACCAACAGGCACGTCAAATACCGTTTACACGGCTGTCAGCGAATGCAGCGATGGAGGCTATTGGATCACTACAATAGAAGAGGAGGATACCGGCATTGCCGCCTTTGCCGCTTCTACAAAAAAGGCTTCTAAGACAACCAAATATTACAACAAAAACAACGTTCTGCAATGGTATGTGACAGTAAACGGCACCTTTTCTTATGTTAAGGGAAAATCTTCCGCATGTACCGCTGCTTCCGTCACTGCAGTATCAAAGGCTTCGACTTGGAAGATTTCTTCCAAGAAAGCGTCCAAAAGCGGTTCTACAGCTACTGCGTCCGCTACGGCAAAGCAGTATAAAAATGGCATTTTTTTCAAAGTATAACAAAAACTGTTAAATTAACCTGTGACAAAAACGGAAATCTTTCCTGATTTCCCTGCATACAATAATGAGTCCTGCTTCCTACTGCTGCCAATGCAATGATTTTGCGAAATCTATTGACAGTATAATTGTTTCGTGTTTATTTTATTTCATAAAGAAATATTTTTTCGTTTGAGAAAATACTTTGGCATCTGTACAGAACAGGCTGCAGGACATATTTTAGATCTGCGAAAGATCCGTATTTATCATTCATAGTTAAGGATTCACAGATGAACAGTAAAAATAATTTTAAAAAAGGCTCCGTAGAACTGCTGGTTCTCTGCTTATTGCAGGAGGCAGACTGTTACGGATATCAGTTGACACAATTAATTTCACAGCGTTCCGGCGGACTCATTGAAGTTCCGGAAGGATCCCTCTATCCATCCCTTTACCGTCTGATCGACAAAGGTTTTATCAGCGACGAAAAACGTCTGGTGGGAAAACGAATGACCAGAGTATACTATCATTTGGAGTCGGCCGGGAAGGAATATTACGACCAGCTCCTGAAAGATTATCTGGAAGTGCATCAGGGGATTCAGAACGTGCTCTTTTACCATGAGGATCATGATTCCACTGAAAAATAAGTGTCGAAAAAAGCCCGGACAATCCGCAGCGGATTATCCGGGCTTTTTCATGATCCCTTATTCTATATTAATTATTTATACCTTTTTCCTCTTTTTCAGCTTTTTGACCGGACTGACAGATTATTTCTGAGATCTTCCGATTTCAAGTCCTTTTTCAAAAGCTGCTTTGTTTAATGGAAGCAGTTTCGCTTTTTTCGCAAGTTTGTGTTCAATGGTTCCCCATACTACTTCCGGAGAAACTACTTCTGTATATCCAACGTATACTCCCAGCATGATAACATTTAATACTTTTGCGTTTCCCATTTCCAGAGCAAGCTCTGTTACAGGCGCTTTTACAACTTTTACATCATCTCTGTCGATCTGATCAGATACAATAGAGCTGTTGATGAAAAGAGTACCGCCTTTTTTCAGTGTAGGTAAAAATTTCTGTAAGGACGGTCCGTTCATTACGATCAGGTCATCCATAACGTCACCTAAAGGAGCTCCTACCATCTCGTCAGAAATTACAACGAAGCAGTTCGCTGTACCACCGCGCTGCTCTGCGCCGTATGACGGGAAGAAAGTAACGTTTTTATCTGTAGAATCACAGGTTGCGGACGCAAGGAATTTTCCAAGAGTCATGACGCCCTGTCCGCCGAATCCGGCAACACATAAATTTGTTTCCATATCTCTTTCCTCCTATTTATCTCTGATTACGCCCAGTGGGAATTCAGGAAGCATTTTCTCTTCGATGAATTTCAGGGAGTCTAACGGATCCAGTCCCCAGTTTGTAGGACAGCTTGTTACGATTTCTACCATAGAGAAGCCTTTGCCGTCAAGCTGATTCTGGAAAGCTTTTTTGATCGCGTTTTTTGTTTTGATAACGTTTGCAGGGGTATTGCAGCTGGTTCTTACCAGATAAGCAGGTGCTGTCAGCTGATTCAGGATCTCGCACATATGCATCGGATATCCGTGTTCTTCCGCGATACGTCCTTTCGGAGCTGTAGAAGCTTTCATGCCGATCAGTGTAGTAGGAGCCATCTGTCCGCCTGTCATACCGTAAATACCGTTGTTGATGAAGATAACGGTAATGTTTTCTCCACGGTTTGCAGCTGACATAGATTCAGCAAGACCGATAGAAGCGAAATCGCCGTCGCCCTGGTATGTAAATACAAGGCTGTCCGGATTGGTTCTCTTCATACCTGTTGCTACTGCGCAGGCACGTCCGTGAGGAGCTGTTGTATTGTCATATGCGATATAGTCCATGTGAAGACCGCAGCAGCCGATACCAAGTACACAGGCAGCTTTTTCTACAAGATCCATTTCTTCCAGTACTTCACCGATCAGTTTGATAACCGTGCTGTGCATACAGCCTGGACAGAATCCGGATACTTTGTCTTCCTGGATTGTTTTTGTTCTTGAGTAAATCAATTCCATTTTCCGTATCCTCCTTATTTCTCAATGATTTTATTTACAGCTTCGATAACTGCCTCACGGCTCATGATGTTGCCGCCGGAGCACAGACATGTATCAATGGGGCAACGTCCTTTTACAGCCACTTCCACATCTTTTACGAACTGTGCCGGAATTGACATTTCCACATCAAGGATTCCTTTGCATTTGCTGTAATCAATCTTATCAAATGATTTATATGGGAACGGGTGAACTGTGATCGGTCTGATCAGACCCACTTTCTTTCCTTCTTTACGTAAAATATCAACAACA
Source organism: uncultured Roseburia sp. (assembly GCA_930989305.1). Classification (GTDB taxonomy): domain Bacteria; phylum Bacillota; class Clostridia; order Lachnospirales; family Lachnospiraceae; genus Brotonthovivens; species Brotonthovivens avistercoris. The sequence goes on along the minus strand of CAKNLF010000087.1, from coordinate 1,855 downwards.
GATTTGCCGATACGTCCGGAAATACCATATGCAGCGATCACTGCTTCCGCGTCTTCTACCATGTACTCTTCTACCATGATGTCTTTTTCCCATGATTTGTACATTTCTTCCGCGTCTTCGTTAGCTTTCTGCATTTCATCTGTAAGCCAGTGTCCCGGCTGGATCCATGCTCTGTTTGCATAGTCCAGTTTATGACCGATGCAGGCCCATGATTTTTTGCTTTCTTTAATAGCTGCAACTTCTTCATCGGATTTCATTTCCGGAAGCTCTACCGGCTCCATCATAGTACCGATCACGCCGTCAGCAAGGATCAGGACAGGGTTTCTGTCACGATCAGCATAGTCAAATGCCGCATAAGTCAGATCTACAGCTTCCTGAACAGTTGCAGGAGCCAGTACCATCATTTCAAATCCGCCGTTTCCGGATGCTTTTGTAGCCTGGAAATAATCCTGCTGTGCAGGCTGGATAGCGCCTACGCCTGGGCCTCCTCGTGAGATGTTTGCATACACCATTGGAATACGTGCTGCCGCGCAGTAAGAAATGCCTTCGCTCTTTAACGCGATTCCCGGGCTGGATGAAGATGTCATGGATCTTGTTCCTGCAGAAGCCGCTCCGTATACCATGTTTACAGAAGCCACTTCGGATTCGCCCTGTACAAATGTTCCGCCTACTTCCGGAAGTCTTCTGGAGAAATATTCCGGGATTTCATTCTGCGGTGTGATAGGATATCCGGCGAAAAATCTACAGCCGGCTCTTACAGCTGCTTCCGCGATTGCTTCACAGCCTTTCATTAATACTCTTGCCATAATCTTTCAACCTCCTTATTTGTACACTTCTATCGCGCCGTCCGGGCATATGCGGGCGCACATGCAACAGGCGATACAAGCATCCATGTTTACTGGTACTACATACTCGTAACCTTTTGAATTAACTTTGTCCCCGATCGCCAATACACCTTTTGGACAAAATTTAATACAATACTGGCAACTTTTGCAGCGTTCTGATCTAATCTCAATTTTTGCCATTTTGATCAAATCCTCCTCTTTCACTATACTTGTTAATAGTTTTCCGCCCCCTGACCTGCTGACGGTCATTTGGCCGACGCAGCCGCCGGAGTATGATTCGGTAGCCGCATATATTTAAACATTGCACCAATGTTTAAGTATCTTTTTTATCCGGTTTTATTATCCTCTGCCCGGCACTGTGCTGTCAAAGGGAAATATATCCTGCAGCCACGGATAAGTAAGGTACAGATGGATCGGAAGCACAGGCACATCTGTGAGATCCTTTACTTCTTCATACAGATCCTCTTTCACACAGGCAAATTCCACCGCAATATAGGGATTTACCAGTTCACTCATCCGACGGTGTCCCTCCAGAAATTCTTTTTTTGTAGTGGACAGTCCGTTGTTGGGATTGTTTACCATGTGGAGTTTTCCCAATTCAATGTGAGACACCCCAAGGATCTTTCCAAGCGTCTCGTCAATGTGCTCAATATTGTCTGACCATGGCCGGTATGCGTTCAGCACATAGTAAACGAGAGTTCCTTCTTTGTTGATCTTGGGAGCATATCCTCCGATGGAACGGGCGCCGATATAATCGCCTCCCACATCCATTACCACATAGCAGCTTTCATCTTTCAACAGCAGATTCACGCCCCCTACCAGAGTGGGAGCATCCATAAACTGCTCTTCATAGTGGAAAATAATCCCTGCCTGCTCCAGATTTTCCACTGCGTCTCTGGAACGGAACAGCGGTTTGGTCATATCCATGTCAAAGTAATGGACCGGCTTGTCTCCCATTTCAGTCAGAAGCATGGCAAAATTAATAGAAACTTCGCTTTTGCCGCTTCCGG
>CAKNLF010000086.1 GCA_930989305.1 uncultured Roseburia sp. | reverse complement strand
CCAGGTGGACACAAATGTTTACAAAGCCTATAGGTCCGCAGTGGAAAAAATGGATATTCAGGAGATCCATCCCCGCAGGGGGGAGACTTACCGGCTGGGCGGAGCGGCTTTTACCATTGTCTGTCCCATGCATTATGACCATGAGCTGGAAAATGATAATTCCATCGGACTCAGACTTGTGTACAAAGATACCAGCTTTCTGATCTGCGGGGACGCTTCCAGGGAAAGTGAAGAAGAAATGCTAAGATCCGGGGAAACGCTGAAATCCGACGTTTATATGGCCAGCCATCATGGGAGCAGAAGTTCAAACAGCTGGCGTTTTTTGAAAGGGGTGGATCCGGAAGCCGTAGTGATCAGCGCGGGGTATGGCAATCCTTACGGACATCCGGTCAAAACTGTTATGAAGAGGATACAGAGGCTGGGAGCCGATCTGTACCGGACGGATCTTCAGGGAGATCTGACGGCGGTATCAGACGGAGAAAAAATCACATGGAACGTAAATCCGTGTATGAATTACCGCAACGGCGGGCAGGCACTGGCTGCGTGACCCTTGCCTGGCCTGCGCCAGGGGACTTTGGCCCTTTGTTGAATTTTTCCGGAATTTGTGCTAAATTAACTTTTAAAAGTATTTGGTAAAAAATGGAAATTTTTGTCTGGTTGACAGGTTAAGAGGGGATTACAAATGATAAAAGAATTTACGCAGCAGAATGTGTACGAAGCGCTGCAGGACCGTTTGAAGCTGATATTTGAGGAATTTGATAATATTTATGTTTCCTTTTCAGGAGGAAAAGACAGCGGCCTGCTTTTGAATTTTGTACTGGATTTCAGAAAAAAGTATTATCCTGACAAGCCCATCGGCGTGTTTCATCAGGATTTTGAGGCCCAGTATACGCTGACCACCGAATATATCCAGCGTACTTTTGACAGGATCAAGGATCAGGTGGAAGCCTACTGGGTATGTCTGCCCATGGCTACCAGGACGGCGCTCAGCAGCTATGAGATGTTCTGGTATCCGTGGGATGATAAAAAGAAGGATATCTGGGTGCGGGAGATGCCAAAAGGAGACTATGTGATCAATCTGGAGAACAATCCAATGACTACTTATCATTATCGGATGCATCAGGAAGATCTGGCAAAACAGTTCGGCAGATGGTACCGGATGTCTCACGAAAATAAAAAGACCGTATGTCTTCTCGGCATGCGGGCGGAGGAATCCCTCCAGAGGTACAGCGGATTTCTGAATAAGAAATACGGATATAAGGGAAACTGCTGGATCAGCAAACAGTTTAAGGATGTGTGGTGCGCCTCTCCTTTGTATGACTGGTCTATTAATGATATCTGGCACGCCAATTATTTATTTGATTATGACTACAATCATCTCTATGACCTGTATTACAAGGCTGGCCTGAAGGTGAGCCAGATGCGTGTGGCTTCGCCTTTTAACGATTATTCCAAAGATTCTCTGAATCTCTACCGGGTGATCGATCCTGAGATCTGGGTCAAGCTGGTGGGAAGAGTGCAGGGAGCTAATTTTGCCTGTATTTACGGCCGTTCCAAGGCGATGGGATATCGGAATGTTACGCTGCCTGAGGGACATACCTGGAAATCTTATACTAAATTTCTGCTGGATACCCTTCCTATCCGTCTGCGGAATAATTACATAAAAAAATTCAATACCTCCATTCACTTCTGGCATGAGACCGGAGGAGGGCTGGATGAAGAGACGATCCAGGAGCTGATCGATCACGGCTATAAGATCCAGAGAAACGGCGTATCCAATTATACGCTGAATAAAAAGTCCAGGATCATTTTTAAAGAAAAGATTCCGGATGATACGGACGATATCAAATCCACCAAGGATATTCCCAGCTGGAAGCGGATGTGTTTCTGCATTTTGAAAAACGATCATATCTGCAGATTTATGGGATTCGGCCTGAGCAGAGAAGAGCAGAAGCGGATTGATATGATCCGGAATAAATATAAAGGTGTTGAGGAGATGAATTATGGAGTTTAAAAGTCCTGTTTATAATGTGATTCCGGTCCCTGTGGAAAAGATCAAGCCCAATACATACAATCCCAACGCAGTGGCGCCGCCGGAAATGAAACTGCTGTATGACAGCATTAAAATGGACGGTTATACGATGCCTATCGTATGCTATTATGATAAAGATCAGGATATCTACATTATCGTAGACGGCTTTCACCGTTATCGGATCATGCTGGAACACGAAGACATCTATCAGAGAGAAAAAGGAATGCTTCCGGTATCTGTGATAGAAAAATCTCTGGATCAGCGTATGGCCAGCACTATCCGTCACAACAGAGCAAGGGGAAGCCATGATGTGGATTTGATGAGTAATATTGTAAAAGAGCTTCACGACCTTGGCAGGTCGGACGCATGGATATCCAAGCATTTGGGTATGGACAAAGACGAGATCCTGCGGCTGAAGCAGATTACCGGACTTGCGGCTTTGTTTAAAGAGGTGGAATTCGGCAGAGCGTGGGTGCCGGCGGAAGAAGAAGAAACCCGGTGATCACCGGGTTTTTCTGTTTATATATTCGTTTTTATATTTGGAATATACGATCTTCTGAGACTGGTAGAGACCGTAATAGCCGGACAGTACATAGGAGAGGGCAATGGCGATCAGGTAATAGGGCATACCCTGAAAGCCGAACAGTTCAAAGCAGATAAGCAGCGAGGTAATGGGGCAGTTGGTAACGCCGCAGAACACCGCGCCCATTCCTACCGCCGCGCACAGGGAGGGGGACAGCCCCGCCAGATTGCCGAAGAGACACCCGAAGGCGGCTCCCGCGAAAAAGGAGGGCACGATTTCGCCTCCTTTAAAACCGGCTGCCAGCGTTACAGCAGTAAAGAGCATTTTCAGGAGAAATGCCCAGGGAGGCGCCTGACCTGCAAAGGCGCAGTGTATCATTTCCGTCCCGAGACCGTTATAGTTCTGATTCCCTGCAAGGAGGGTCAGGACCAGTACAATAGCGCCTCCTGCCAGCGCCCGGATATAGGGATTGCGGAATAATTTCCGAAAGAGATCGCCGAAACCGTGGAGCATCACGCAAAAGGCCATGCTCAGCAGCGCGCAAAACAGCGCCAGAAGGGCAATCTTCAAAGCAGGCAGAAGGGCAAGATCAGGAATGCCGGTAACCGGATACTGTTCTCCGTAAGCGCCTAGGGCAGCGGCAATCTGCCTGGCAATGAGAGAGGAGATCACACAGGGCAGGAAAGCGGAATAGTACATAATCCCCACGCTGATCACTTCCATGGCAAAGACCGCTGCCGCCAGGGGCGTGCCGAAGACTGCGGAGAAAGCGGCGCTCATGCCGCACATGATCAGGATCTTGCGTTCTTTTTCTTCAAAGCGGAACAGTCTGCCCACACAGTTCCCAATGCTGCCTCCCAGCTGGAGGGCGGCTCCTTCTCTTCCGGAAGATCCACCAAAGAGATGGGTGATCACTGTGGAAACAAAGATTAAAGGAGCCATGCGCGCCGGAACTTCGCTGTCGGAATGGACAGCGGAGATCACCAGATCCGTACCCTCATCTTTGTATGCTTTCAGTAAGTGATAAAATCCTACAATGGCCAGGCCTCCCAAAGGCAGCAGAAAAATCAGCCATGGATGTGCGCTTCGCAGTCCCGCGGCCAGATCCATGCAGAAATAAAAGGCGCTTCCCGCAAGTCCGATGACGATCCCCAGTAAAACAGCAAAAACCATCCACTTAAGAGATGGTTTTAAATGCCTGAAATATTTTCTTATATGCCGTATAAAGAATCGATAAAAAAACATTCTGAACTCTCCTGCATTTTTCAAGGTCTGAAAAGCCCGAAAGGGACTGTGACATCAGTTTTTTCTTGTGAGACATTCCAGCAGTTTCCGGTTCATCTCCGGCTGCATTACGCAGATGCGGATGTAGCTGTTGTCCAGAAACGGAAATGTGGAACAGTCCCGGATCATCATTTTTTCCCGTATGGCCCGGTCAAAGAGCACCTCAGAGGTAATCCTGTCGTCAAGACTGCGGATCAGTATGAAGTTGGCGCTGGCCGGGTAGGGCTTGAAGTACGGCTGCTGTTTAAGATAACGGAACATGTATTCCCGTTCAGAGGTGATCAGATCTTTGGTCTCTTTAATATATTCCGTATCCTGAAACATGATCTCTCCCGCTGAAGCGGCAAGAGAATTGATCATCCACGGATTTTTGTGGGTGTTGATATAATCGATCAGATCCCGGTTGCCTGTGATGGCGTATCCGAGACGCAGTCCCGGAGCGGCAAAAAATTTGGATGCGCCCCGCAGGATGATAATGTTGTTGTAATAGGCAGTCAGGGGGATCGCGTTGATCTCCTCATAACTGTCAGCGAATTCCACGTAGGTTTCATCTACCATGACAAAAATATCATACTGTTTGCAGGCGTCCAGGATTTTTCGCATTTCCCGGCGGGTGATGGCGGTGGAAGTGGGATTGTTTGGATTGCATACAATGACCAGATCAATGTTCTCGTTTAATTTCCCGATAAAATCTTCCGCGTTTAAGCGAAAACTGTCCTCCTCCTTCAGAGGATAGTAAAGAGATGTGCCGCCTTCCAGAGCAATGGAGCGTTCATATTCCGAATAAGTGGGGCCGATGATAAGGGCTTTTTTGGGCTGTTCCACCTGGATAAAAAGGGAGATCAGTTCCGAAGAGCCGTTGCCCACAATAATGTTTTCATATTCTGTATTGCAGTAATCGGCAATACATTTTCGCAGGGAGGTATATTCCCTGTCCGGATATACGGATATGGAGTCAATCTTGTCCGCAAGCTGACGGCGCAGCAACGGCGAGATCCCAAGGGGATTTACATTGGCGGAAAAACTTGTGATTTCTTCCTTTCTTATACCATACATTTTCTCTATCGTTTCCAGATCACTGCCGTGAAAATGGTCTCTGTGTTTTAACATGCTTGTCCCTCCTGTGGTTGCAAGAACCGTTTAAATCATTTATACTTAATTATATCTATATATTTTTGAAAAGCAACAGAAAACTCGTTGCGGGGACTGTAAGCAGGTGATATTTTGCGAAAGAAAATACAGGATTTAGTAAGAGGAAAATTTGATTATGATAGACCGGCACTGAACGTTCCAGGGGAACCGATTGTTTTTGAGGTGCTGGAAAACAGCGTATACAGAGGAGAGTTTCAAATACGGTCTGAGGACGACAGAGAGATCCGTGGACTGGTAGAATGCGGCAATCCTCATATTATCTGCCTGACGCCGCAGTTTGACGCAGCATGCGCTACAGTGAAATTTGAGTACCACGCAAAAGAACTGAAAGCCGGCTGCCCAGACTGCGGTGAATTTGTGATAGTCAGCAGCAGCGGTGAGTATAAAGTGCCGTTTCAGGCTCAGGTCATCCGTTATTACTGTCCGTCTTCCATCGGAAAGATAAAAACGCTGAACGACTTTTCAAATCTGGCCAAACTGAACTGGGAGGAAGCCCTTGGGGTTTTCCAAAATCCTCATTTTAAAGAGCTGCTGCCAGATGAAAAGACCAAGATGCTGTATGGGGGCTTATGTCAGTATCAGTGCGCTTCTCATGAAATGGAAGAATTTCTGATCGGTATCGGAAAGAAGGAGCGGAACTATTTTGATGTGGATATGCCTTATAAAAAGATTGACAGGGCCAGGATCAATCGTGAAGAAACGATTACGGTTACAAAATCCCAGTGGGGATATCTGGATATCCGTGTTTCCGCAGACGGAGATTTTCTGGAACCGGGGAAGACGCGGCTGCACAGCAAAGATTTTACCGGGAAACACGCGAAACTGAAGTTTAAAGTGGTCCCGGAAAAACTCCATGGAGGAAAGAATTACGGAAGGATCCTTTTGGAAACTCCTTTTCAGACAAAGGAGATCCGGATCATGGCTATGGGAGAGCATGTAAAGCGCTCAGACTCCGAAAAACGCCATCAGAAAGAATACAGCCGGTTCCGGCTGATTGAAAAATATACGGATTTTTGTCTTGGACGTATGTCCAGAAGAAAATGGGCACAGGACAGCTGCCGGATTTTAAATGATATGATCGGACAGGATCATGACAATATATGGAATCATCTGTTCCTATGCCAGGTATACTGCATCGCGGGGCAGGATAAAGAGGCGGCGGAAACGCTGGAGCGCATCCAGAAGCTTGCCAGAGATCCACAGTCTCCGGCGGTTTGTTACCGGGATTACTTAAAAAGCCTTCTGGAAGAAGGAGAGGAAGATGACCGGGAGGAATTGCTGGAAGAGACAAAAGATGCCTGGCGCAGATACAGGGGGCACCCAGTGCTGTTTTATATGCTCCTGCATTTGGAAGGAAGCTGGCAGAATGAAGAACGCAGATACCGGGAGCTGAAAAAATATCTGAAAAAAGACTGCGCAAGCCCGGTGTTTTACCTGGAAGCGTACAGGCTTCTGAAAGAATATCCCAGTCTGCTGAATTACATGGATGAAGTGGAGTTTCGGATCTTTTTATGGGCCGCAAGGCAGCAGGTCCTGACAGATCGTATGATACAGACGGTTTTTGAAAGCGCTGTCCGGGTACGGGGATTTCACGGAAGATTTTTCTGGCTTCTTGGCAGATGCTGGAAAGCATCTCCTACAATGGAAGCGGTAAAGGTAATCTGTGTCTATCTGATCAAAAACGGCAGATACGGAGAAGCGTACTTCCCGTGGTTTGTCCGGGGCGTGGAAAAAGAATTGAAAATCGCGGGCCTGTATGAAGCTTATATGCACTCCTGGCACAAAAAGGACGGAGATATACCGGAAGCGGTTCTGAAGTATTTTGCCGGGAATCCGCCCCTGCCTTCTCTGCTGAAGACAAGGCTGTATGCTTATCTTGTGCGCAGCAGAGACAGGAAAAAAGACAAAATGGCCGTTTATGAGCCGTTGATCCGGGAATTCGCTTTTTCCCAGATCCAGAAAGGAAATATCAATGATGAACTGGCGGAAATCTACCAGTGGATGAGTCTGCAGACGGATCAGGAGGAATGGAAAAAACTGCAGAGAGCTGTAGCAGACGCAAGAAAAATAGTCAGCCCTCTGGCAAAATTTTCCAAAACAGTAGTGCTCCAGGACAAAGGGGCGGACAGACAGTCTGTGCCGATACTGAAAAACACATCCTATGTGCGGATTTCGGATCCGGAAAAATGTCTGCTGTTTGAGGACACTTACGGAAGACGTTATTATCTGAAAGACGGGTACCGGATTACAAGAATGTTTGCCGGGGATACAGGGGAAAAATCCGGCGGGACCAATGAAAAAAATTCTCTGGAAGAACAGCCGGATGGAACAATGGCCCTGAAACGAAAACTGGAAGAATTCGCGGACAGCATCGACTGTCTGGACAAGGAGATCCAACAGGCCAAAGAACAGAATATGGATGTGAGCGCATATCAGGAACAACTGCTGGTAAGGATGCTTTTTACCGAGCATTTTGTGCCGGATCATGGAGACTACTTTGCTGCGGTGTGCCGCCAGAGCGATACGGCTCAGATCCGGGATGCCTATGTATCCTATTTTTCCTGGCGTTATCTGCTGTATGAGGAGAAAATACCGGGGGAAGTATTTGAATACCTGGAATATTCTCTGACCAATCAGAGGATTCTGAACCGGTGCTGCGAGATGGCCATGCTGAAATATCTGTGCCGTCAGTCGGAATGGAGCGAAGAACAGGAAGAGCTGTTTGTCCGTTTTTTTGAGGAACAGATGGAGCAGGGCAATGGATATCCTTTTTATCAGGATCTGCCGGAAAAGATAAAAAGAAAATATATGATCCACGACTGCAGCTATCTGTACTATATAGGACTGCCTCATAAAAAGCTCCTGTGCAGGATCACTGTCCGGGATGAGGAAGGAGAAAGGATCATAGAAAAAGCCGCAAGGGAACCCTTTGAAGGCATGTACGTAACAGTGATCCGCAGATTTGCCGATGAAGAGATCCGATACGAATTTTATGAAACAGAAGGCAACGTGTTAAAAGCCGCAGCGCTGCCTGAAATCCCCTGGGAAAACATGGGCATGTCCAGATACCGGGAGCTGAATCTTCTGCTGAAGGGCAGGGACGGCGCCTTGGGAGACCTGGAGTATTACGCGGGGCTGTGCGATATGACGGAACATTTATTTATACCGCTGTAAAGGAGTAAAAGATAATGGGGACAAAACTTTATATGGGACTGGATCTGTCAGACAGCCTGGCTCAGGTGAGTTTCTGGCAGGAAGGGGAAAAGGAACCGGTGACAGTCAGTACCAGAAAAGGAGAAGAGCAATATCAGATCCCCACAAGCCTGTACGTGGGGAAAGGGGGCTATTATCTGTACGGGGCAGAAGCCGAAAAGAAAAGAAATGTCAGAAGCGCGGACCTGTACGAGCAGCTGTATCTGCGGGCAGTGGATATGGCGGACAGCGACGGAGCCGGAGAAGCTGTCGGCAGGCTTGGGGTATTTGTGCGAAGACTGATCAGACTGAAGGAGAATCTGTATCCGAAAGACCGGGAATTTGATATTTATCTGGCGATCACGGTGCCAGAACTGTCTGTCCGGGGAGTAAAGGCACTGGAACTTCTGGCGGAGGAATTAAAGCCGGATATTGCGAGCATCTGCTGGATGGACTACGGGGAAAGCTTTTTTTACTATACCTTTTATCAGGATCGCTCCGTGTGGGCCCATGACATTGCTTTGTTTGATTTCTCAGACAGGCAGGTGCGCTTTACTCTGCTGGTACGGGAAACAAGGACAGAGCCCCAGATCGTGCTCTCCGGTCAGGAAACCTGGCAGGTATCTGATGAAATATGGGAAAATGACAGCGAAAAAGACCGCTTTTTTGCGGACATCCTCCGGGAGGCTTTCGCAAAGAGAATCGTTTCCGGGGTCTTTTTGACCGGAGACGGATTTGACGGCGACTGGATGAAAGAGGTATTCCGTGTGCTGGGCCCTAACAGGCGGGTGTTTGTGGGAAAAAATCTTTATACAAAAGGCGCGGCGTACGCAGCGCTGACTCTGGACCGAAAAGCAGACTGGCCCTACCTTTACGAAGGCAGCTACAAAGTACAGTCTGATGTACGGCTGGAAGTGACGGCAGGCGGACAGAAGGAGAAACTGCCTCTTGCCAGGGCCGGACAGAATTGGTTTGACGAGGCGTATCAGTATACAGCGATTTTGCGGGGCACCCCTGTGGTCCGCCTATTAGTGACCAAGGGAGGAGAACGCAAGCCAAAAGTCTGCGACCTGGAGCTGGAAGATATCTGGAAAAGGCCGGAGCAGACCCGGAGAATCAGCATCAGCGGGAAGATGACTGACGTCCGGAGTCTTCATATTACAGTAAAGGATACGGGATTTGGCTCCTTTTATCCCCCGGAGCCCAAGTCCTGGGAATTTGATATTCAGATTTAAAAAGGACAGGTGACAGTTATGGGAGAACTGATCTTATGTACATACAAAACAGCGGAAAGGCCTTTTGTGATCCCGGACAGCGGATTTGAAATCTATACCTTGGAAGAACTCTGCTATTATCTGGAGGACAATTTTTATCTTCTGGACAAAAAGGTGCTGAACTACAGTCTGTGCCGGTGGCTGAGCCAGGAGATCGGACTGTTCCGTCTGAGCGTGGAACTGGAAAAAGTGCTCCGCAGCCAAACTTCCGTATATCCGGGAGCGCTTCTGATCATGAAAAAAAGCGGGTTTTACCGGGAGGAAGAACTGGAAGAACTGGGAGAACTTTTCAAGAGCATGGACGGCAAGACCATCCTGGAGTGCAGGAAAGTCAAGGGAGATCAGTATCTGAAACAGGAAAAATACGCCCTTGCGGCAGCGGAGTACCGCCGTCTGCTGAAACCGGAGAACCGGATGCGTATGACCGACGAGCTGCGCGGATTTTTATACCATAATCTGGGAGTGGCATATGCCAGAATGTTCCTTTTCCCGGAGGCGGCGGAATGTTTCCGGGAGGCATACCAGCAGAACCGCCGGCCGGAGAGCCGGGAAGCCTGTCTGTACGCTCTGAATTACATAAAAGGCGACAAGGGCGAGGATAAGGGCGTTCAGATGAATCTGGACCTGGAGACTATGCGGGAAGTATTCGGAAAATTCCAGGACATTGCTTCCAATGGGGATTATTACAAAGAAAGACAGAAACTGAAAGATGCCTTGGACGACAATTCCGGCATTTCAGAAGAAAATAAAAAGAAACTGCTGGCGGACTGGAAACGCCGGTATAAAGAAATTTCACCTTTTTCCTGATTTTGGATTGACCGGACCGGAAAAATGGTGCTATATTAGCAGATGGATAGTATTCCGAAAAGAAACTATACCTTGTTTTTATTACAGAAAAAATATTTTTATTTTTATCGGGCTCATATCCCGTCTGGGAATGAGACTCATTATTCTCTCCAACAAGGGAGGGATGCTTATGAAAATAGGATTTATCGGCGCAGGGAAAGTGGGAACCTCTATGGGAAAATATCTGACTGAGCGCGGCATAGAGATAAATGGCTATTACAGTAAAACCGTAAGATCTGCTGAGGAAGCAGCGGATTTTACCAATACCAGAGTGTACACTACGATCAGCAGTCTGGCAGAGGATAGTGATGGAGTATTTGTGACAGTTCCGGACGGAGCCATAGGAGACGTCTGGGAGCAGTTGAAAATGCTGCCGATCAAAAATAAAATCATCAGTCACTTCAGTGGCTCATTAAGTTCTGAGATCTTTTCGGATATTGACCGGTGCGGCGCATACGGTTATTCTATCCATCCGCTCTTTGCGTTTCATGACAAATACAATTCTTACAAAGAGCTTTCACAGGCATTTATTACAATTGAAGGACATGAAAAATACCGGAAAAAACTTGCGGATATGTTTGAAAGTTTCGGCAACCGGACATGTATGATAAAAACGGAAGACAAGATCCGTTATCATGGGGCTGCGGTTATGGCCAGCAATCTGTTCGTAGGACTTGTGGATATGAGCCGGAGACTTCTGGAACAGTGCGGTTTTGCTCCGGAAGACGCGGTCAGCGCCCTGAGCCCTCTGATCCTGGGAAATGTTCGGCATATTGTCAGAGACGGAACGGAAAATGCCCTTACCGGACCGGTGGAACGAAATGATGTTTCCACCGTAAAAGCCCACCTGGAAGCTTTAAGAGGCAGGGAACGGGAAGTATACCGGCTGCTTTCCCAGCAGCTTGTGACCATTGCAAAGGAAAAGCACAAAGACAGAGACCATACAGCATTGGAGGGACTTTTAGCACAATGAAAAATACAGTGACTACATTACAGAAACAAAAAAATGAACAGGATAAGATCACAATGCTCACCTGCTATGATTATTCCATGGCAAAACTGATGGACGCTTCCGGCATTAATGTGCTTCTGATCGGAGATTCTCTGGGGCAGGTTATGCTGGGATATGAGGATACGCTGCCGGTTACAA
>CAKNLF010000085.1 GCA_930989305.1 uncultured Roseburia sp. | reverse complement strand
ACTTATGGCCACGGTGCTTTTGGGCTTTTCTCTTTTGGTGCCCCAGCTGTGCCTGAACCGGACGGAACAAAAAAGCGTAGTGGAAAGGATGCGATACAAAGAGTAAAAACAGCCTGCCGGATACGGTATGTGCTTCTGGCAGGATATATTTGACAGCAGATATAATGTTACGGAAATGTACCTTTGCTGTACCTTTATTTTGACATAGGCCTGATACGATAAGATTACAAGATCATCCGTGGAATGGACGGCAGTCCTGAAACGGTCGGGAGGTAACGGATGGATGTGATCATAAAAGTATCAGGTCTAAAAAAATATTATAAAAAAGGGAAAAAACTGATAAAAGCTATTGGCGGTGTGGATCTTGAAATTGAAAGAGGAAAATTTGCAGTTGTAGAAGGTACAGACGGAGCGGGCAAGACGACCCTTTTGAAAATACTCAGCGGGCTTGAGACCCCTACAGAGGGAACTGTGCGTATAGGAAATACAGATCCTGGAAAACTGAATGAAGAAGAAGCTGCGGTCTTTCGTCGTCGGTATCTTGGTTTTATTTTTCAGGATTGTAATCTGATCCCTGTACTGAGTGTGTGGGAAAATATTGTTTTTCCGCTTGCGCTGGACAGACGTGTTTGGGATGAAGCCTATACGATGGAGGTGATACGGCTGCTGGGATTGGAAAAGATACTGGATGCCTGTCCGGACAGTCTGACGGGAAGCCAGCGGCGGATCGTAGCCATTGCCAGAGCGCTTGTATCCAGACCATCAGTCATCCTGGCAGATGAACCGGCACAAGATCTGGATCCAAGAACGGGGGACGCTGTCATAGGTTTGTTGAAAATGACCGGAAGAGAGTTTCACCAGACGATCCTGCTTACAGCCAGCGACCGGAAAGCAGCCCATATGGCAGACTGTATTTTCGCAATGGACAAAGGCCGGCTGCTTTCTGAGCGGGGGAGGTGTTTGTGCTGAAGGAAAGAGACAATCCTGTAAAAAGTCTGGACCGTGGGGTCTTTCAGAGAAACAAAAGGCGTAATCGGGCGGGCTTCCTTGTGATACTGGTCATTACGGCGTTGGTGATGATACTGTTTATTCAGGCCAAAAATACAGGCAGAACTATTATGGAAAAAGCTTTTCAAAAAGCAGGGACAGATGCGCAGGCCATTTTCGGATATATTTCAGAGAAAGAAATAACGGCTATTGCAGGGCATCCGGCGGTAAAGGGTATGGAAGTCCAGGTATCCGAAAAAGAAGGCGGTCACAGACTTACAGCATTTGTGTACCTGCGCAGCGACCGGAATATTAAAAAAAGCGTGGATAATATCCTGGGAGATCTGGGAATAAAAAATCTGTCCTGCCAGGTTAATCCGGCGTATCTGTCCGGTACGCGGGCGCGTATAGCGCAAAAGAGCGTCCCTTTTTATCTGGGGGCAATACCGGTATTGGCAGCAGGACACTGGATGCTTATGGAAATTTTAAAAAAAAGCGCTGTCAAAGACAGAACGTTATACAGACAGCTGTTATCCTTGGGGATGACAAAAACACAATGGAGCAGAATGCTGCAGGGGCAGGTAGACCGTCTGTGCCTGATGGCTATTCCGGCCGGTCTGCTGACAGGCACCTGGACAGGCAGTATCCTGGCTGGGTATTATGGGGAAAAGATAAAAGGAATATATACATCTGCTTGGAACCCGATGATTTTGACAGGAGCGGCTGTTGTTTCCTGGATCGCGGTCCGAAGCGCCTGTCTGCATCTGAATCGGCAGATTGAAAAAAGTAAAAAATCCAAAAAGTAACAAAGGGGGAATGTTTTATGATATTTGCTGTTCATATGATAAATTACATTATTTTAGGCGTTTTGGCAGTTTGTTTTGCCTATCAGGCGGTGTACTTTTTTATCCCATATCTGAAAAAAGAAAAAGAGCACCGGCCGGAGAAAAGAAACCGTTTTGCGGTGCTTATTGCGGCCAGAAATGAAGAAGGTGTGATCGGTCATTTGATTGAAAGCATATGGATGCAGGATTATCCGGAGGAGCTTTTGGACATCTATGTGGCTGCGGACAACTGCAATGACAATACCGCCCGTGTGGCACGGGAAAAAGGAGCTTTTGTGTATGAGCGTTTTAACAAGATCCAGGTAGGAAAAGGATATGCGCTGAATTACCTTTTAAATGCTATGAAACAGGACGGGAAACGGGATCAATACGATGGATATTTTATTTTTGATGCGGATAATCTCCTTGATAGAAATTATATAAAAGAAATGAACCGGACATTCTGCGACGGCTTCCGTGTGATCACAAGTTACCGGAATACGAAAAATTTCGGCAGCAACTGGCTGACTTCCGGATACGGATTATGGTTTCTTCATGAGGCCCAGTGGCTGAATCGGGCAAGAATGCTGGCAGGGACAAGCTGCGCCGTGTCCGGAACCGGATTTTTCTTTTCCAGAGAGATACTGGAGCGGATGGGAGAGTGGAATTATTTCCTTTTAACAGAGGATATCGAATTTACGGTTTCACAGATCCTTCAGGGAGAAAAGATCGGATACAATAAAAACGCGATATTTTATGATGAACAGCCGGAGCGTTTTGTACAATCCTGGCATCAGAGAGCGCGATGGGTAAAGGGCTATCAGCAGGTATTTGCAAAATACGGGAAACAGATCGCAAAGGGGATTTTTAAAGATCGCAATTTTGCCTGTTTTGATATGACTATGTCTATCTGGCCCGCCTTTGCAGTAACGGCTTTTTCCATCGGGGCGAATCTGGCGCTGATTCTGGCAGGTCTGCTGACAGATCAGGACATCAGTTTTGTCCTGTACAATGGAGCTCTCAGTTTTGCGAAAACTTACGGAATGATGGGCCTGCTGGGTGCCTGGACATTATTCACTGAATGGAAGCAGATCCATGCGTCTGCAGGCAGAAAACTTTTTTCGCTTCTTACATTTCCGGGCTTTATGTTTACCTTTGCCCCTATCGCCTTTGTGGCAATAGTGAAGAAAGTGGAATGGAAACCTATTGAGCACCGATGTATTATGGGAGTGGGACAGCTGCATGTACATAAAGTCAATGAACCATGATCAAAAAGAATATTTATGCAGACAGCCCGCTGAAAACTTTACGGTTTTCAGCGGGCTGTCTGCATAAGCGTTCTTTTTTGCAATATCGCGGCCGCTACATTTCTTCAAAAGCTTCTTCATCCTGGATTTCATCAAAACGGTCCGATACGATCTCAAATTCCTCGTCGTCTTCGATGTTGTCAAGGGAAGGATTGCCTTCATCGTCTTCAAAGTATCTGTAAAGATATACTTCGCCCTCCGGGTTTGGCTCTCCCTGGGAGTCCAGAGGAAGCAGCGCGATATAATCCTGATTCCGCACGTCAAAGATCGTGACGATCTCGCAGTCAACGCTGGAACCGTCATCCAGATCCAGCGTAACTACAATATCGGCCGGATCCAGGATATCTTCATCCGTATCCGGATGGAATTGATTTTTTCCCATAAATATATCCTACACTTTCTGTCTAATCTGGAATGATTTGTAATTCTTAACCAGTATAGGAAACTTCCGGGAAAAAGTCAATTTAATTTGAAATAGAAAGTATTGACAAATAATTCTGCAATATATATACTTTGAATATCAAAATAAATGAGAATAATTTTTTAGGAAGCAAAGGAGATTAATACTATGTTAGAAAAAATGAAAGAAATGATTGCAGACCAGCTGGATATTGACGCATCCGAAGTTACACTGGAATCCAGATTTAAAGAAGATTTAGATGCAGATTCTCTGGATTTATTCGAACTGGTAATGGCTCTGGAAGACGAATACGAAGTGGAAATTCCTTCCGAAGAATTAGAAGACATGAAGACAGTAGGAGATATCGTAAACTACTTAAAAGATCATGGTGTAGAAGACTAATTTTAATAAGGAACTGATCGTATATGAAAACAAGAATTACTGAACTTTTAGGGATCCAGCATCCGATCATCCAGGGCGGAATGGCCTGGGTGGCTGAGTATCATCTGGCTGCAGCCGTATCCAATGCGGGCGGTCTGGGACTGATCGGCGCCGCAAGCGCGCCTGAGGATGTGATCCGCAGCTATATCCGCGAAGCCAAAAAACTTACAGATAAGCCTTTTGGCGTAAATGTTATGCTTTTAAGCCCCTATGCGGATGAGGTGGCAAAGGTTGTAGTAGAAGAGGGCATTAAAGTAGTTACTACAGGAGCCGGAAACCCCGGCAAATATATGGAAATGTGGAAAAACGCCGGCATCAAAGTAATTCCGGTGGTAGCAAGTGTCGCTCTGGCGCGTATGATGGAAAAAGCCGGCGCGGACGCGGTTGTGGCGGAAGGTACAGAATCCGGCGGCCATATCGGAGCTGCTACTACTATGACACTGGTGCCCCAGGTTGTAGACGCGGTAGACATTCCTGTCATCGCGGCAGGCGGCATTGCCGACGGAAGAGGCCTGGCAGCAGCCATGATGCTTGGAGCGGAAGCCGTACAGATCGGCACACGTTTCTGCGTGGCAAAGGAAAGTATCTGCCACGAAAATTACAAACAGAAGATTATTAAGGCAAAAGACATCGATTCTACTGTTACAGGACGTTCTCACGGACATCCCATCCGCTGCCTGAGAAACCAGATGACAAAAGAATACATAAAACTGGAAGAACAGGGCGCGGGATTTGAAGAACTTGAGCATCTTACCTTGGGTTCCTTAAGAAAAGCCGTAATTGACGGCGATGTAAAAACAGGAACAGTCATGGCAGGTCAGATCGCAGGGCTGATCAAAAAAGAGGAAACATGCCAGGAGATCATCGACGATATTATGACAAAAGGGGAAAGCTTACTGAACAGATAGGAGAGAATCATGAAAAAGACAGCATTTATTTTCCCAGGCCAGGGTTCACAGTATGTGGGCATGGGAAAAGATTTTTATGATACGTATGCCTGTTCAAAAGAGATG
This sequence comes from uncultured Roseburia sp., assembly GCA_930989305.1. Taxonomy (GTDB): domain Bacteria; phylum Bacillota; class Clostridia; order Lachnospirales; family Lachnospiraceae; genus Brotonthovivens; species Brotonthovivens avistercoris. Next base: position 6,870 of record CAKNLF010000085.1, on the reverse strand, counting down.
ATCGATCTTGCCGCGAAAGTAAGCGGTATGGATATGAATCATCTTCTTTTTGAAGAAAATGAAGAACTGAATATTACAAAATACACACAGATTGCCATGCTCGCTGATGAGCTGGCAATTTTAATGGCGGTAAAGGAAAAAGGAATCCGTTCGGACGTTAACGCCGGGCTGAGCCTTGGAGAATACGCGGCGCTGGTGGCTTCCGGCGTGATGACTCCGGAAGATGCTTTCCGGGTTGTTGTAAAGAGAGGCGCTTTTATGCAGGAAGCTGTTCCTACAGGGGGTGCCATGACCGCCGTTATGGGTCTTGATAATGAGACTATTGAAAAAGTATGTGAGGAGACAGAAGGAATCGTTTCCATCGCAAACTACAACTGCCCGGGCCAGACGGTTATTACCGGCGAAGCGGAAGCAGTAAACGCAGCCGCAGAAAAACTGAAAGAGGCGGGAGCAAAACGCTGTGTGCCTTTGAAAGTAAGCGGACCGTTTCATTCAGATATGCTGAAAGAAGCGGGAGAAAAGCTGGCGAAAGAGCTGGAGCAGGTGGAGATTCATGATATAGAAACTCCTTATATTACAAATGTTACGGCAGACTATGTATCAGACAAAGAGGAAGTGAAAGGACTTCTGAAGGATCAGATCTCATCTTCCGTACGCTGGCAGCAGACCATCGAGCGGATGATCGCTGACGGAGTGGAAGTGTTCATTGAGATCGGGCCGAAAAAATCTCTTTGCGGATTTATGAAAAAGATAAATAAAGAGGTCCCTGCTTATCATGTTGATAAAATAGAAGATCTGGAAGTTCTACTGAAAGAACTTCAGACTGCGGAATAAAAGGATGAGAAAATATGTTGAAAGATAAAGTGGCATTAGTAACCGGTGCCAGTTCCGGCATTGGGAAAGAAATTGCAAAAATGCTTGCGGCAAGAGGAGCGAAAGTAATTGTCAATTATATGAGCTCAGAAGAATCCGCAAAAGCGGTAGTGGCGGAAATCGAAGAAGCAGGCGGTACGGCAGAATGCATACAGTGCAGCGTCAATGACTTCGCTGCAGTGGGCGCTATGATGAAGGACGTGATCAAAAGATACGGACGCATCGACATACTGGTAAACAATGCGGGAATTACAAAAGACAATCTTCTGATGGCAATGAAAGAAGAAGAATTTGACGCGGTAATTGACGTAAACCTGAAAGGTACATTCAATACCATGCGCCACGTATACCGTCAGATGCTGAAACAGAAAAGCGGCAGCATTATCAATATTTCTTCTATCTCCGGCGTGCTCGGCAATCCGGGACAGGCAAACTATGCCGCTTCCAAAGCCGGTGTGATCGGTATGACAAAATCTATGGCAAGAGAACTTGCAGGCCGGGGCGTACGTGTAAACGCGGTAGCGCCGGGATTTGTAGAAACTCCTATGACAGAGAAACTGTCTGACACCGCAAGAGAAGCGGGGCTGGCACAGGTTCCCATGGGCAGGTTCGCGAAACCGGAAGAAATCGCAAGCGCCGTATGTTTTCTTGCATCAGACGAGGCTTCATATATTACAGGCCAGGTGCTGCATGTAGACGGCGGAATGGCAATGTAGGAGGGAAAGATGAGAAGAGTTGTAATAACCGGTATGGGTGCCATCACTCCTATCGGATTAAACGTTAATGAATACTGGGAAGGCTTAAAGGCCGGAAAAACCGGTTTTGGAGAGATCACATATTTTGATACTACAGATTACAAAGTAAAGATTGCCGCAGAAGTAAAGGACTTTGTTCCGAAAAACTATATGGACGGCAAGGCAGCCAAAAGAATGGAAAAATTTTCCCAGTACGCGGTTGCCGCTTCCAAAGAAGCAATGGAGCAGGCCGGCATTGATATGGAAAAAGAAGATCCCTATCGGGTGGGCTGTGTGATCGGCTCCGGCGTTGGAAGTCTCCAGGCGATTGAAAGAGAATACAAAAAACTGCTGGATAAAGGTCCGGGAAGAGTAAATCCTCTTCTTGTACCTCTAATGATAACAAATATTGCCGCGGGAAATGTTTCCATTCAGTTTGGTCTCAAGGGAAAAAACCTTGATGTGACAACCGCCTGCGCTACAGGCACCCATTCCATTGGAGAGGGATTCCGAAGCATTCAGCACGGTGAAGCGGACGTGATGTTAGCCGGAGGCACGGAGTGCGCCATCACTCCAATCAGTGTAGCCGGATTTACAGCGCTGACAGCTTTATCCACAAAAAATACGCCGGAAAGATGTTCCATACCTTTTGACAAAGACCGCGACGGATTTGTACTGGGAGACGGAGCCGGTATTGTAGTGCTGGAAGAACTGGAACACGCGAAAAAACGCGGCGCAAAGATCCTTGCGGAAGTAGTGGGATACGGCGCAACAAGCGATGCATATCATATCACTTCTCCGTCAGAAGACGGTATGGGCGCGGCAAAAGCCATGGAATTTGCCATGAAGGAAGCAGGAGTGGCTCCGGAAGAGATTTCTTATCTCAACGCCCACGGCACCAGCACTCATCATAATGACCTGTTCGAGACAAGAGCCATTAAAACCGCTTTTGGGGATCAGGCCTATAAGTTGAAGATCAACTCCACCAAGTCTATGATCGGCCACCTTCTGGGCGCAGCCGGCGCAGTGGAACTGATCGCTTCTGTCCTGCAGATGAATAACGGTTATATTCATCAGACCGTAGGGCTGGAACATCCGGATGAAGAACTGGATCTGGATTATGTACAGGGACACGGAGTGGAAATGGATTTTGACTATGCCATGAGCAACTCACTTGCATTTGGCGGTCAGAACGCAACTTTGATCATAAAAAAATATAAATAGTCAGGAGCATCAAAATGGAAGTAGAACAGATAATCAAATTAATGGAAGCTGTTTCCAAAAATGGACTGACAGAACTTTCTTATGAAGAAAACGGTGTTGTTTTAAAATTAAAAAAGAGCAACGGCAAAGTACAGGCTCAGCCGCCGGTAGTCATGATGGGCGGCCAGATGCCTGCAGCAGTGCCGGCAGTTATGCCTCAGGCAGCTGCCCCTGCAGCTGAAGCAGTGCAGGCGCCGCAGCCTGCAGCGGAAGGAGAAGAAGAACGTCCTTCCGGAAATACAGTAAAATGTCCTCTTGTAGGAACATTTTACGCAGCGTCTTCTCCGGACGCGGAACCTTTTGTAAAAGTAGGAGATACTGTGAAAAAAGGACAGGTTTTGGGCATCGTGGAAGCAATGAAGCTGATGAACGAGATCGAATCCGATTATGACGGAGTGGTAAAAGCGATCCTGGTGGAAAACGGAGAACTGGTTGAGTACGGACAGGATATGTTTATTATCGGTTAGGAGGCAAATATGTCTGTTTTGACAACAAAAGAAATCATGGATATCATTCCTCACAGACAGCCATTTCTTCTGATCGATACCATCGAAGAACTGGAACCGGGAAAAAGAGCCGTAGGAAAAAAATGTGTTTCTTACAATGAACCCTTTTTCGCAGGCCATTTTCCGGGAGAACCGGTGATGCCGGGGGTACTGATCCTGGAAGCTTTGGCTCAGGTAGGAGCAGTGGCTATTTTAAGCTGTGAAGATTTCAAAGGAAAGACCGCTTATTTCGGAGCGGTAAATTCCGCAAAATTTAAACGAAAAGTAGTTCCGGGAGATGTATTGACACTGGAACTGGAAATAATCAAACAAAAAGGACCAATCGGCGTGGGAAGCGCGAAAGCATATGTGGACGGCAAAGCAGCCGTTGTGGCTGAGCTTACATTTGCCATTGGTTAAGGTGTGCTTATGTTTCAGAAAATATTAATTGCAAACCGCGGTGAGATCGCAGTACGTATTATCCGTGCCTGCCGGGAACTGGGAATAAAATCCGTAGCGGTATATTCTGAGGCTGACAAAGAAGCGCTGCATACACAGCTGGCTGACGAGGCGATCTGCATCGGCAAAGCCGCTCCGTCAGACAGTTACTTAAATATGGAACGCATTTTGAGCGCTACAATTGCCAGTAAGGCGGAGGCGATCCATCCGGGATTCGGCTTTTTGTCAGAAAACGCGAAATTCGCGGAAATGTGTGAAAAATGCAAGATCGCTTTTATCGGTCCGCCGTCAGAAGTGATCCATAAAATGGGCGACAAACAGGAAGCCCGCAAGACTATGATGGCTGCGGGAGTGCCGGTAGTGCCCGGTACAAAAGAAGCAGTATATTCCGCCAAAGAAGGCCAGAAGATCGCGGAAGAGATCGGATATCCGGTCATGATAAAAGCGGCCAGCGGCGGCGGCGGAAAAGGAATGCGTATTTCCCGCTCTTCCCAGGATTTTTCCGATAATTTCAAACTGGCCCAGCAGGAATCTGTCAACGCTTTCGGCGACGACACCATGTATATTGAAAAATATGTGGAAAGCCCGAGACATATTGAGTTCCAGATCCTTGCGGATAAATTTGGAAATATCGTTTCTCTGGGAGAACGTGACTGTTCCATCCAGAGAAGACATCAGAAGATGATCGAAGAGGCTCCTTCCGTGGCGCTGGATGAAAAACTGCGGAAAAAAATGGGCGAAGTGGCTGTCAAAGCAGCCAAAGCCGCTAACTATGAAAACGCGGGAACGATAGAGTTCCTTCTGGATAAAGATAAAAACTTTTATTTCATGGAAATGAATACAAGGATCCAGGTAGAGCATCCGGTTACCGAGATGGTCACAGGGCTGGATCTGGTGAAGGAACAGATCACCATTGCGGCGGGAGAACCCCTTCGTTTTAAACAGAAAGATATCCATATCAGCGGCCATGCCATTGAGTGCAGGCTGAACGCGGAAAATCCGGAGAAGAACTTTATGCCCTGCCCGGGCAAGATCGAGTATCTCCATCTGCCGGGAGGAAACGGCATACGGATCGATTCCGCCATCTATTCCGGGTATACGATACCTCCAAACTATGATTCCATGATCGCGAAGATCATCGTATTCGCCAAAGACAGAGAATCTGCCATTGCGAAAATGCGCAGCGCCCTGGGCGAAGTCAATGTAGACGGAATTGTGACGAATCTGGATTATCAGTATGAGATTATCAATCATCCGGTATTTCAGTCCGGGGATATCAATACCCATTTTATCCAGAATTATTTCGATAAGGATTAAGGTGATGAATTGTGCTGAAATTTAAAAAACCTACGTATATTTCTCTTCCCCGAAAAGAGAGTGAACTGCCGGAAGGTCTGTGGATAAAATGCGATGGCTGCGGAGAAATGCTCTACAAAGAGGATGTGGTCCACAACCATTACAGCTGCTACAAATGCGGAAAATATTTTCGGCTTTCCACCAAAAGACGTCTGCGTCTTGTGGCGGATAAAGGTTCCTTTGAAGAGTGGGATAAGGGACTGGAAAATGCCAATCCGCTGGATTATCCGGGCTATCCGGAAAAGATCGCCTATCTGAAAGACCGCTGGAAGATCGACGAAGCGGTAACCACCGGAAAATGTACGATCCACGGAGAGGAAACAGTGATCGCTGTCTGCGATACCAGATTCCTGATGGGCAGTATGGGATATGTAGTAGGTGAAAAAATTACCCGTGCTGTGGAAAAGGCTACGGAACTGAAACTTCCCGTGATCATCTTTACCTGTTCGGGAGGCGCCAGAATGCAGGAGGGCATGGTCTCTCTGATGCAGATGGCCAAGACGTCCGCTGCCATAAAGAAACATTCCGATGCGGGACTGTTGTATATTACTGTGCTGACGGATCCCACAACGGGTGGCGTAACAGCAAGTTTTGCCATGCTGGGCGACATCATCCTGGCAGAGCCGGGAGCGCTGGTCGGGTTCGCGGGACCGAGGGTCATCGAGCAGACCATCGGCCAGAAACTGCCGGAAGGTTTTCAGCGGGCGGAATTTTTAGTGGAGCACGGACTGATCGACGGGATCATCGAACGTGACGACATGAAAAATACGCTGGCAAAGCTCCTGCAGATGCATCACAGGGTCAAAAGGGATGAATCTTTGATCCTTACAAAGCTTGCCATACCTCAGCAGAAATTTGTAAACCATGAAATGGAAGCCTGGGACCGTGTCATGACTGCCAGAAGCGCGGACCGTCCTACGGCTCTGGATTATATCAACGAGATCTTTTCTGATTTTGAAGAATTTCACGGCGACCGCCATTACGGCGACGACGGCGCTACAGTAGGCGGCATCGCTTACCTGGACGGCTGCCCGGTTACTGTGATCGGACAGCAGAAGGGACGCACCACAAAAGAAAATATCCGTCGGAATTTCGGTATGCCTTCACCGGAAGGATACAGAAAAGCCCTTCGTCTCATGAAGCAGGCGGAAAAATTCGGCCGTCCCATTATCAACTTTGTAGATACCCCGGGAGCCTTCTGCGGACTGGAAGCGGAAGAGCACGGACAGGGTGAAGCCATTGCCAGAAACCTGATGGAAATGTCCGCTCTGAAAGTGCCGGTGCTGACCATCGTCATCGGCGAAGGAGGCAGCGGCGGGGCATTGGCTCTTGCTGTGGCAAACGAAGTGTGGATGATGGAAAACGCCACCTATACGATCCTTTCACCGGAAGGATTTGCTTCGATCCTCTGGAAAGACAGCAAACGGGCACCGGAAGCGGCAGGTCTGATGAAAGTAACTGCAAAAGAGCTTTATGAACTGAAGATCATTGATAAGGTCATTGCGGAAGCACAGCCGGCCAGCAAAGAAAATCTTTTGGGCCTGTGCAAGTTCATGCGCAAAAATATCCGTAAATTTATTTATGATAATTTTGAAAAATCCGGTGAACAGCTTGCAAAAGAACGCTATGAAAGATTCAGAAATATGTAACACATAACAGGATAAAAAAGGATAAAAACCACAGTGGTCAGATCGAAAAGG
>CAKNLF010000084.1 GCA_930989305.1 uncultured Roseburia sp. | reverse complement strand
GAGCACTTGACTTTTAATCAAGTTGTCCGGGGTTCGAATCCCCGATGCCTCATTATAGTATACCGGACTTTGGAACAGTGACAGCCAGAGTCCGGTATTTTGGTAAATAGAAGTACAGGATGAAGAAAAGGGAGCACAGCTATGAGGATCATTATTTCTCCCGCGAAAAAAATGAACAGGGATACAGATACGCTGGCGCCGACGGGTATACCGGAGTATCTCCATCGGACCAGCCAGCTTTTAAGAGCCATGGGCGAGCTGTCTTTTTCAGAGGCAAAAATGCTGTGGAAATGTAATGATAAGATTGCGGAATTAAATTATGACAGGATTCGTGATATGGACCTGGAAAGGGATCTGACCCCGGCGCTGCTGGCTTATGAGGGGATCCAGTATCAATATATGGCTCCGGCTGTGATGGAGGAGTCCCAGTTGGACTATTTGGAAGAACATCTCAGGATTTTGTCGGGATTTTACGGGATTTTAAAACCATTTGACGGGGTTGTGCCCTATCGTCTGGAGATGCAGGCTAAATTAAAAACAGAACAGGCAGAGGATTTGTACGGATTCTGGGGCAGCAGTCTGTATGATAGTCTGGAGAAGGAAACGGATTGTATCCTGAATCTGGCTTCCAAAGAATACAGTAAATGTATAGAAAAGTATAGGAAACCGGAGATGAGATATGTGACAGTTGTATTCGGGGAGCTTCGGGACGGCAAGGTGGTGCAGAAAGCTACTATGGCGAAAATGGCCAGAGGAGAGATGGTGCGCTACATGGCTCAGCATCAGATCGAGGATGTGGAAGAGATCAGGAATTTTTCCGGACTTTCCTTTGGGTATGCGCCGGAATATTCTGATGATAATAAATTTGTTTTTGTTTCACAAAATGGTGGGCAAAATAAAAAATAGAATAAATAGGATTAAAGATAAAGAAAGGCGGGATAAAAGATGTTGGAAACAGGAATCTCAGCACCGGATTTTACATTATGTGATCAGGACGGAAAAGAAGTCAGACTGTCTGATTTCCGGGGGAAAAAAGTAGTTTTATATTTTTACAGCAAAGATAATACAGCAGGGTGCAACAAACAGGCCTGCGGATTTGGAGAATTGTATCCTCAGTTTGTGGAAAAAGGCGCGGAAGTGATCGGAATCAGCAAGGACACAGTTGCTTCTCACAGAAAATTCGCGGATAAATTTGAACTGCCATTTACGCTGCTGGCGGATCCGGAAAAGGAAGTCCTGCAGCTTTATGATGTTTTGAAGGAAAAGACCATGTATGGAAAGAAAGTCATGGGAACCGTCAGAACCACGTATTTGATCAATGAAGAGGGGATAATTGAGAAGGCTTTCGGAAAGGTGAAGCCAGGGGAAAATCCGGCTCAGATGCTGGGGGAACTTTAAGCAGTGAAACACAAGATGCGGATATAAATATAGACAGGGACAATGTTCGTTCACAGAAGACGGCATTCGTCCCTGTTTTTTTATGTAAGTAAAAGTCTTGTAAACCTGTTCTGATTGTGATATATTTTGTTTTGCAAAGTAAATAATTAACAGCGTTAAAAGAAAACAGAGTTAAATTAATAAAGGCGGTGAGAAAGTGGATGAAAAAAATATGGAACTGCTGGAAGTTTTCCGGATGTTCCATAAGCTTAATTTTTCCGTACTGCTGCAAAATATGACCCAAAGTGAGTTTGTTACAATGAAACAGATCCAGTCCTGCAGCAGGGAGGATCCCAGGGGAAGAGCCGGGATATCTGATATTGTTAAAAATATGAAATCACTCCCTTCCGCTGTGTCCAGGACACTGAAGTCGCTGGAGGAAAAGGAGTGGATCTGCAGAACGGTGGATAAAAGCAACCGGAGGAATACTTATGTGGAGCTTACAGAGGAAGGTGCAAAAGAGATTCAGGCAGCCACCGGGCAAGTGGCCGCCTTTATGAACCGTATTCTGCAGCAAGTGGACCCTGAGGATATGGAAAAACTGACAAAGTTCCTGCGGGAGCTGTATGAAATCTTCCGGGACGGGCTGGAAGATGCAAAGCACAGCGGATAAGGGAATATAATAAAACTGTGCGGAAAACAGAAAGTATATTGAGGAAAGGAAAAATGAGATGATCAGGATTTTTAAAAATATGATCCCCTACTGGAGATCAATGATTCTTATTATTCTCCTGCTGATCGTTCAGGCGTTTTGTGATCTGTCGCTTCCCACATATACAGCGGATATTATCGATGTGGGTATCCAAAACAGAGGGGTGGAGCACATTTTGCCGGAAAGGATCACACAGAAAGAGTATGGGTATGCAAAGCTGTTTATGACCGATGAGGAAGCAGCTGCATGGGACGATTGTTACGATGCAGAGGAAGAAGGAATTTATGTTCGCCGGGAAAATGACGGCAAGGTCCTGGATGAGCTGGACGAGACACTGGCGGCTCCTCTGGTGCTGAATTATCAGATGTCGGCAGTAGATGAGGCGTCATTTAAGGAATATATTGCCCGGGCCCAGGGCATTGATCCATCGGCGCTGGAATCTATGACCATTGAACAGATCGGAAATCAGATGGGGATGGACCTGGAGACTTTTACCCGTGAGAAAGAAAATGAGGAAGGGGAAACTGTGGATACAGTCTGTGTGGATATGAGACCGGTGCTGCAGGAAATGCTGGATGCCGGGGCAATGGATCAGGACAGTGTCATGGAAATGCGGGAATCCCTTCAGAAGATGATCGATACGATGGGAAGCTCACTGATGGAGTCCACCGGTGTTGCTTATGCGTTGGAGTGTGATGAGCAGGCGGGCATGAATGTGGATCAGATCCAGAAATCCTACTTATGGAAAGAAGGCTTTTCTATGGTGGGATTTGCCGCTGTTTCAGTAGCCTGCGCTATACTGGTCTCGTTTTTCGCAGCCAGGATCGGCGCCGGTGTGGGCCGGACGCTGCGGGGCAGTACATTTAAGACGGTCCTTGGTTTTTCCAATGGGGAGATGAACCGGTTTTCCACGGCGTCGCTGATCACCCGGACTACCAATGATGTACAGCAGATCCAGCTGGTAACGGCTTTGTTCCTCAGAATGATCCTTTACGCGCCGGTGCTGGGGATCGGAGGAGTGATCAAGGTACTTCAGACCGGAGCTAATATGGGATGGACCATTGTACTTGCGGTGATTGTGATCGTAGGATTTATCGGAATCCTTGTTTCCATTGCCATGCCGAAATTTAAGATCATGCAGAAACTGGTGGATAATCTGAATCTGGTATCCAGAGAGATTCTTACCGGTCTTCAGGTGATCCGGGCCTTTGGCAGAGAAAAGACCGAAGAAGAGCGATTTGACAAAGCCAATAAGGCTCTGACCAGGACTACGCTGTTTACCAACCGGGTCATGGCCTTTATGATGCCGGGGATGATGGCTTTGATGAACGGAATTACCATCCTGATCATGTGGGTAGCTTCCAGAAAAATCGATGACGGCGTTATGCAGGTAGGCGCCATGACCGCGTTTATCACTTATGCCATGATGATCGTAATGGCCTTCCTGATGCTGACAATGATGTCAATCCTGCTGCCAAGAGCCGGAGTGGCAGCGGAACGTATCGCGGAAGTAAACGCTACGCCCAGTGCGCTTCAGGATCCTGCACAGCCGAAGGATATTTCCGGTGGAAGAGGCGTGGTCTGCTTTCAAAATGTGAATTTCCGCTATCCGGGCGGAAAAGAGGATGCGCTCCACGATATCAGTTTTACAGCGGAACCGGGAAAGACAACAGCAATCATAGGCAGTACCGGAAGCGGCAAATCTACGATTGTTAATCTGATACCAAGACTTTATGACGTAACAGAAGGAAGTATAACAGTAGACGGTGTTGATATACGGGAAGTAAAAATGAAAGATCTGAGAGAGGAAATCGGTTTTGTGCCTCAGAAGGGGATCCTATTTTCCGGGACTATCGCGTCCAATCTCAGATTTGGAAATAGAGACGCTACAGATGAAGAAATACAAGAAGCGGCACGGATTGCCCAGGCAACAGAGTTTATAGAAGAAAAAGACCGGAAATACGACAGCGAGATTTCTCAGGGAGGAACCAATGTTTCCGGCGGACAGAAACAGCGTCTGGCCATTGCCAGAGCAATTGCGAAAAATCCGAAGATTTTTGTGTTTGATGACAGTTTTTCCGCTCTGGATCTGAAAACAGACGCGGCCTTAAGAAAGGCACTTGCCCAAAAAGTAAAAGACAGAACGGTCATTATCGTGGCTCAGCGTATCAGCACGATCATGCATGCGGATCAGATCCTGGTCCTGGATGAAGGCCGTATTGCCGGAGCGGGTACACACAGAGAACTGCTGAAAAACTGTGAAGTATATATGCAGATCGCCAGATCCCAGCTGTCAGAAAAAGAACTCCAGATGGAGACGATTGGAAAGGAGGAGGCGTAAAATGAGTGATAATCCAAGACCTTCCAGACATCCCGGCGGATTCGGCAGAGGGATGGCGCCCGGAGAAAAAGCCAAAGATTTTAAAGGTACGATCCGAAAAATATTAAAATACATTGGAAGATACAAGATTGCTGTGATTATTGTCATGATCTTTGCCGCCTGTTCCACGGTTTTTAACGTGTTGGGACCAAAGATACTGGGAAGAGCAACAACGGAACTGGCAAGCGGACTGATGGCCAAGATCCAGGGGACCGGAGGCATTGATTTCGGAAAGATCGGAATGATCCTTCTGACCGTGCTGTCACTGTATCTGGTGGCAATGGTATTCGGACTGCTTCAGGGATTTATTATGACAGGTATTACCCAGAAGATCTGCTATCGCATGAGACGGGAAATTTCGGAAAAGATCAACCGTATGCCCATGAAATATTTTGAAAGCCGCACTTACGGAGAGGTGCTCTCAAGGATCACCAACGATGTGGACACTCTTGGAATCGGACTGAACCAGAGTATCACTCAGATCATTACGTCTGCGGCGACGATCATCGGCGTTCTGGTAATGATGCTGAGCATTTCCCCGCTGATGACCGTTATCGCTCTGGTGATTCTGCCTGTATCGGTATTCGCGGTCATGCTGGTGGTAAAGCAGTCTCAGAAACATTTCCGCACCCAGCAGGAATATCTGGGACATATTAACGGCCTGGTTGAGGAGTCCTATGGAGGCCATATGGTGATCAAGGCATACAACAAGGAAGACGAGACGATTGCAACTTTTGACCGCACCAATGAAATCCTGTACAAATCTGCGTGGAAATCTCAGTTCCTTTCCGGAATGATGCAGCCGCTGATGCAGCTTGTGAGCAATCTGGGATATGCGGCGGTGTCTATTGCCGGAGGATTTCTGTGTATTTCAGGAGTGATCACAGTAGGTGAGATCCAAGCGTTTATCCAGTATGTGCGGAGCTTTACTCAGCCTATCCAGCAGATCGCCCAGGTAGTTAATCAGCTCCAGTCCATGGCTGCGGCAGCAGAACGGGTGTTTGAGTTCCTTGAGGAAGAGGAGGAAGAACAGATTGCTGTGCATCCTGTGGAAATGAAGCATATCGAGGGTACTGTTGATTTTGAACATGTTAGATTCGGCTATAACCCGGATCAGGTCATTATCAAAGATTTCAGCGCTCATGTGGAACCAGGACAGAAGATTGCCATTGTAGGGCCTACCGGGGCCGGGAAAACAACTATGGTGAAACTGCTGATGCGTTTTTATGATGTGAATTCCGGACAGATCCGGGTGGACGGACATGATATCCGGGATTACAACCGAAGGGAGCTGCGTGACGCTTTCGGTATGGTGCTTCAGGATACATGGCTCTTTAAGGGAACCATTATGGAAAATATCCGGTACGGCCGACTGGACGCGACAGATGAAGAAGTGATCGCTGCTGCAAAAGCGGCTCATGCCCATCATTTTATCCAGACGCTGCCCGGCGGGTATGAAATGGAGCTGAATGAAGACGCAAGCAATGTATCCCAGGGCCAGAAGCAGCTGCTGACAATTGCCAGAGCGATCCTGGCCGACAACAGGATCCTGATCCTGGATGAAGCCACCTCTTCGGTAGATACCCGTACGGAGATCCTGATTCAGAGTGCTATGGATAATCTGATGAAGGGAAGGACCAGCTTCATTATAGCCCACAGGCTTTCCACTATACGGAACGCGGATCTGATCTTGGTGATGAAAGAGGGAGATATTATCGAACAGGGCACCCATCAGGAGCTGCTGGACAAAGGCGGTTTCTATGCGGAACTGTATAATTCCCAGTTTGAAGAAGCTTTCTGAGGAGGATAAAAGGATTCTGATCATGCCAGGATAAGGAAAATGCAGAGTAAGAGAAAGGGGAGAGGAGCAGTTTTTTAGCCCATGCGGCATAGAGCTGCTCCTTCCCTTAAAGTTTAAGAAAACAGTAAGAACAATATTCGTTTTTTGCGGGCAAATTTATTAGGATTTTTCGTTGACACAGGTTTTTATGTCTGGTATGCTTTGAATATCAAAACAGTAAAAACAGAGAGTGGAAGAGTAGAATAAAAGGGAGTAGTTGGCGCCTTTTGGCGTTTACGATATCGTCAGCGCGATGATTTTCATCCGGTACGTAACAAAGCAGCGAGACTTTTGTTGTGTTTTTTTGTACAGCAAAAAAGTTTCGCATTTTTATTTTTGAAAGGTTGGAAAGATGACAAAGAAAACGATCAAAACAATACTGGCAATCATAACATTTACTGTTATACTGACAGCTGTAATCTTTAATATTGACAGTGTTGCGGGAGTAGTACTGAAGATAGGAGGGCTTTTCTCCTCTTTCTTTATTGGTGTGGCACTGGCATTTATCTTGAATGTGCCTATGAAGTTTGTAGAAAAGAGACTTTTGTTTAAGGTAAATCGGCGAAAAATAAAAAGAGCCTGCTCCATATTGCTGACGCTGGCTTTTTGCGCAGTAGTGATCATGATTGTCATGTTTGCGGTAATACCGGAAATTATAAAGACGGTGGAATCTATTATCAACAACCTGCCTTCCATTGGCAGACAGATTGAAGATTTGATGGATACCCTGGGAAACTATAGCCAGCGTTTTGAGGAAGCGGTAGGCAGCAGCCAGCTGAATCCAACACAGATCCTGGATGAGGTGGCCACATATGTTCAGGGACATATGTCTAATCTGAGTTCTTCTGTGATTTCTTTTGTTGCGGATACTGTGGGAACAATCGTAGGGCTTGTGATCGGGTTTGTATTTTCTATTTATATATTGGCATCTAAGGAAAAACTGGTGTGTCAGTTCCGGATGATCCTGTTTGCTTATTTGAAGAAAGAAAGAGCTCAAAAAATTTGGAATATCGTCTTGCTGGCAAATCATACATTCCAACGGTTTATTTCCGGGCAGTGTCTGGAAGCATGCATCCTGGGCTGCATGTTTTTTGTAACTATGTCTATTTTCCGGATGCCATATGCAGTCCTTATCAGTGTGGTGATCGGAGTGCTGGCGCTGATTCCGATTTTTGGAGCATTTATCGGCTGTGCGGTGGGCTTTTTGCTTATTGTATTCCTGAATCCTCTGCAGGCAGTCTGGTTTTTGGTTATTTTTATTGTTTTGCAGCAGATTGAAGGGCATTGTATCTATCCCTTTGTCATCGGAACTTCCGTGGGGCTGCCTTCCATCTGGGTACTGCTGGCGGTAGTAGTTGGCGGAAAGCTGTTCGGGGTAGCCGGAATGCTGGTATTTATCCCTCTGTGTTCTGTACTTTACGCATTGTTTTCATCGAATGTAAAGAAAAATTTGAAGCGAAAGAAGCTTAAAGAAAATGAAAAAAAAGCGGAGACGGCAGAATAGAATAGATTATAGATGTGGGAACGCAGATATGAATGACAGAAAGGAAGGATCAGTGTGAAGTATGCACAGGAGGGAATACAGTATCATCTGGGAATCCGCAGGGGAGATGTGGGCAGGTATGTGATCCTGCCTGGAGATCCGAAACGGTGCGGAAAAATCGCCGCATATCTGGAGGATGCCAGACTGGTGGCAGATAATCGGGAATTTGTTACCTATACAGGATTTCTGGAAGGGGAAAAAGTCAGTGTGACTTCTACCGGAATCGGCGGGCCGTCAGCAGCGATTGCTATGGAAGAGCTGGTGAAAGCGGGAGCGGATACCTTTCTGCGTATCGGTACCTGCGGCGGAATGCAGAAAGAAGTCAAAAGCGGGGACCTGGTCATTGCTACCGGAGCGGTACGGATGGAAGGAACAAGCCGTGAGTACGCCCCCATTGAATTCCCGGCAGTGGCGGATTATAATCTGGTAACGGCCCTTCGAAATGGAGCGAAGGGGCTGGGGTATGTTTTTCATACGGGAGTAGTCCAGTGCAAAGATTCTTTTTACGGGCAGCACGAACCTGAGAAAATGCCTGTGGGATATGAGCTTCGGGAAAAATGGAATGCATGGCTGAAACTGGGATGCCTGGCGTCGGAAATGGAATCTGCGGCGCTGTTTACTGTAGCTGCTTATCTGGGCGTGCGGGCAGGGTCTGTGTTTCTTGTAATGGCAAATCAGGAACGGGAGAAAGCGGGACTGGATAACCCGGTAGTCCATGATACGGACAGCGCCATCCGGACTGCGATAGAGGCAGTGAAAGGTTTGATAAAAGAAGATCGCGGCGACAGGGCAGAAGTAAAGACGGAGTGACGGAAATGACAGAAAAAAATGTGGGAAAAGGCATAAAAGCGGTAGTCTTTGATATGGATGGGGTTATTTTTGACACCCAGATATTTTATAATGAAAGCTATCGGGAAGCGGGAAGACATTTTGGTGTAGATAAAAATGAGATCGAGGAGATCATTGTAGGAACAATGGGCGTTAACCGGCCGGAAAGTATTCTGGCAATAAAGAAGATGCAGGGACAGGATTTTCCGGCGGAAGAAATGATTTCTTTGATGCTGGAGATCTTTAACCGCCGGGTGGAAAAAGAAGGTCTGCCAAAAAAGCCCGGGGTATGCGAACTTTTAAAATGGCTTAAGGAGAACGGTTTTCGGACAGGACTGGCGTCCTCCACGGAAAGAGACAGGATTTTGCGTTATCTGAAGTCAGCCGGGCTGGAATCCTATTTTGATTTTATTACCGGCGGAGATAAGGTGGAAAACGGAAAGCCTGCTCCTGATATTTATCTCCAGGCCTGTGAGAACATGGGAGTGGATCCAGTGGAAACCTATGGGGTGGAAGATTCTTATAACGGAATCCGTTCCGTTTATAACGCGGGAATGAAAGCGATTATGGTTCCGGACAGTCTGCAGCCGACTGAGGAGATCCGACCGTTGATATTCAGAAAGTTTGACAGCCTGAACGGTTTTCTGGAATATCTGAAAGAGGAATACAGTATTTAAAAAAAACAGATTATATAATGTCAAATGTAGAAAAAGCCTTTATACAGAATGCTGAAAAGTGTCTGTATAAAGGCTTTTGTAAATATAGAGCTTACCGGACTTTTTGTACACTGAACCAGGTGATCACCGCGCCGATCACCGCAACAGTATAAGATACTGTCAGCATAAAGGAAGGGGAGGCGATGTTCAGCAGAAAACCGCCGATGAGGCTTCCGAAGATGCCGCTGACAGTAAACATGGCGGTAAGCATGGACTGCCCCTTTACAAGATCCGCAGGGGGAAGCAGCCGGTTGGTATAAGCCGCCGCGCCCGGATAGTACAGGGCATAGCTGCCGGCTTCCATAAACTGCGCCAGGTAGAAGACAGGCATGGATTTTGCCAGCAGGATCAAGGTGAATTTCAAAATGAAAAACAGGATCGATATGCGCAGCAGGCCGTAAATGGGAAGCTTTTTGTTCATTTTATTAAACGTGCCCATGACAGGCAGTTCCACAGCGGCGCAGATGGCTACGGCCAGCCCCATTTCCGAAGTGCTTCCTCCGATCGCTGTTACGATCTGGATCGTAAAAAAGTTTCCGGTGATAAACAGCATGAAAAAGATCATCATGCTACCAAACAAAAACAGCATAAAGCGCCGGTACGTCCGGCAGAACTGCCAAAGGGACAGAGGCGCTGCAGCTGCGGAAGTTTCCGTTTCCGTATCCCGGGACTGGGAACATGGGAGATCTTCGGTCGCTGTATCAGCTGCGGAAGCGGCGGAAGGTGTTTTGCCCGGTACTTTCCAGAGGGAAAGGAATACTGCGAAAAATCCGGCGAAAAATGCTACGTAAAAAACAGGCAGCAAAGATTCGCTGTATTGGGATACCAGCCTGCCGATGATCACCGAAGCAATGGCATAGCTGATGGAGCCGATGCCTCTGCTGAATCCGAAATTCAGCCGGATGCCCGAATGTTCCAGTATAAAGCAAAGGGCATTGACCATAGGCTGGAGCGAAAACTCCAGTGTAAATATGAGAACAATACAGATCGCTCTTGGCAGCAGATCCATAGAAGAGATCAGGCTGGCGGACAGTACGATCATGATCAGCAGCATGAATACGCTGACCATCTGGACCGAGAGCGATTTCTTTTTGTCCAGCAGTGTCCCCAGGGCCGGCTGCAAAACAGCGGCGGCGCCGTTGGCCACTGCCAGTATGATGCCTATGATGGCATCGGAATACCCCTGAGCAAGCAGGTAAACAGAAGCATATCCGATGGTGAGGCTGTAAGATGCCTGATAAAATCCGTGGAGCATTGCGTATCTGGGTGTGATCGTGTTAAAAGTTTTCATATTATGTAAACTCCTTTGATTTTCAATTGTAATATACAGCAGCGTGTATTTCTTGGATAGGCGTCAGGCCTGCCAGGATTTTCTGCCGCTTTTGTCCGGAATGCCAAGTTCTTCCCGGTATTTTGCCACTGTCCGCCTGGACAGATGGATGCCTCTCTTTTCCAGTTCTTCCGAAATGATCCGGTCGCTGTAGGGTTTTTGTTTGTCTTCCGACTGGATGATCTCCTTCATGACCTCTTTGATCTGCATAGGCGTAACGCCGGTTCCGGAATCGCCGCTTTTTTTGGAAACAGAGGCGGTCAGGAAATAATTCAGCGGGAATACGCCCCAGGAACACTGCAGATATTTGCCCCGCATAGCCCGGCTGACCGTAGACTCGTGCAGATCCAGGGCGGAAGCGATATCCGAAAGTTTCATGGGATGATTGTGGAGGGGACCGTTTAAGAAAAAGTCCTGCTGTTTTTCCACGATCACATGGGTCACCCGGGAAAGTGTGGAACTGCGCTGGGAAATGCAGTTTTGCACCCACTGGGCCTGCTGGATCTTCTGAGAAAGATATTTCTGCACTTCCGCATCGGTATTTTCTTTCAGCATGTGCTGATAATAATCATTGATCGAAAATTTGGGATACTGATATTCGTTTACCAGGATCTCAAAAGATTTTTCCAGTTTGACCACAAAGATATCCGGCGTGATATAGCGCAGCTGCTCTCTGTCGCTGAAAGCGTTGCCGGGCTTTGGGTTCAAAGACCGGATCTGCTGACAGGCTTTTTGGATCTCATCCATTGATACATGGAGCTGCTTCGCAATAGAGGCCAGGTGATTTTTGCCGATATCCTCCAGATGATCCCGGATCAGTTTTTCGGTGAGTTCTGAAAAGTCCTGCAGCCTGTGCACCTGCAGCAGAAGGCATTCCTTCAGATCCCTTGCTCCCACGCCGGCAGGATCCAGGGCCTGGATATCTCCCAAAAGCCGTTCCACGCAGGCTTCCTCTACCTGAAACCGCTGTGCGATGGAGGCAACTTCTTCGGTGAGATAGCCCCTGGAATCCAAAGACAGGATCAGATAGTCGATGATCTGACGTTCTCTTGGATCGTAGGGAGCTGTGATCAGCTGTGCCGTCAGGTATTCGCTGAGCTGTTCTCCGCCGGAATCAGAAA
>CAKNLF010000083.1 GCA_930989305.1 uncultured Roseburia sp. | reverse complement strand
ACGGAAGTCGATATAAGGATATTTTCTGCTGGAAGGCTTGATTTCATCCAGCTGAATTTTTTCCAGAGCTTTTTTCCTGGAAGTTGCCTGTTTGGATTTGGAAGCATTGGCGGAGAAACGTGAGATGAACTCCTGGAGTTCTTTGATCTTTTCCTCTTTCTTTTTGTTCGCTTCTTTCATCTGTTTGATCATCAGCTGACTGGATTCGTACCAGAAGTCATAGTTTCCGGCATACAGCTGGATCTTGGCGTAGTCGATATCCGCGATATGAGTACATACTTTATTTAAGAAGTAACGGTCATGGGACACTACGATAACGGTGTTTTCAAAGTTAATGAGAAACTCTTCCAGCCATCCGATAGCGTCCAGATCCAGGTTGTTGGTAGGTTCGTCCAGAAGCAGAATGTCAGGATTGCCAAACAGCGCCTGGGCAAGGAGGACTTTCACCTTCTGGGGACCTGTCAGATCAGACATAAGGCTGTAGTGGAATTCCGTTTCAATTCCAAGGCCGTTTAACAGCATAGCGGCGTCAGATTCCGCGTTCCAGCCGTCCATATCAGCAAATTCCGCTTCCAGTTCGCTGGCGCGGATGCCGTCTTCATCTGTAAAGTCTTCTTTCATATAAATAGCTTCTTTTTCCTTCATAATGTCATACAGCCGCTGGTTTCCCATAATGACTGTATCCAGCACAGGATAGGCGTCATACTTAAAGTGATCCTGCTGAAGGAAGGAAAGTCTCTGGCCCGGGGTAATGGTCACATCGCCGTTGGTAGGCTCCAGCTGCCCGGTAAGGATCTTTAAGAAGGTGGACTTGCCGGCGCCGTTGGCTCCGATGAGTCCATAGCAGTTGCCTTCTGTGAATTTGATATTTACATCTTCAAATAAAGCCTTTTTTCCGATTCGTAATGTTACATTATTTGCACTGATCATAAATGCTATACCTTTCTTTTTTATATATCTGTTTTTTCTGCTGCGTTTACAGATCTGGTCTGCATGCCCTCTTAACGGGCACAAAATTAAAACCGTATGAAAATGCGGCTTATCAATGCTTATTGTATTGGCAATCTATATATTTTGCAAGTGTTTTTTGCCCCTTTCAGCGTGAATTTTCCATGACAGATCCGTAAGGAAGTCCGGGAGCAGATCGTGTTAAAAATATATCAGTGATCTGCTGGTATACCATTATGAAAAAGAAAGTGTTTTTGGGATGAAATGAAAAAATAAGTAAATAATGTTAGTGTTATTGAAAATTTATAATGAAAATCCCGGGGATTCCAGAGAAAAGTGTATTTAAAAAAGTGCAAAATTATGGTATAATGACGTTGCTTTTTTGCACTAGTATTGTATGATAAAAGAAAGAAATTGTTAAGAAATTGACAAGGTAAAATTGAGTAGAATAACAGGAGGAATTAGTATGAAACGTTCTATGAAAACCATGGATGGTAACCATGCAGCAGCACATGCTTCATACGCATTTACAGATGTTGCGGCTATCTACCCGATCACACCTTCATCTGTTATGGCTGAGGCAACTGATGAATGGGCTACCCAGGGCAGAAAAAATATTTTCGGACAGACTGTTCAGATCACAGAAATGCAGTCTGAAGCAGGCGCGGCCGGCACCGTACATGGTTCACTGGCAGCAGGTGCCCTGACCACAACTTATACTGCATCACAGGGGTTATTACTGATGATCCCCAACCTTTACAAAATCGCAGGAGAAGGACTTCCGGGTGTGTTCAACGTATCCGCACGTTGTGTTGCCACACATGCGCTGAATATTTTCGGCGATCATTCCGACGTTTACGCATGCCGTCAGACAGGATGCGCAATGCTTTGTGATTCTTCAGTTCAGGAAGTTATGGACCTTACACCGGTTGCTCACTGCGCAGCGATCAAAGGAAAACTTCCGTTTATCAATTTCTTTGATGGTTTCCGTACTTCTCATGAGATTCAGAAGATCGAAACATGGGATTATGAAGATTTAAAAGAATTAGTAGACATGGACGCGTTAAAAGAATTCCGCGACAACTGCCTGAATCCTACACATCCTCGTGAAATGGGTTCCGCGCAGAATCCGGACCTGTTCTTCCAGACAAGAGAGGCATGCAACAGCACATATGAAGCAATGCCGGCTATTGTTCAGGAGTACATGGACAAAGTAAACGCAAAAATCGGTACAAACTATAAATTATTCAACTACTACGGAGCAGAAGACGCAGAACACATCATCATCGCAATGGGTTCCGTATGCGAGACGATCGAAGAGACGATCGACTACCTGGCATCCAAAGGAGAAAAAGTAGGTCTTGTAAAAGTACGTCTGTACAGACCGTTCTGCGTAGAAGCATTATTAGACGCTATCCCGGATACGGTGAAAAAGATCTCCGTACTGGACAGAACAAAAGAGCCGGGCTCTTTAGGCGAACCGTTATATCTGGATGTGGTAGCAGCATTAAAAGGAACAAAATTCGATTCTGTTGAAATCTTCACAGGACGTTACGGACTTGGTTCCAAAGATACCACACCGGGCCAGATCATGGCTGTATATCACAATGCGGACAAGAGAGAGTTTACCATCGGCATCATCGACGATGTAACAAATCTGTCTCTGGCAGAAGAAGAGCATCCGGTTACTTCTCCGGAAGGCACCATCAGCTGCAAATTCTGGGGACTTGGCGCGGACGGTACGGTAGGAGCAAATAAAAACTCCATCAAGATCATCGGCGACAATACAGATATGTATGCCCAGGCATACTTTGATTACGACTCGAAAAAATCCGGTGGCGTAACGATTTCCCACCTGCGTTTCGGTCATTCTCCGATTCACTCAACATACCTGATCAATAAGGCAAACTTTGTAGCATGCCACTGCCCGGCGTATGTGGGAAAATACAATATGGTACAGGATCTGGTTCCCGGCGGAACATTCCTGCTTAACTGCTCATGGGATATGGCAGGTCTGGAAAAACATCTTCCGGGACAGGCAAAACGTTACATTGCCGAAAATAATATCCAGTTCTATACTATCGACGGTATCAAGATCGGTAAAGAGATCGGACTGGGCGGACGTATCAACACAGTACTTCAGTCTGCGTTCTTTAAACTTGCAAATATCATTCCGGCAGATCAGGCAAACAAACTGATGAAAGAAGCTGCAAAAGCTACTTACGGAAGAAAAGGCGATAAAGTGGTTCAGATGAACTATGACGCCATCGACGCAGGGGCAAACGCTATCGTAAAGATCGATGTTCCGGAAAGCTGGAAAAATGCGGAAGATGCTTCTATGACTGGTGCGGCTGCAACAGGCGATCGTCAGGATGTGGTAGATTTCGTAAACAATATCCAGAAGAAAGTAAACGGACAGATGGGCAATACCGTACCGGTTTCCGTAGTGAAAACATATGCGGACGGTTCTACGCCTTCCGGTTCTTCTGCATATGAAAAACGTGGTATCGCAGTGGACGTACCGGTATGGGATGCAACAAAATGTATCCAGTGTAACGTATGTTCTTATGTATGCCCTCACGCAGTTATCCGTCCGGTAGCAATGACAGCGGAAGAAGCAGCTGCTGCTCCGGAAGGAATGCAGATGACAGACTTAAGAGGAACAGACAAGAAATTCGCGATCGTAGTATCTTCTTATGACTGTACAGGATGCGGTTCCTGTGTAAATGTCTGCCTTGCAAAAGACAAAGCGATCTCTATGCAGAACTTTGAGGCGAACACAGAGCAGCAGAAATATTTCGATTACGCTGTAAGCCTTCCGGAAAAAGCAGACATTGTAGACAAATTCAAAATGAATACAGTAAAAGGTTCTCAGTTCAAGAAACCGCTCCTTGAGTTCTCAGGCGCGTGCGCAGGCTGCGGCGAGACACCTTACGCAAAACTGATCACACAGCTGTTCGGCGACAGAATGTATATCGCCAACGCAACCGGATGCTCCTCTATCTGGGGCAACTCTTCACCGTCTACACCGTACACGGTAAATGAAAAAGGACATGGTCCCGCATGGTCCAACTCCTTATTTGAAGACGCTGCAGAGTTCGGATACGGCATGCTCCTTGCGAACAACGCATTAAGAGGCGCTCTGAAAGCAAAAATCGAGGATATGGTAGCAAACGGCCAGAATGCAGATGTAAAAGCTGCAGGACAGGAATGGCTGGATACTTACGGAAGCGGCATCACAAACGGACCTGCAACAGACAAGCTCATCGCTGCTCTGGAAGCATGCGGATGCGACAAAGCACAGGAGATCTTAAAAGACAAACAGTACTTGGCTAAGAAATCCCAGTGGATCTTCGGCGGTGACGGCTGGGCTTACGATATCGGATTCGGCGGTCTGGATCACGTACTGGCAAGCGGACAGGACGTAAACGTTATGGTATTTGATACTGAAGTTTACTCCAACACAGGCGGTCAGTCATCCAAATCCACTCCGATCGGCGCAACCGCACAGTTTGCAGCAGGCGGAAAAGAAACCAAGAAAAAAGATCTTGCAAGCATCGCAATGAGCTATGGTTACGTATATGTAGCGCAGATCGCTATGGGCGCAGATTACAACCAGTGCGTAAAAGCTCTGGCAGAAGCAGAAGCTTATCCGGGTCCGTCTCTGATCATTGCTTACGCTCCATGTATCAACCACGGCATCAAGAAAGGCATGAGCAAAGCTCAGACAGAAGAAAAAGACGCGGTAGCAGCAGGATACTGGCATAACTTCCGTTACAACCCGACTCTTGCAGAGGAAGGAAAACCTGCGTTCTCACTGGACAGCAAAGCTCCTACAGCAGATTACAAAGAGTTCTTAAACGGCGAAGTACGTTACAACGCTCTGGCAAGATTCAATCCGGAAAGAGCAGAAAAACTCTTTGATGAAGCGGAAAAAGACGCAAAAGAAAGATATAAATATCTGAACAAACTGGTTAAACTTTACGGTACAGAAGAATAATCGGAACTTCAGAAGATCTTATGAGCAGCCAGGCCCACACGGAACAGATTTTGTTCCGTGTGGGCCTGTTGTTTTTCGGAAAGGGCGGGGGAATATGGCGATCTATATAACGGGAGACTGTCACGGAGACTGGATGAGGCGGCTAAATACAGCCGCGTTTCCGGAACAAAAGCAAATGAGCACGCAGGAAGAAAATTACGTGCTGATAACCGGGGATTTCGGCATCTGGGATCATTCCAAAAGACAAAAGCATGATCTGGACTGGCTGGAGGCAAAAACATTTACCACTCTGTTCGCAGACGGAAATCATGAAAATATGGATATCCTGGACGGACTGCCGGTGAGCAGATGGCACGGAGGAAAAGTCCACTTTGTAAGGCCCCATGTTATCCACCTGATGCGGGGACAGATCTATGAGATTGAGGGAATGCGCTTTTTTGTTTTCGGCGGCGCTTCCAGCCACGATATCCGGGACGGGATCCTGGAGCCGAAAGATCCCAGAATCCGGAAATGGGAAAGAGACCGGGAAAAACAGTTTCGGGTCAATCATGTGTCCTGGTGGGAGCGGGAGCTTCCTTCCGAAGAAGAAATGGAAGAAGGTCTGGGCAATCTGAGCCGGGTCGGATGGAAGGTAGACTATATCATTACCCATTGCCCTTATACGTCCCTGCTGGGGCAGATGGACGGCGGCAGCGGGCTGTATCGTCCGGACAGGCTGACGGATTATCTGGAAGGGATCAAAGAAAAGACAGATTACCGGCACTGGCTGTTCGGACATATGCATACGGATCAGGCATTCCCAGAGCAGCGAAGCGCCTGTCTGTACGAACAGATCGTAGCGCTTGCGAAACCGGGCCGTGTAGTGTATGATATACCGTGAATATACTTTGAGTTTCAAATAAATTCACAGAACAAAAAGCTTTCCGGGTACGGAGGGCTTTTTGCAAGAAGACAGAGGACAGAACAAAAATGACGATAAAAGAACATAAAATATGCCGCGTGGAATCCGGCAGCATTGCTGAGCAGATGGAAATTTGTCCCGGGGATGTGCTGCTGTCCGTAAACGGCCAGCCCCTGGAGGATGTGTTTGATTATCATTTCCTGTGCAGCGATGAAAAGCTGACCCTGCTGATCCGCAAGCCGGATGGCGAGGAATGGGAACTGGAGATCGAAAAAGAATATTCCGAAGATCTGGGGATCGAATTTGAAAACGGCCTGATGGATGAATACAGATCCTGCAGGAACAAATGCATTTTCTGTTTTATTGACCAGATGCCGCCGGGGATGCGGGACACCCTGTATTTTAAAGACGACGATTCCAGGCTTTCTTTTTTGCAGGGAAACTATGTGACACTGACCAATATGTCCGAGGAAGATGCGGACAGGATCATCCGCTATAAACTGGCGCCTATCAATATTTCTGTTCATACGACAAACCCGGAGCTCAGATGCAGAATGCTGAACAACCGTTTCGCGGGAGAGGCCCTGGAAAAGATCCGGAAATTTTATGAGGCAGGGATCGAGATGAATGGCCAGATCGTCCTGTGCAAAGGGATCAATGACGGCCGGGAACTGGAGCGGACCATAAAAGATCTGACCGCGTATCTGCCGTATATGGAAAGTCTGTCTGTAGTTCCCGTAGGGCTGACCAAATACCGGAAGGATCTGTACCATCTGGATCCCTTTACCCCAGAAGATGCCGGAAAAGTACTGGATACCATCCACAAATGGCAGCAGTACTGCATGGAAAAATACCACACCCATTTTGTCCATGCCGGGGATGAGTGGTATCTGCTGGCAGGAGAGGAGTTCCCGGAGGCAGAGCGCTACGACGGCTATATCCAGCTGGAAAACGGCGTGGGGATGATGCGGCTGCTGTACGATGAGTTTATGGAAGCCCTGGAACAGGGGAGAGAAGAAGCGGAAGAAGCGCTGAAACTGCATTTTTCCTGGAAAAACATCTTCCGGCGCAGGAAAATGTTCGAGGAGCAAAAGCAGGAACGGGACGGACGCAGAAAGGTCACTGTGGCCACCGGCAAGCTTGCCGCGCCTTTGCTGCGCAAACTGGCAGCTGCCTTTACCATACTCCATCCGAACATTTCCATACAGGTGGCAGAGGTGGAAAATCTGTTTTTCGGCGAGCGCATTACCGTATCCGGATTGCTGACGGGACAGGATCTGGCCCTGCAGCTTTGCACGATGGATCTGGGAGAAAAACTGCTGCTTCCCTGCAATATGCTGCGAAGCGGCGAAGAAGTGTTCCTGGACGATGTGACCGTGGAAGAACTGGAAAAAACTTTACAAGTGCCGATTCATATTGTAAAATCAGACGGACAATCACTCTATGAGGCGTTTTTGTGCAGAGAGGACAGAAAGGAGAACAGTGATGAGTAAACCTGTAGTAGCGGTAGTGGGACGCCCGAATGTGGGAAAATCTACATTGTTCAATGCTCTGGCAGGGGAGCGGATCTCCATCGTCCAGGATACCCCGGGCGTGACAAGAGACCGTATTTACGCGGAGATCGAATGGCTGAACCACAGCTTTACCATGATAGATACCGGCGGTATTGAGCCGGATACAAAAGACATTATACTGGCCCAGATGCGGGAACAGGCGGAAATCGCCATTGCCACCGCAGACGTGATCCTGTTTATGACAGACGTGCGTCAGGGCCTTACAGACGCGGATGCCAAAGTGGCCGATATGCTGCGCCGTTCCAGAAAACCGGTGGTGCTGGTGGTCAACAAGGTGGACAACTTTGAAAAATTTATGCCGGATGTATATGAATTTTACAATCTGGGGATCGGAGAACCGATGCCGATCTCAGCAGCAGGCAAACTGGGACTTGGCGATATGCTGGAAGAAGTAGTGAAGCATTTTCCGGATCAGTCCGGCGAAGAAGCGGATGACGACAGGCCGAGAGTAGCTATCGTAGGCAAGCCCAACGTGGGAAAATCATCCATCATCAATAAGCTGACCGGAGAAAACCGGGTGATCGTTTCGGATATCGCAGGGACTACAAGGGACGCTATCGATACTGAGATCCGGTATCAGGGCCGGGAATATATTTTCATTGATACGGCTGGGCTTCGCAGGAAAAACAAGATAAAAGAAGAAATCGAGCGCTACAGCATCATCCGGGCGGTGACAGCAGTAGAACGGGCGGATGTGGTCATCGTTGTCATCGACGCCACCGAAGGGGTTACCGAACAGGACGCCAAGATCGCAGGCATTGCCCATGAACGGGGCAAAGGGATCATTATCGCTGTAAACAAATGGGACGCTGTGGAAAAGGATGATAAAACAATCTACAAGCATACCAACCGGATCCGGGAAATCTTAAGCTTTATGCCCTATGCGGAGATTATGTTTATTTCCGCAAAGACCGGACAGCGTATGGTAAAGTTGTTTGATATGATCGACATGGTACTGGAAAATAATTCCATGCGGGTAGCCACAGGGGTGCTCAATGAGATTATGACGGAAGCGGTTGCCATGCAGCAGCCCCCCTCAGACAAGGGCAAGCGGCTGAGACTGTATTATATTACGCAGGTGGCGGTAAAGCCGCCTACCTTTGTGATCTTTGTAAATGACAAAGAATTAATGCATTTCTCTTACGTCCGTTATCTGGAAAACCGTATCCGGGACGCGTTCGGGTTTAAGGGAACGGCTTTGAAATTTATCATCCGCGAGAGGAAGGAAGACAGATAATGATAGAAATTCGTATTATATGTCTGGTGATCGGTTATGCGCTGGGACTTTTCCAGACAGGGGTCATTTATGGAAAGCTGCATCATTTTGACCTGCGCAAACACGGAAGCGGCAATTCGGGAATGACCAATTCCCTGCGTACAATGGGATGGAAAGCCGGGATCATCGTGTTCCTGGGAGACAGTCTGAAAGCGGTCCTGGCTATAGTGATCGTATGGATCGCCTTTAAAGACCGATATCCGGAAGCAGTAAAGATGTTTGAACTTTACGCGGGGCTTGGTGTGATATTGGGAAATAATTTCCCGTTCTATCTGAAATTTAAAGGGGGAAAGGGCATTGCCGCTACCGTAGGCATTGTATTTTCCACATTTGTTTCCATGGTCCCCATATCGGCGGTGCTGTTTTTCGCAGGCGTGATCCCTACCGGGTTCATCTCTGTAGGATCTCTGCTGATCTGCAGTTCCTATTTTGCGCAGATCATTGTGTTCGGACAGCTGGGCCTCTTGGGAATCGGAAGCGCTTTTTTGGCGGAAACGTACATAATCGCCGGGATCATGACGGCGATCGCCTTTATACGGCATAAGGAGAATATAAAACGACTGATCCACGGTACGGAAAACAAATTCCGGCCGAAAAAGAATGAAGAGTAAAGAGGGGATATTATGGCAAAAGTAAGTGTGATCGGAGCAGGGAGCTGGGGAACGGCTCTTGCTGTCGTACTGCAGAAAAACGGCCACAGTGTGACGGTATGGTCTATTCTGGAAGAAGAAGTGAAAATGCTTTCGGAAAAAAGAGAACATGTGGATAAGCTGCCGGGGGTAAAACTGGCGGAAAACATTGTGTTTACAACTGATCTGAAAAAGGCCGCAGAGGGCATGGACATGGCTGTCCCGTCGCCATTTATCAGGAGTACATCCGCGAATATGAAGCCTTATGTAACAAAGGGACAGCTTATTGTAAATGTGGCCAAAGGAATAGAGGAAAACACGCTGATGACGCTGCCGGACATTATTCAGGAGGAAATCCCCCAGGCGGAGGTAGCCGTTTTATCAGGTCCCAGCCATGCGGAGGAAGTGGGCATCGGACTGCCAACAACCGTAGTGGCAGGAGCAAAAAGACGTTCTGCGGCGGAGTATGTCCAGAGTCTGTTTATGAATGAGTCTTTCCGGGTATATACAAGTCCGGATATGATCGGCATCGAGCTGGGAGCGGCTTTGAAAAATGTTATTGCTCTGGCTGCCGGCATGGCGGACGGTCTGGGATTTGGAGACAATACCAAAGCAGCGCTGATCACCAGGGGGATAAAAGAAATCGCAAGACTTGCCATTGAGATGGGAGCGAAGGCGGAAACCCTTTCCGGGCTGTCGGGGATCGGAGATCTCATCGTAACATGTGCCAGCAAGCACAGCAGAAACCGCAAAGCCGGTATGCTTATGGGACAGGGATATACAATGGATGAAGCTATGAAAGAAGTAAAAATGGTAGTGGAAGGAGTATATTCCGCCAAGGCTGCGATGGGACTTGCGGAAAAATATCATGTGGATATGCCTATTATCGAACAGGTTAATAAGGTTCTATTCTGGGACTATCCGGTAAAGGACGCTGTCTTAAACCTGATGCTGCGTGATAAAAAGACAGAACATGAAGATTTATTGTGGGAAAAGGAGTAATCATGCCAGAGATCAGAATAAAATATTTTACCGAAGAGATTGATAAACTGGAATATATAGATGGAAAATCAGACTGGATCGATCTGCGGGCCAGCGAAGATGTAGAGATGAAGGCAGGGGAGTTTAAGCTGATTCCTCTGGGGGTGGCTATGGAGCTGCCAAAAGGATATGAAGCTCACCTTGTGCCCCGAAGTTCCACTTTTAAAAATTACGGCATTATCCAGACAAACAGCTGCGGGATCATCGACTGTACTTACTGCGGAGATGAGGATATGTGGCGGATGCCGGTATATGCCACAAGGGACACCAGGATCCGGAAAAATGACAGGATCTGTCAGTTCCGCATTATGGAAAACCAGCCGAAAGTTACGTTTTCACAGGTGGAAAGCCTTGGAAATGAAAACAGAGGAGGCTTTGGAAGCACAGGAAAACAATAGGTTTCGTCAAAGTGCAAAAAGAGGGTGAAAAATCCCGTCAGTTTGCTGAATGAAGCATTCTGACGGGATTTTCATTGTGCGAAATGCCAGTCTGAATGCCAGAATTTTGGGGGTATATACTGATGACAAACACGTCCCTTTTTTGCTAATATAGACATAATCAATGAACAGAAAGTTACTATGGAGGTTTAAAAATGGCACAGTTAAGTTTGAAACACATCTACAAAAGATATCCTAATGGATTTGAGGCAGTAAAAGATTTTAATCTGGAAGTGGCAGATAAAGAATTTATTATTTTCGTAGGTCCTTCCGGATGCGGTAAATCTACAACTCTTCGTATGATCGCGGGATTGGAAGAAATTTCAGACGGCGAGTTCTGCATCGATGGAAAACGTATGAACGAAGTAGAACCGAAAGACCGTGATATTGCCATGGTTTTCCAGAACTATGCTTTGTATCCCCATATGACAGTATATGATAACATGGCATTTGGTCTGAAACTGAGAAAAGTACCAAAAGACGAGATTGATAAAAAGGTTAGGGATGCTGCAAAGATCCTGGATCTGGAACAGCTTCTGGAGCGTAAGCCGAAAGCTCTTTCCGGTGGTCAGAGACAGCGTGTTGCTATGGGACGTGCTATCGTGCGTGATCCGAAGGTCTTCCTGATGGACGAGCCGCTGTCCAACCTGGATGCTAAGCTGCGTGTTCAGATGCGTACTGAGATCTCCAAACTGCATGAGAGACTGGGCGCTACAATCATCTACGTAACACATGACCAGACAGAAGCTATGACACTGGGTACCAGAATCGTTGTATTAAAAGACGGCGTTATCATGCAGGTTGACTCACCGCAGACATTGTACAATGAGCCGGATAACCTGTTTGTGGCAGGATTCATCGGATCACCTCAGATGAACTTCCTTGATTGCTCCGTAAAAGAAGAAGGCGGACAGATTTATCTTGTACATGGAGATATGCATTATCTCATGCCGGAAAATAAAGCGAAAGCATTAAAAGAAGGCAACTATATCGGCAAAACTGTTACATTCGGTATTCGTCCTGATGATATTGATGATTATCCGGAATTCGTAGAGAAACATCCGAACTACATTATCAAAGCAGAATGTACCGGATACGAGCTTCTTGGCTCCGAAGTACTTCTTTACTACACATCCAACGGTGTTAACATGACAGCGAAAGTAGATGCAAGCACACCTGCAAAACGCGGTGAAAAGATTGAACTGGCATTTGATATCAACAAAGGCCATATCTTTGACAAAGAGACAGAGCAGATCATCTCTCACTAATCAGAAAATCCAAGAGAATATTTGCTGTACATAAGTA
>CAKNLF010000082.1 GCA_930989305.1 uncultured Roseburia sp. | reverse complement strand
ATTGTACAATACTTCCGCCCGTTTGCCACGGATATCAACCGTATTGCGAACGCTGCCCGGCTGCTGAGGCTGACCGCCTCCGTTGACGCATCCGCCCGGACATCCCATAATCTCGATAAAATGATACTGTACTTCGCCGCTCTTTACTTTGTTAAGCAGTTTTCTGGCGTTTCCAAGGCCGGAAGCCACTGCCACTTTCACATCCATGCCAGCTACATTGTAAGAAGCTTCCTTGATGCCTTCGATACCTCTCACATCCGTAAAGTCAAGCTGTTTCAATTCCTCTCCTGTCAGTTTTTCCACTGCGGTACGAAGAGCTGCTTCCATAACGCCGCCGGTTGCTCCGAAAATAACTGCGGCGCCGGTTCCCAGACCCAGAGGCATATCAAACTCTTCATCAGGAAGAGAATCAAATTTCAGACCTGCGCGCTCAATCATTCTAGCCAGCTCTCTTGTGGTAATGGAAATATCCACATCCGGTACGCCGGCTCCGTTTTCATCATCACGGCCGATCTCGAACTTTTTCGCCGTACAGGGCATTACACTGACAACTACCATATTTTCTTTCGGAATGCCCATTTTTTCCGCATAATAAGATTTGGCAACAGCGCCGAACATCTGCTGCGGAGATTTACAGCTGGAAAGATTTTCCGTCATATCCGGGAAATAATGTTCGCAGTATTTGATCCAGCCCGGTGAACAGGAAGTGATCATCGGCAGAACGCCGCCGTTTTGTACTCTTTCAATGAATTCATTTGCTTCTTCCATGATCGTAAGATCCGCGGAGAAGTTGGTATCAAATACTTTATCAAATCCCAGTCTTCTCAATGCTGCCGCCAGCTTACCTTCTACATCTGTACCGATAGGATAGCCGAAAGCTTCTCCCAGAGCCGCTCTTACAGCCGGAGCAGCCTGAACGATCACATATTTATCCGGATCCGCGATGGCGTCAAATACTTCCGAAGTATAATCTTTTTCATATAAAGCGCCGGTAGGACATACTGCAATACACTGTCCGCAGGATACGCAGCTTGTTTCTCCAAGTCCCATTCCGAAAGGCGAACCGATAGAAGTATAGAAACCTCTTTCGTTTGTGCCGATAACGCCGATATTCTGTACTTTTTCGCAGGTAGCTACACAACGGCGGCACAGAATACATTTGTTGTTGTCACGTACCATATGAGCCGCGCTTGTATCCAGTTCATATTTTACTCTTTCGCCGTCATATTTTGCTTCATCGTCAATCTTATATTCCCGGCAGAGTTTCTGGAATTCACAATTTCCGCTCCGTACGCAGGAAAGGCATTTTCTGTCGTGGATTGACAGGAGCAGCTGCAGTGTTTTTCTTCTGGAATCAATTACCTTTGGTGTGTTTGTCCAGATTTCCATTCCTTCATTAATAGGATATACACATGCAGTTACCAGTGTTCTGGCGCCTTTTACCTCTACCACACACATACGGCAGGCGCCGATTTCATTAATATCTTTTAAAAAACATAAAGTAGGGATTTCGATATCCGCAAGTCTGGCAGCTTCCAGAATCGTAGAGCCTGCCGGAGCAGAGATTTCCCTTCCGTTTATTTTAATTGTAATATATTCCATGACTGACCCTCCATTATTCCTTGTAAATAGCGCCGAACCGACATTTATCCAGACATGTGCCGCACTTGATACACTTGTCTACGCTGATAATATGAGGTTCCTTGATATTTCCGGCGATGGCGTCTGCCGGACAGTTTCTCGCACAAAGTGTACAACCTTTACATTTTGCAGGATCAATCTTATATGTGAGCAGTTTCTTACATACTTCTGCCGGACATTTTTTATCTTTTACATGGGCGATATATTCATCTTTGAAATACCGCAGTGTAGAAAGAACCGGGTTGGGAGCTGTCTGCCCCAGACCGCACAAAGCATTGTCTTTTATGTAATAGCACAGTTCTTCCAGCTTATCCAGATCTTCCATAGTTCCTTTGCCGTCTGTGATCTTTTCCAAAATCTCCAGGAGACGTTTTGTACCTACACGGCATGGAGTACATTTACCGCAGGATTCGTCTACAGTAAACTGCAGGAAGAATTTCGCGATATCTACCATACAGGTATCTTCATCCATTACGATCAGACCGCCGGAACCCATCATGGATCCGATGCTGATCAGGTTATCGTAATCAATAGGAATGTCGATATGTTCTGCCGGAATACATCCGCCGGAAGGGCCGCCGGTCTGTGCCGCTTTGAATTTTTTACCGTTTGGAATACCGCCGCCGATCTCTTCAATAACAGTACGCAACGTAGTTCCCATAGGAATCTCAACCAGTCCGGTATTATTGATCTTTCCGCCCAGTGCGAACACTTTTGTTCCTTTTGATTTTTCTGTGCCCATGGATGCGAACCACTTGGGCCCTTTCAGGATAATCTGGGGGATATTTGCCCATGTTTCCACGTTATTTAAAATTGTCGGACATCCAAACAGACCTTTAACAGCCGGGAATGGAGGTCTCGGTCTCGGTTCGCCTCTGTTTCCTTCAATGGATGTCATCAGCGCTGTCTCTTCACCGCAGACAAATGCTCCTGCTCCCAGACGCAGATCAATATCAAAATCAAATCCTGTTCCAAAAATATTTTTGCCTAAAAGGCCATACTCTCTGGCCTGTCCGATAGCGATTTTCAAACGTTCTACCGCAATAGGGTATTCCGCACGGACATAAATGTAACCCTGAGAGGCACCGATCGCATATCCGGCGATAGCCATTGCTTCCAATACTACATGAGGATCCCCTTCCAGTACGGAACGGTCCATAAATGCTCCCGGATCCCCTTCGTCAGCATTACAACAGACATATTTCTGCACATTTCCTCTGTTTCCGGACGCGAATCTCCATTTCATTCCGGTTGGAAATCCGGCTCCGCCTCTTCCTCTCAGTCCGGAATCCAGAATTG
Organism: uncultured Roseburia sp.; assembly: GCA_930989305.1. Taxonomy (GTDB): domain Bacteria; phylum Bacillota; class Clostridia; order Lachnospirales; family Lachnospiraceae; genus Brotonthovivens; species Brotonthovivens avistercoris. Next base: position 9,181 of record CAKNLF010000082.1, on the reverse strand, counting down.
TCTGGATTACCTCGTCCGGAGTCATTTCCGTAAGCACCTTTCCAAGAGCTTCATATCCGCCGGTTCCGATGTATTCATCGATTTCTTCCGGGTTGATGACGCCGCAGTTACGCAGAGCCACACGATGCTGTTTCTTGTAGAACGCGGTCTCGTTGATGGAACGGATTCCTTCCGGCACCTGAGCGTCATGATATACAAGACGTTCTACAATACGTCCTTTCAGCAGATGTTCGGATACGATTTCCGGAATATCTTCCGGTCTTACTCTTGAATAAAAAACAGCTTCCGGATAAACTACCATGATCGGGCCTTCTTCGCACAGACCGTGACATCCGGTTTTTACTACAGCCACTTCATCCTGAAGCTTCTGATTTTTCAATTCATTTCTTAATGCCTGGATAACCTGCTGGCTTCCTGAAGAAGTACAGCCGGTACCGCCGCATACTAATACGTGTGAACGATACATTGATACAAAACCCCCTATTTACATATTTTCGTTAACATGCAGCATATATTTGTCAATCGCCTGTCCTCTGACGATATGCTGCTCCAGAATGTCTATTGCTTTTTCCGGATTTACTTTTACATAGGTGACTTTTTCTTTTCCAGGCTCATATATTTCCACAATCGGTTCATACTGGCACAGGCCGATACATCCGGTCTGGCACACTTTTACATGTTTCAGTCCGCGTTTCTGTACCTCATCCGAAAGTGTTTTTAAAACCGGTCTTGCTCCGCTTGCGATTCCGCAGGTAGCCATTCCCACTACAATACGGGTGTCATCGCTGCTTTCAGAGCGAAAACCGATATTTCCATTCATTTTTTCTCTGATTGCTCTTAATTCTTCCAGTGATTTCATACAATCCTCCACTCATCTATCTATCTTTTTGTCTGCTTCTTCTACTCTTTCCGCTATAAACTCCTGTATAAACATTCTCACCTCGGGCTCGGACAATGGTATATCTCCCAGTATCTCCTTTATTTCCCGGGTATCCAGCTGGAATCCCTCTCCGTCTACCTTATACGCAAACCAGAAATCAATCTCATCATGAGAGGTGATCAGAGTCACCATCGTTTCTGTAATATCTCCCAGAGGCATACAGTCAATATGATCTGTGTGATATGTCACAGACACATTGGTTCCCACGCCTTTTTTCGATTCAATGGAAAAGGTGCCTCCGGTACATTCCGCGGACTGTTTCAAAAACGGGATCCCCAATCCTACTTTCCTCGTTGTTCTTGAAGTAAAAAAAGGATCTGTCACTGCCTGAAGCTCCTCAGGCGTCATGCCGCAGCCGTTGTCCTTTATCCCCACATGCATCAGATGCTCCCGGGAACTGATATCTATAATGATTTCTATGTATGTTGCTTTCGCGCGGGCAGAATTCTCCGCAATATCAAGAATGTTTAATGATATTTCAGGAAGCATTATTCATATTTGGCCAGAATGCCGTCAATCTCATCTACAGTCAGCCGGCCATATACCTCCTCGTTGATCATCATGACAGGCGCCAGTCCGCACGCACCTACGCAGCGGCAGGCATCCAGTGAGAATTTACCGTCAGATGTACATTCGCCCCCGGCGATCCCAAGCTTTTCCATCAGCTTGTTGTAGATATCGCCGGAACCTTTGACATAGCAGGCGGTACCAAGACAGACAGATATTTTGTATTTTCCCTTTGGATACAGGTTAAACTGTGAATAAAATGTAGCAACCCCGTATATTTTTTCCATAGGTATATCCATCTGTTCAGATATGATCTTCTGAACTTCATAAGGCAGATATCCATAGATATCCTGTGCTTTCTGCATAATAGGCATCAGGGAACCTTTTTCATCTTTCATTTCCGCAATAGCCTGGAGCAGATTTGCTTCTTGTTCTTTTGTTCCGTGAAACGGAACCATTTTTGTTTTTTCCAAAATTATCCCTCCTATTTCCGTAATGTACAAAAACAAGTACAATACATGTATTATCTTATCATCAAACTTCACAACATTCAATCGTGTATCCAAACAAAGATTGTGGATTATTTTTGTCCATTTTTGTTTAATTGTATTAATTTCAATACACTTGTCTGATTGTTATAAAAATAACAACCCTGTTTTGTTGAATATATACAATATATATGATATACTTGTCACAAAAACAGCCTGAGAAAACAGTCTGACAAGGAGGCTCTTATGCTAGTTTCTGAAATTATGAAAACAGTCAATGCAACACTTCTTACTAAAGATCTGCCGGGCCAGAGAGATATCAGTCATGCCTTCAGCGCCGATATGATGAGCGACGTGCTTGCATACGCGGACAGTCATATGCTTCTGATCACCGGCCTGTCCAATCCCCAGACCATACGCACTGCGGAAATGCTGGATATCAGCTGCGTTTTGTACGTCCGGGGCAAAAAACCCGACGAACTGTCCCTTGCAATGGCAAAAAGGAACGGCATTACTGTACTCTGCTCCAATCTGAGTATGTTTGACGCATGCGGATTGTTATATCAGGCCGGAATACGGGGAGGTATTATAAACAATGGAGAATAAAATACATTTCCAATATCTCATAGACGGGGATGACTTTACCAGAGCCGGCGAAGCCAGCAGCGATATAAAAAGCAAGTTGAAAATGATGAATATAAATCCGGACGCGGTACGCCGGGTGGCCATCGCCATGTACGAAGGAGAGATCAATATGATCATTCATGCCGATGGAGGCACTATTGATGTGGATGTGTATCCGGATAAGCTTACTATGGTATTAAAGGATACCGGTCCGGGTATCCCCGATATCGACAAGGCCATGGAGGAAGGCTACTCTACCGCTCCCGACAATATTGTCAGTCTGGGATTTGGCGCCGGTATGGGGCTCCCAAATATGAAACGCGCCTCTGATGAAATGGAAATTTCTTCCGTTGTAGGTCAGGGCACCACCGTAACCATGACCGTACTTTTTTAACAGGAGCTTTTACCTATGACTGCAAAAAAATTCTTTCACTCGGTTTATCTGAACGAAGAGAGATGCCGGGGTTGTTTAAATTGTATCAAGCGATGCCCCACTCAGGCCATCCGGGTCCGAAACGGCAGAGCGAATATCATCAGTGAATACTGCATTGACTGCGGGGAATGTATCCGTCAGTGTCCCCATCACGCGAAGATGACAAAACACGATCATCTGGATGTTCTGGAACAGTTTGAATACACGGTTGCCATCCCGGCGCCTTCCCTTTACAGCCAGTTTAATCATCTGACAGATACCAATATTGTGCTTACCGCGCTGCTTATGATGGGATTTGACGATGTTTTTGAAGTCAGCGGCGCTGCGGAACTGGTTTCGGAAGCCACAAGGAAATACATAAAAGCCCATCCGGAAAAATGGCCTCTGATCAGCACCGCCTGCCCCACGATTGAGCGTCTTATACGGGTAAAATTTCCCAATCTGCTGAATCATCTTCTGCCAATCCTTCCTCCCATGGAGGCGGCGGCCATGCTGGCGCGAAAAAAAGCGATCCGGGAATCCGGACTGATGAGCAGCCAGATCGGGATTATTTTCATTTCCCCCTGTCCATCCAAAGCCACTTTCGTCCAGGAGCCTCTTGGAACCGAAAAAAGTCAGGTAGACGCAGTTCTTTCTATTAAAGATGTGTATCCGGAGCTGCTTTCTTATATGAAAGAAGCCGAACGGCAGCCGAAAAACCTTTCCATCTCCGGCAAGATCGGCGTAGGCTGGGGCATCAGCGGCGGAGAAGCCGCCGGTACACTCACCAACGACTATCTGGCTGCGGACGGCATCGAAAATGTTATGCGTGTACTGGAAGATCTGGAAGATGAAAAATTCCAGGCTGATCTGGCGTTTATTGAACTGAACGCCTGCAACGGAGGCTGTGTGGGAGGCGTATTGAATGTAGAAAATCCCTATATCGCCAAGGCAAAGATCAAACAGCTGAACAAATATATGCAGGTATCTAAATCAAGAGCCAGCGAATACACTGAATACGGTTCTCCAAACAGCCTGTTCTGGACAAAACCCATCGAGTACGAACCTGTTTATCAGCTTGGCAGCAATATGATGGAAAGCTTTGCCAATCTGTCCGCTGTGGAAAAACTGCTGAAACAGCTTCCGGGGCTGGACTGCGGCGCCTGCGGGGCTCCCACATGCCGCGCCCTTGCGGAAGACATTGTTATGGGGAAAAATGACGCGAAAAAGGACAACTGCATTTATCTGCTTCGAAATTATTATGATACATTAAAAAACAGTCCGTTATTTAAGGAGGAAAAAAATGACAATTCAGGAACTGATCCGTCAGGATCAATTTGAAATCATCAATGAGGGCAGCGACCTTTCCCGGGAGATCACAGAGCCCTTCTGCTGCGATCTGTTAAGCGTCGCTATGGGAAATGCCCCCGCCGGATGCGCCTGGTGCACAGTAATGGCAAATATGAATACGCTCGCTGTGGCTTCTCTCACAGAGGCAGGCTGTGTGATTTTATGCATGGGAGCCAGTGCGGACGATAATATGAAAATGAAAGCCGCTTCCGAAGGAATCACCCTGCTGAGAACAGACAGGGGAATCTTTGAGACGGCTCTTGGCATTTACCGGAACCTTCATGAAAAAGATCAGTTATGATTTCCATCTGCATTCCTGTCTGTCGCCTTGCGGCAGCGATGATATGACCCCTGCCAACATCGCGGGAATGGCTGCGGTTATCGGTCTGGAGGCTATCGCTCTGACAGATCACAACACCTGCCGCAACTGCCCTGCTGTTATGAAAGCCGCTGCAGGCTACGGTATCACAGTGATCCCCGGGATGGAGCTGTGCACCAGTGAAGAAGTTCATGTGCTGTGCTTTTTCCCGGGACTGGAGCAGGCCCTGGATTTTGACCGCTTTGTATATGACAAACTTCCGCCGGTAAATAACGATCCTTATCTGTTTGGCAATCAGATCCTGTACAACGACAGAGATGAGCCCTGCGGCACCCTGGAAAAACTGCTGATCAGCGCCGCTTTTTTATCTTTTTCAGAGCTGCCCCAGATTTTGAAACCTTATGAAGGCATTATGATACCGGCCCACATTGACAAAAACTCCAACAGTCTGATCAGCAACCTGGGATTTATCCCCCCTGACAGTACCTTCCGCACGGCGGAGTTTCATGACCTCTCCCGCTGCGCTCAGTTTCAGGAGGACTATCCCTATCTGAAGAAGTGCCGTTTTCTCACCTCTTCTGACGCTCACTATCTGAATGACATCAATGAACCGGTAAATTTTATTGAAACAGAAGAAAATACACTGGCATCTGTGTTTGAAACATTAAAAAATCCGTAACCCATCGGATCTTTTCTCCTGTGGGATACGGATTTTTTCTGTTCAAAACAATTTTATCGGATCTGACCGTTTCCATAAATAATATATTTTGTAGTCGTCAGGGCTTCCAGTCCCATAGGGCCTCTTGCATGGAGTTTCTGGGTGCTGATACCGATTTCAGCGCCGAATCCAAACTCAAATCCATCCGTAAACCTTGTAGAGGCATTTACATATACCGCCGCCGCGTCTACTTCATCCAAAAACTGCTGGGCATGGAAATAATCATTCGTAACAATACATTCCGAATGTCCGGTATTATAACGGTTAATATGAGCGATAGCTTCCTCCACACCGGATACGGTTTTCATGGAAATCTTATAATCCAGGTATTCTCTGCCCCAGTCTTCTTCTGTTGCAGGCAGGATTCCCTCTGCCATAGAAGCCAGATTTTCATCCGCTACGATTTCCACATGTTTTTCCTGAAGTTTCTTTGCCAGAACAGGCATAATGGCTTCCGCCACATTTTTATGGATCAGCAGAGATTCACAGGCGTTGCATACCCCTACTCTCTGAGTCTTTGCGTTCATGATAATATTAACAGCCATTTCCAGATCACAGGGATCGTCTACATAAACATGGCAGTTTCCGGTTCCTGTCTCAATCACTGGAATCGTTGCGTTTTCCACTACAGAACGGATCAGTCCCGCTCCGCCTCTTGGAATCAGCACGTCCACATACTGATTCATTTTCATAAATTCGGAAGTTGTTTTCCGGTCTGTATCGGAAATGATCTGGATCATATTTGGATCCAGCCCCTCTTCTTTCAGCACATCCTGTATACAGGAAACAATTGCCAGATTGCTGTGGATGGCATCGCTTCCTCCTTTTAAGATCACCACATTGCTTGTTTTAAAGCACAGTCCAAAAGCGTCCGCAGTCACATTGGGACGGGATTCATATATAATTCCCACAACGCCCAGAGGTACGCGTTTTCTGCCGATCAAAAGACCGTTTGGCCTCTGTTTCATCCCAAGCACCTCGCCGATGGGATCGTCCAGCCCCACGATCTGCTTCAGGCCCTGTGCCATCTGGTCGATACGCTCTTTTGTCAGTTTCAATCTGTCAACCAGCGCATCCGGCATCTGTTTTTCTCTGGCATTTGCCAGATCCTTTTCATTTTCTCCCAGAATAAAATCCGCCTGCGCCTGCAGACGCTCTGCTGTCTTTTCCAGCACCTCATTTTTTACAGCAGTTTTAACTTTGGCAAACGCCCGCTCCGCTGTTTTCGCGTTTTTACATATCTGTATCAATTCCATAGTTAACGCCCCCTGTCTATTTGATTTCTTTGATTCCTTCCGGTGTACAGACCGCGTCCATTTTCCGGTCATAGGGATCTGCCGGTATTTTCCCTTTTTCATAGAACAATTCACAGTACGTAATGCCCACCATGCGTCTGCAGCTGTGATCTGCAAAATATCTGTCATAATACCCTTTTCCGTATCCGATCCGGCTCCCGGAATTATCAAAGGCCAGGCCCGGAGTCAGTACCACTGCGTCTTTCCAGTCCACCGGTCTGTCATGCACAGGCTCCATCACATGAAAGCAGCCCTCTTTCATCTCCCGGTCCATATCCTGTACTTCTACAAAAATCATATCCTTTCCCTTAACTTTCGGGAAAGCGGTCTTTCGCCCGTTTTTTTGCAGAAACAAAATGGTTTCCCGGATATCTGCTTCCGATCCCAGAGGCGCATAAACGTAATAATGACTGGCATCCTCCCGGGAAATCTGTGATACGAGCATCTGATTCAGCGCTCTGCTCTGTTCTTTTCTGAACTTTTCCGTAAAATGGTTCCGGATATATGCGGCCTCAGCTCTTATCTGACTTTTTCCCGCCATACTTTTCCCCCAGATTTATAATACTGCCGTCCTTTTCCTGAATATCAATATTATTCAGCTGTCCAATAAGATTTTTGCGGAAATCCGCAACATATTCCTGGCGGAGCAGAGCCTGTTCCTTTCTCTCTGCTGCGGTAAGGCCTTCCGCCTTTGATTTTTTATATAATTCATTGATACGCGCAATTTTTTCCGAATTCATATTTCAAACCTGCCTTTAAATATGATGTAAAATATACTGATTCAGATCGAAGTTGTCGTCCTTATTTCCTTTGAAAAAAGTTCCTCTGAATTCACCGTCCATGATCTCATGGAGCACTCCCACATCTCCTCCGTTCGCAATGACCATATCGATCCCGGAAGCGGTGGCGATCTGAGCGGCTTTTAATTTTGTGGACATTCCTCCGGTGCCCATATCGCTGCCGGTACTGTCCTTTGCCATTTTCAGGTAATCTTCGTCCAGTTTGTCAATACGCTCGATCAGTGTGGCGTCCGGATTTTTCCTGGGATCGTCTGTATACAGTCCGTCAATATCCGAAAGAAGCACCAAAAGATCCGCATTCGTCAGAGAAGCAACAATAGCTGACAAAGTATCATTATCGCCGAAATGCATTTCATAGGTGGAAATTGTATCGTTTTCATTTACAATGGGCACAGTTCCCAGGCGAAAGAGCTCTTCAAAACAATTTTTCGCATTCTCTCTGGTGAGATCTTTGGTAACTGTATTTTTCGTCATCAGTATCTGGCTGGTCACCTGGGAATATTCGTTAAAAAGGCGCTGATAGATCATCATCAGCCTTGCCTGTCCCACTGCGGCACAGGCCTGTTTGGTGGCTACATCCTTCGGTCTTCCCTGGAGTCCGATCACTTTACGCCCTACGGCAATGGCTCCGGAGCTCACCAGACATACGTCTCTCCCCTGATTTCTCAGATCGCACAGCTCCCTGGCCAGTTTTTCCATTTTGATGATATCCATCTCTCCGGTATTGGGATGCTGGAGAGAAGAAGATCCGATCTTTATAATGATCCGCTTTTTATACTTAAAATAATCATGTACATTCATAATGAAATCTCCCTTGTCGTTCATTCCTTTACTTTACCATATATACCGGGAAAAATCACTGTTTTTTTATCAGAAGTCCCGGGATCTTCTCCGTGCCGCATCCTTCTGTCTTTATAAATGATAGCTTTTCCCATACATCTTATTCAATGATTGTTCTGATCCCCATTTTATGCTATATTTATAAAAGTTTATATGAAAGTTGGTGTTTTATGATTAAGAATAAATGGAAAACCCTGATTTTTCTCGGAATGTTCTGCCTTGGCGCTTCCGCTGTCTCAGGCTGTGAAGGGATTCCTGCGTCCGGTCAGGAGTATTCGCAGACAGGCACTTATTTTGACACGGTTATTACCCTGACTCTCTATAATAAAGAGGACGCAAAACTTTTGGATGATTGTTTTCAAATGGCGGATCACTACGAAGATCTGTTCAGCCGCACAATTGAAACCAGCGATATTTCCAGGATCAACGATGCAGACGGAAATTATGTGACTGTTGATGAAGATACAATAGAACTGCTGGAAGCAGGACTGAAATATTGCGAGCTCAGCAACGGTAAGTTTGATATTACTGTAGGCCGCCTTTCTGATCTGTGGGATTTTCAAAATAATACCGGCGAAATCCCTGATCCGGAAGAAATCCGGGAAGAAGTTTCCCATGTGGATTATCACAATGTAAAAATCAAAGGGGATCAGGCAGCGCTCACTGATCCGGAGGCAGAACTGGATCTGGGCGGTATCGCCAAAGGTTTTATTGCAGATAAGATGAAAGAATACCTTACCGGGCACGGAGTAGAGTCCGGGATGATCAATCTGGGCGGAAATGTGCTGGTCATTGGCTCTAAACCGGACGGAAGCGCCTACCAGATCGGCATTGAAAAACCATTTGCCGAAAGGAACGTATCCATTGCCGCCCTTTCCATTACTGATC
>CAKNLF010000081.1 GCA_930989305.1 uncultured Roseburia sp. | reverse complement strand
AATCACGATTCGCCGGAGCGGACCGCCTTCGGTTCCAGTCTGATGGCCGGACGCCAGATTTATCTGTCCCCGGTTTATGACGGACGGGGCACGTCGGTACGGTTGCAGGATGAATGGGGGGAGGCGGTAATACACCTGATTCCCTTTATCAAGCCTGCGCTGGCCAGGCATGTGTTCCAGAAAGAGATCAGCACATACACAGAAGCCCTGAAGGAGGTACTGGATCATCTGCCGGTGCGCCAAAAGGAGCGAAATGTGCTGGTAGCGCATCAGTTCGTAACAGGCGCCAGCCTGTGCGACTCAGAAGAACTGATCGTAGGGGGAATTGACCAGGTGCCGGTAAGTCTGTTTGACAAATTTGACTATGTGGCTCTTGGTCATATCCACAGTCCCCAGTATGTGGGGAGGGAAACAGTGCGCTATTGCGGAACGCCTCTGAAATATTCCTTTTCCGAGGCCTCTCAGACAAAAACGATCACAGTAGTGGAACTGAAGGAAAAAGGAAATGTTTCCATCCGGGAGATTCCTTTGAAACCTCTGCGGGATATGAGAAAGATCCGGGGAACCTACCAGGAAGTGACAGCTCTGGATTTTTACCGGGGGACGGATACCGGAGACTATCTCCAGGTGACTCTGACAGATGAGAAAGATATCCCGGACGGGCTGCAGAAACTGCGCGCTATTTATCCGAACCTGATGCAGCTGGAATATGACAATGCCCGGACCAGAGAGAACAGGACCGTGGAAGGCGCCGTACAGATCCGTCAGAAATCACCCCTGGAGCTGGTAGGGGAGTTTTATGAAATACAGAACAACACTTCCATGAGCCGGGAGCAGAGATCCTTTGTGGAAAAAACTGTAAGGGAGCTTGGAGAGCGGGAAAAGGATACAGAGTCGGAGGGATAAGGAACAGATGAGACCGGAATATTTGACGATCAGCGGCTTCGGGCCCTATGCTGACAAAGTGGAAATTGATTTTAGACTTCTGGGACAGAGGGGGCTGTTTCTCATAACCGGAGATACAGGAGCCGGAAAGACAAGCATTTTTGACGCTGTGGCCTTTGCCCTGTACGGCAGAGCCAGCGGACAGGAAAGAGAGTCCGGAATGCTGCGCAGCAAATATGCTGAAGATACGGTGCCTACTTATGTGGAATATACTTTTTCCTACAGAAATAAAAGCTATACAGTGCGAAGAAGTCCGGAATATATGCGGCCGAAAGAGCGGGGGACCGGTTATACCGCCAAAAAGGCGGAGGCGGAACTGATCTATCCGGATCACAGACCGCCTGTGACAAAAACAACAGAAGTAACAAAAGCGGTTACGGAGCTGATCGGTCTGGATTATGAGCAGTTTACCCGGATCGCCATGATCGCTCAGGGAGAGTTCCGCAGGCTGCTGCTGGCGGACACAAAGGAGAGAAGCGAGATTTTCCGAAGGATCTTTCATACGGATATTTACCGGGATCTTCAGGCTGAGATCGCCGGGGCGGCCAGAAAGCAGAAAGAAAAATATGAAGAACTGCGCCGAAGCCTCAGCCAGTATATGGACGAGGCGGACTGCCGGGGAGACGTCGGACTGGAGTCTCAGTATCAGCAGCTGAGGGAACGGGATTTTGAAGGGGAACTGGAAAGAGCTCTGGAGATCCTGGAGAAAACCCTTACGCTCCAGCAGGACCAGATCAAAGAACTGGATCAGAAGCTGGAGGATCTGGAGACGAAAATCCGGAAAGAAGAAAGGCTTCTGGGACAGGTCCGGACCCGTCTGAAAATGAAAGAAGATCTGAAAAAAAACCGGGAAGAACTGCTGCTTCTTTTGCCCCGGCTGAAAGAGGCAAGAGAAAAATCCTTACAGGCCGGAAAGGAAGCTGACCGGTGCAGGGAGCTGGAGACCAGGATACGGGAAGCCCAGGACAAACTGAACCTTTTTCAGGAACTGAGCGGTCTGGAGGAGCTGTGTGAGAAAAGGAAAGCGAAGATCCTTCGGAACATCTGCACAGACCGGGAAAAGGAGCAGGCAGTCCAAAGCTGCCGCCTTTCTCTGGAAGAAAAAAGAAAGAGACTGGAAAAACTGGAAAAAGAAGAAGTGAAAGAAGAACAGCTGAATCGGAAGAAAGAACAGCTGACAGAAATCATGGGAGCTTTGCAGAGAAACCAAAAAGAGCTGGATGAAGAGCAAAAAAAGCTGCAAGGATTTCTGGAGGAAGCCGCAGGGCAAAAGGCGGATTATGATAAAAATAAAGAGTCTCTGGAAAAACTGGACACAGAGATTGAAGCGCGGCAGGGGCTGGATGTGGAATTGGAAAAAGCCCGAAATGAAGAAAGACGCCTGGAACAGAAGAAGAAAGAAGATGACAGGATCCGGGGGGAGCTGGAAAAGATCCGGACAGAATATAAAAAGAGCACGGAATGCAGCGATCGAAGCCGCAGGGAATATATGGCAAAGGAGCGGATATTCCGAAACGCTCAGGCAGGGATTCTGGCCAAAGATCTGGAAGAAGGCATGCCCTGTCCGGTATGCGGCGCCATTCATCATCCCAAGAAGGCGGAACTGTTGTCTGATGTGCCGACACAGGAGGAACTGGATCGGATAAAAGAGCAGATAGATCAGGCGGAGGGCAGGGAAAACAGAATGATCAGCAGGATCCAAAGTCTGAAGGAACAGCTGGAGGATATGGATGTGGAAATTTTGTGGAGAAAAGCCGGAGAAGAAGCCGGCCGCCTTTTGGCACAGCTGGAAAGGCGAAAGGAGCTGGAACAGAAAAGAAAGGTCTGCAAAGAGCGCGTGGAGGCTGCCGACCGGAAGCTCAGAGAGCTGGAGGGGGCAGCCGGGATCTCCAGAACCAAGATCCGGGCATCCTGCCAGGCTCTGGCGCAGGTTCTGAAAACAGAAGAAAAGGGGACGGACATTGCCCCGGAAGAACTAAATAGACTGGCTGCTGAAAAAGAACAGGAAACAGAAACCCGTCTTAACTGCCTGGAAGAGGAAATCCGGGAAAACAGCCGGATGCTGGGGGAAAGGAAACAGCTTCGGGAGGAAACCGGAACACTGGAAAAGACACTTCGGGAACTGGAAAATGAGCGGAACGGCCTGGCGGTGGAAAAAGCAGGTCTGGAGGCTGAGCAGAAACAGGATGAGAACCGGATAAGGAATCTTCGAAACCAGACAGGAGAGACAGGGGAAGAGGAACTTCGGAAGCGTAAGGAAGTATGGACCGCGGAAAGAGAGGCGCTGCTCAGGGCAGCCCAGGAGACGGGGGCGGCTTTAGAGAAGCTGGAGAAAGAGGAACGGGCGCTGAGAGCCGGAATTGACGCACTGGAAAAACAGATGCCCCGGGAAGAACAGGAAGATACAGAGGAAGAAATCCAGATCCGGCAGCAGGAACTTTTGTCCAGCCGGGCCGGGATCCGGGAACAGAAAGAGGAAATGCTTGTCAGGTGCCAGACAAACAGCCGTATCCTGAAGCAGGCCTCCCGGGCCGGAAAAAGTCTTGAGGAAACGGAAAAACGCTATATCTGGCTGAGAAATCTGTCGGATACGGTAAATGGAAATCTGAAAGGCAAGCACAAGATCGAGCTGGAAACCTATATACAGATGACTTATTTTGACCGGATCCTGCGCAGGGCCAATATACGGCTGATGACTATGAGCAGCGGTCAGTATGAAATGATGCGCCGTGAAGAAGGCCAGGACAAGCGGGGAAAGTCCGGACTGGAGATCAATGTGGTGGATCATTACAACGGCACCCAGCGGAGCGTGCGCACTCTGTCCGGGGGCGAGTCCTTTCAGGCGTCTCTGGCGCTGGCGCTGGGGCTTGCGGATGAGATCCAGGAAAGCGCCGGAGGCATACAGCTGGACGCCATGTTTATTGATGAAGGATTCGGATCTTTGGATGAAGAGGCCCTGGAACAGGCTGTAAAAGTTCTCGGCAGTCTGACGGAAGGTCAGCGCATGGTGGGGATCATTTCCCATGTGGCGGAGCTGAAAGAACGGATCGAGAACAAGATCATCGTGACTAAAAAGCACGGAAAAGACGGGATTGGAAGCAGTGTCCTTGTAACAGGAAGCCGCTGACAAAAAGACAAAACAAAAGAGGATGCCGGGCCGGGCATCCTCTTTTTGTTTCTGAATGAAACGGGGGTTTCATTCAAATGATCACATAAGGTTTTGGGGTTTATAAGTACTTTAGGTTAGTAGGTTTTCCTTTCAAAGGAGATTTTACAGTAATTTAGGTATCTGAATTGCTATAAAATATTGTACTTTATTAAGTACATGCTTATAATATAGCAGGTGAAAAAGAAAATCAAATGAAAAAAACAGGGTTATTAATAAGAAAAAGTTATTATTTATAAAAAATAAAGAAATTCCGGAAAATATTCGAGCACATTGTTGCGAAACTGAGGAAGCGCCGGTATAAAACTGTTTAAAATACACAATAGTTTTTAAAAATATAAAATTTTTATAATCTGCGAAAAAAGAGAAAAACCATTCCGCGGGGCTTGGAGATGCAGGCAGATAATTTTTTTTGATAAATAGTATTTTTTATGGAGAAAATCCGGGGCGGGACCGGTTTCGTTGACGTTAAAATGGAAAAATGCTAAACTTTTTATATTCAATTTTTTATGATGGGGAGAAGGAAATGACGATAGAAGAAGCAGCCGGAAGCATCCGGCCTCTGGATACAAAAGCAATGGAAGAAGCATGGAAGCACTGGGACGGAATCGCAAAGCCCCTGAGAAGTTTTGGCAAGCTGGAGAAAGCGGTTGTTCAGATCGCGGGCATTACAGGAACCCCGGATGTACGGCTGCCTAAAAAGGGACTGGTCATCATGTGCGCGGACAACGGGGTGGTGGAAGAAGGCGTCACCCAGTCCGGACAGGAAGTGACCGCCGTAGTGGCGGAGAATTTTCTGGATACAAAGTCCTGCGTATCCATTATGTGCAGGCATACGGGTACGGGGATTTTTCCGGTAGATATCGGCATGGCTGTAGATACGCCCAGAGTAGAAAAACGGAAAGTGGCTTACGGCACGAAAAATCTGGCCAGAGAAAGGGCAATGACCAGACAGGAAGCAGTGGCGGCGGTTGAAGTCGGCATTGAGAAAGTGCTGGAGCTGAAGGAACAGGGATATCAGATATTGGCTACCGGAGAGATGGGGATCGGAAATACCACTACCAGCAGCGCTGTGACCAGCGTGCTTTTGGATGTGGATCCCAGGATCGTTACAGGCAGAGGCGCCGGACTTTCCAGCGAGGGGCTGGAGCGGAAGATCCAGGCGATCCGGCGGGGAATCAGGGTCAACAGGCCGGATCCCTCAGATCCTATAGACGTACTGAGCAAAGTGGGAGGACTGGATATTGCCGGTCTGACCGGAGTATTCCTTGGAGGCGCGGCGCTTGGGATACCGGTGGTCATGGACGGATTTATTTCCGGTGTGGCGGCTCTTTTGGCGGTCAGGATCGCGCCTGCCTGCAAAGATTACATACTGGCTTCTCACAAATCCAACGAACCGGCGTCTCAGATGATTTTGGACGCTTTGGACAAGGAAGCGTTTCTCACATGCGATATGTGTCTGGGGGAGGGCAGCGGAGCGGTGGCTCTGTTTCCCATCTTGGATCTGGCCCTTTGCGTATATCATGAAATGAGCACTTTTGACGAGGCAAAGATCGAGACATATGTGCCATTAAAATAGAAAGAAATACGGGGGAAAAACTATGCTGATAGAAGTGATCGGCGGCAGCGGCAGCGGCAAATCGGAGTTTGCCGAGGGAAAATGCATGGAGCTGTGCGCCGGGGAGAAAATATATATTGCCACAATGGAGCCCTATGATGAGGAAAGTAAAAAGAGAGTGGAACGCCACAGGAAAATGAGAGCCGGCAAGGAGTTTGTCACTATGGAAGTATATACGGGACTGGAACAGGCAGTCATCAGGAAAGGAGCCACTGTGCTCCTGGAGTGCATGTCCAATCTGACGGCCAATGAAATGTACAGCCCCTCCGGAAGAAAGGAGCATACCGGCCACTGGATCTTAAAGGGGATCCGGAATCTGTGCAGTCAGGCTGAGCATGTGGTGGTGGTGACCAACCAGGTCTTTTCCGACGGGATCGAATACGACAGGGGCACAATGGAATATTTGCAGGTGCTGGGGGAAATCAACCGGCAGATCGCCCAGATGGCGGACCAGGTCTATGAGGTGATCCACGGCATCCCTCTGGCACTGAAAGGCCCGGATGGAGAAAAGGAGGGAGCGGGACTGTGAAACTGCTGGAAAGTATGGTGGTGGCTTTTTCTATGTATTCCAAGATCCCTATGCCTCAGATTCAATGGAAAAAGGACAATATGCGATTTGCCCTTTGCTTTTTCCCGGTGATCGGAGTCCTGATCGGCGCTTTGATCTGCCTGTGGGGCTGTGTAAGCAGGATGCTGCCTTTTGGAAATCTGTTTACAGGAGCGGTATTTGTGCTGATCCCGGTGCTGGTGACAGGGGGCATTCACCTGGACGGACTGCTGGATACAGCGGATGCCTTAAGCTCCTGGCAGACCAGAGAGCGAAGACTGGAAATACTGAAAGATTCCCATGCGGGGGCCTTTGCGATCATTGTATGCGGAGCTTATTTTATTATGAGCCTGGGAATATGGTCGGAAGTGCAGCTCTCCGGCCTTCCGGTCCTGGCGGCGGGATTTGTGCTGAGCAGATCTCTCAGCGGCTTTGGCATCGCGGCATTTCCCTGTGCCAAAGACAGCGGACTGGCCAGGACTTTTGCCGATGGAGCGGACCGGAAAAAATGCCGGGGGATCCTGTTCCTGGAAGCGGCGGCGGCTACGGCTCTGATGATATGGTTTCAGCCGGGCGCGGGACTTTTGGGAGCAGCTGCTGGCTGGCTGGTGTTTCTGGCGTGCAGAAGGATGTGCATGAAAAAATTCGGAGGGATCACCGGAGATACCCAGGGATTTTTTCTTCAGATGTGTGAACTGATCATGGCAATGGCGGTAATAATAGGAGATGTATTATGGTTTTAATAACAGGCGGTGTTTATCAGGGCAAAGAGGAATTTGCCAGAGAACATTTTCAGATAAAGACCGGCGCTGACGGCGGCCGGGCAAAAACAGAAGAACTTTATCAGGCTGACCTGATCGCAGATCTTCATTTGTGGATCCGCGGGGAACTGAGGGCAGGCAGGGATCCCAGAGAAGAAATCGGGAAGATCCTGGAGAAGAATCCGGATGTGGTTATTACTGTGGCGGAACTGGGATGCGGGATCGTGCCGGCAGAGGCCTTTGACAGGAACTGGCGAGAGGTGACTGGAAGGATCTGCTGTCTGCTGGCCCAAAAGGCCCGGGCTGTCTATCGGGTGACCTGCGGGATCGGAACAAAAATAGCATAGGAGGCGTGGAATGGACGGACTGATACACATTTATGAAGGAAACGGCAAAGGAAAGACCACGGCGGGAGTGGGTCTTGCGGTCCGCTGCGCAGGCCGTGGGCGGAAGGTTGTATATTCCCAGTTTTTAAAGGACGGAAGTTCAGGGGAGATCGGCGTCCTGAAAAATATACCGGGAATCATTGTAATGACCGGAGGAAAAAATTTCGGCTTTACTTTCCGTATGAATGAAGAACAGACAAAAGAGGCGGCTGCTTTTTACCGGAAGCTGTTTTTGGATATTGTAAATACAGCTGTGGAAAAGAAAGCGGGGCTTCTTGTTATGGACGAGGTGCTGGACGCCTGCAACAGCGGGATGCTGGACACCAGGGAGCTTGTGGATTTTTTAAAAAACAGGCCAAAGGATATGGAAGTGGTGCTCACCGGACGGAATCCGGCGCCGGAGCTTGTGGAAATGGCGGACTATGTTACGCAGATGACCAAAAAGAAACATCCTTTTGACAGGGGGATAGGCGCCAGAGAAGGGATTGAAATGTAAAAAAATGTTTGTGTGGACAAATGAAAGTATCCGGTGGTATCTGCGGGCGGGAGAGAGGACCGGATATTACAGGCAGCTTGCCGGACAGCTGAGAACCTATATCGGACCGGAGGACCATGTGGCGGATCTGGGATGCGGACTGGGGCAGATAGATCTGGAGATCGCCTCCCGGGCCGGCCGTGTAACCTCTGTGGATACTGAGGAAAAGGTTACGGAAATACTGAAAAGGGAAGCTGACAGGAAAAAGCTTTCCAATCTTACAGTCAGATGTATGGACTGGAGAGAACTGGAAGAGGAATTCTGCGATGTGCTTCTTTTGTGTTCCTTTGGGAGGATACAGGAGGATCTGGAGGATTTTCTGAGACTGTGCAGAAAGCGGATCTTGTTTTTGCGGCGCAGCCAAAGAGAGATGGAGCGGGGATTTGCCGCGCCCTATCATCTGGAAAACCCGGTAGAAAAGGAAGAGGCCTTTGCCAGAGAGGTGGGGCTTAAAACCTGTGTGCGCAGGTTTCAGGCAGAATTCGGCCAGCCCTTTTCGGATATGGAGGAAGCGGTCCGTTTTATCCGCCATTATCAGGTAAAAACAGGAGGCCTTTCTCCGGAGGAATATCTCCGGCGCCATCTGGAATATAAAAAAGACGGGAAGTTTCCTCTTTATCTGCCAAATGAAAAGGAAATGTATCTGCTTATAATAGAAAAAAACTTTGAAAAATAATGAAAAACAGATTCGGGAGGATAATAAAATGGATATGATACAAAGACCCAGAAGACTGCGTTCCAGCGCAAAACTGAGAAAAATCGTAAGGGAGACAAGAATGGATAAATCCTCTCTTGTATATCCTATGTTTGTAGTAGAAGGAACAAATAAGAAAGAAGAAATCCCTTCCATGTACGGCCAGTACCGGTACAGCATTGACCGGATGGGGGAAAAGCTGGAGGAGCTGGCGGACGCCGGCGTAGGCAGCGTAATGCTGTTTGGGATACCGGATATCAAGGATGAAGTGGGCAGTCAGGCCTACGCCCAGGATGGAATCGTACAGAAAGCGTTTCGCAGGGCAAAAGAGATCTGCCCGGATCTGTACTATATCGGAGATGTGTGCATGTGCGAATATACTTCCCACGGCCACTGCGGCGTGCTCTGCGGCCATGATGTGGACAATGACAAGACGCTGGAGCTGCTGGCAAAAACCGCTTTAAGTCAGGTGCAGGCAGGCGCGGATATGGTAGCGCCTTCAGATATGATGGACGGACGGGTAGGAGTAATCCGGGAAATGCTGGACAAACACGGCTATATTAATACGCCTATTATGGCGTATTCCGCAAAATTCGCTTCCGCTTTCTACGGACCTTTCCGTGAAGCGGCGGATTCCACACCGTCTTTCGGGGACAGAAAGACCTATCAGATGGATTATCACAACCGCAGAGAAGCACTGAAAGAAGTAATGCTGGACGTGGAAGAAGGAGCGGATATTGTGATGGTCAAACCGGCTATGGCCTATGGGGATCTGATCCGGGAAACAAAAGATCTGGTGGATATTCCGGTGGCTTCCTACAGTGTCAGCGGGGAATATTCTATGATCAAGACAACTGCGGCTGCAGGATTTATTGATGAGGAAGCTATTATGTGTGAAGTGGCTGCAAGCGCCTACCGGGCGGGAACAGATATTTACATTACATATTTTGCAAAAGAACTGGCAAAATGCATGGATGAAGGGAGGATCGGCTGATGACAAGGTCAGAAGAGCTTTTCAGCGAAGCGGTAAAATACATACCCGGAGGGGTGAATTCTCCGGTGCGTGCTTTCGGTTCCATCGGATCCGTGCCGCGTTTTATAAAAAAGGGTGATATGGCTTCTATCTGGGATGAAGACGATCGGGAATATATTGATTATATCGGCTCATGGGGTCCGATGATCCTGGGACACAATCATCCGGCGGTATTAAACGCTGTAATAGAATACGCAAAACAGGGATTAAGCTACGGCGCAGCCACAAAGATCGAAGTGGAGATGGCAAAGCTGGTGTGCGCTATGGTGCCTTCCATAGAAATGGTCCGTATGGTCAATTCCGGAACGGAAGCGGTAATGAGCGCCATCCGTACCGCAAGGGGCTATACGGGCAGAGACAAGATCATTAAATTTACAGGATGCTATCATGGACATTCTGACGGGCTGCTGGTAAAAGCGGGATCCGGGGTTATGACAGCGGGAGTGCCCGACAGTCTGGGCGTACCCAAAGGCTATACGAAAGATACCCTCAGTGCGGAGTATAACAATCTGGAAAGCGTAAAAGCTCATTTTGAGCGCTGCGGAGAGGAAATTGCCGCTGTGATCGTAGAACCGGTAGCCGCCAATATGGGGACGGTCCTTCCGGAAGAAGGATTTCTCCAGGGGCTGCGGGAGCTGTGTACGGAATACGGGGCGCTGCTGATTTTTGACGAGGTCATTACCGGATTCCGACTGCAGGCCGACGGAGCCCAGGGTTACTTTGGCGTCACACCGGATCTGACTACTTTTGGAAAGATCATTGGCGCCGGTATGCCGGTAGGTGCCTATGGCGGCAGACGGGAAGTCATGGAGATGGTTGCTCCGGTAGGAGGCGTATACCAGGCAGGCACCTTAAGCGGCAATCCGGTAGCTATGGCGGCAGGTTTTGCTCAGCTGTCCATTTTGAACAGCAATCCGGACTATTATGTAAAGCTGAATCAAAAAGGAGACAGCTTTTTTGAAGGAATGAAAGATATCATCAAAGAAGCCGGACTGCCCTGGCAGGTAAATCATATCGGTTCTCTGGGAAGTCTGTTCTTTACCGGAGAGAAAGTCAGGGATTACGAGAGCGCGAAGACCTCAGATACAAAGGCATACGCAGATTACTGCAACTATATGCTGGATCACGGAATCTACATCGCGCCTGCCCAGTTTGAGGCAATGTTCATTTCCATGGCTCATCTGCCCGCTCAGCTGGAACAGACCCTGGATGTGATGCGGTCCTATTTTTGCCGCTGAAACGGGATCAGTGGCCCGAGGTTGCTTTCAGCCCTATGATACCTGCCAGAAGCAGTACAAAGAAAAAAATACGGGCTGCAGTAACCGGTTCTTTAAATAAAAAAATACCTATGATCACTGCCCCTGCGGCGCCGATACCTGTCCAGACAGCATAAGCGGTGCCAAGGGGCAGTGTTTTTGTCGCCTGGGACAGCAGCAAAAAGCTGAAGACCATACCGATAATAGTCAGAATGGTAAATTTCGCAACAGTAAATCCATGGGAATATTTCATACAGGTGGACCAGAATACTTCCAGCGCGCCTGCGATAACAAGATAGAACCATGCCATAATAAAATCCTCCTTAAACATAAAATGATATATAAAACAAACAGGGTTCCGGACCGTGATCTTATCAGCTGTGAGCGAAGGCTTACAGCCAACAAAAAAGGCATTTACTGATGTATCTTCCAAGGCCTGCTGATACATCAATAAATGCCTTTTACTTACCCGGCAGCAAGTAATCCTGATAAAAATATCACAGATATGAAAAAAAGTCAAATGAAAAAATATACAAATATAATCAAATAAAAGCAAAGTCCCAAAAACCTGAAAATACAAGGCGTCAGCTTTGTATTTCAGTAGGGAGAGGGGGGAATTGGCAAAAACGCCGAAGGCTTTTTTAAACAGTGTTTTGTGAAAGATCCCATCTTTTTTTTGGGACTCAGTTTTGCTATACTTTCATTACAACAATTCGATATTCTTTCTGAGAACAGGTTATTTATTCTGATTTTCTTTGCCTTTCGGCAGACAGTTTCAAACAATGTAAAAAAGCACAAAACAGGGAGAAATGAGGTGGAGCATGAGTGTCTGTACGGTCATGTGCTGCATAGGATACGGCGCGGCTGCCCTGTGGGATGAGAAAGAAAGACAGGTGCCCAGACTGCTCAGCTATTTTGTATGCGCCGGGGCACTGGCAGAAGTTTTTGCGCAATGGAAGCAGGGAACGGTCCACGGACTGTCCCAGGTGTTCTCATTGGGATTTTTTCTTGTAATCTGGGTGGCCTGGAGGAAAGGGCTGGTGGGAAAGGCGGACGTCTATATAGTCTTTTCCATGGTGCTGCTTTTGGGGACCCGGGGAAATTACCCGGAGGTGCTCTTTGGGGAATCACTGTTTTTTGTCCTGGCCTTTGCCGGCGCAGGGATCCGTATGATTTTCACTGGAAAAAAGCAGGGCTGTCCGCTGATCAGCCATCTGTTTTTTGCGTTCCTGTGGGTCAGACTGATGATCCTGTAGAGAAAGACTAACTATTAAAAGTCAAGTCTAAAATGAAAATTTTTGAATGAATTGC
>CAKNLF010000080.1 GCA_930989305.1 uncultured Roseburia sp. | reverse complement strand
AGCATACAGACCTTGGAGAGGGTCTATAAACACTACTACTTTATAATACGAGGGGTGTTTATTATGACAGATATCAGAAACGCGGTACGCAATATCACTGAGTATTATGCTACTCAGGAAGCCTCCACTATTAACAAAATGTACCGGGGGCAGATATCAAAAGCGGACTTTCTGGAACATGTACGCCGGTATATCATCCATGTGCTCCGGGCGGAGGAACGCTATATTCCGCTGATCATGGAGGAGTTCAGCAAGTATATCTGGGGATACCGTACTATTGCGGATCTGATTGCGGATCCTTCTGTTTCGGATATCCGTATCATGTCCCATGACAATATCCGGGTAAAACGAAACGGCAG
Organism: uncultured Roseburia sp.; assembly: GCA_930989305.1. Taxonomy (GTDB): domain Bacteria; phylum Bacillota; class Clostridia; order Lachnospirales; family Lachnospiraceae; genus Brotonthovivens; species Brotonthovivens avistercoris. The sequence continues at coordinate 12,108 of CAKNLF010000080.1, read as the reverse complement.
GAGGGAGGGGACGGATGTCTGTTTTGATTCTCCGGAAGATCTGAAATATTTTGCGGATTACTGCGCCACAAAATGCGCCCATTCCCTGAGTGTTGTCAATGCCGTTGCCAGCTGGACAGATCGAAACGGGGATCCGGATTTTATCCTGCGTTTTAATGTTTCCACACCATTTGTCAATTCTACCCAGACGCCTTATATCCATATCCGCAAGATCCCCAAGACAAAAACCTCTGTGAGCCAGCTGATCCGCAAAGGCTTTATGAGCGCTTCCATGGCAGTCTATTTGAAAGAAAAAGCGGCCTCCGACGGAGGAATGATCTGGTGCGGCAAGGGAGGATCCGGAAAGACCACAGGCATGAATGCCCTTTTGGATGAGATTCCTTCGGATAAAAGCTGTCTGGTGATCCAGGAAAATGAGGAACTTTTCAGTCATGTGCATCCGGAAATGATGTTTCAGCATATTGTTTCCAATCAGGGAGACGGTAAAATCAGTTATCAGCTGGAGGACCTGGCGAGGAACGGTCTGCTTATGGATCTGGATTATTTTGTGATCGGAGAAATCAAAGGCAAAGAGGCGCTGTATTTTTTAAATGCCTCTTACACCGGGCACCGGTGCTGGGCCAGCCTGCATGCCATGTCCTCAAAAGAGGCCATGATCAAGCTGGCGGACTATGCCAAGTACGCAAGTTCTTATACACGGGAACAGGTGCTGGAAATGTTTCAGGATATCCGGACGATCATCTTTATGAAGGATTTTCACATCAGCGAGATTACAGAGATACTGGGGTTTGACCAGAAGGAAAAAAATCTGATTTACAGAACTGTGTACGATGAAAAGGCCGGAATCGATCTGCTGCCGGCGGCTTTGGAAAAAGAGTCTGAAAGAGGAGAAAGGAGAAGGCCAGAACAATGTTTCAATTAGAAATCCCCGAAGAAATTAAAATTCTGGCGGCTGTCAGCTGCATTGCAGGGGGAATCCTGTTTTTTTCGGCTTTTTACAAATTGTTTGCCATGCCTTTTTGGCACCGTCAGATCAAAGAAGGATGGGAGCGGATTCTGGAAAGCACCAGGGATATGCAGGCGCGACGTCTGGAGGATTACCAAAAAACGGTAAGCGAGTACGGCGCGCAGGAGCAGATCCCCAGATTGCAGAAATGGGACAGATATTTTGTACAAAGCGGTATCAGTCAAAAAATCCCGTTTTTAAATTCCCAGCTGTATCTCACAGGGATCCTTCTTGGGGCCGCGGCAGGATTTTTCCTTTTTTGGCTCACAGCCGGAGAAAATCCGGTTGCAGGCATGGGAAGGGGAGTCCTCTGGATGATCGGGGAGTCCGGATGCGGATATATGGTGATCAAAGTCCTGGTGCGCCAGAGGAGAAAGAGGACGGAGAAAGAACTGCTGCCCTTTTTAAATGTGGTGGATAATTTCAGCAAAGGACATGAGGATCTGTTTTATATTCTGGAAAATGCCGGAAGATATCTGAAGGAACCGCTAAAAAGCGCTGTGCTGGAATGCAGCCGTCATGCCGCTCAGACGGGAAAACGTTACGAAGCAATCCAGGAACTGATCTACAGCATTCAGCATCCCAAATTTCAGGAAATGGTGCATAATCTGGATATCTGTTCCAGAAATGAAGCCAATTACAGCGAAGTGCTGAAAGATATGCGGGAAAGTCTGGTTAATTATCTCTCCAACCGCCGGGAAGAAGAAACAATTCTGCGGGAAGGAAAGATCCAGATCCTGCTGATTCTTTGTATGGGTATGCCGATGATCGGAATGCTGAGGGCGGTAACGGGAGTTTCGGTGCTGTCTATGACGAAAAATTTTTTCGGCAGAGCAGTGATTGGATACTGGATTCTGGTGCTGTTGTTTATTTTGTATCAGATGTTTTTTGGGGAAGACAGAAAGGAAACAATATGAAAGGCGGATTCTACGAAAGGCAAAAGAGGTTTTTGAAAAGCAGCTGGTATGAGGGCCAGCGCGCTTTTTTAAAAAGCACCGGAGGAGTATTTTGGTTTCCGAAGCTCACGGAAAAAAGGTATTTCAGGATCCGTCTGACGGCGGCAGCTTTGTTTGGAGTGGCAACGGCAGCGGCGGCGGAAGGTTTTCGGCTCCCGGTATGGGCGGCGGGATGCTTCCTGGCAGCGGCGGTTCCGGGAGGATTCTTTTTCCCCAGACTAGCGCTGCGGATATCAGACAGACGGGATAATGAGCGTATGATGCCGGATATCCGAAAACTGTTTGAATATGTCAGGATCCAGACAAAAGCAGGGATGTATCTGACCAATACGCTGGCTGCATGCTATCTGAAAATTTCCAATGGCAGACTGAAACAGGCCCTTATGGAACTGAACGCCCAGATCATTGCGGCGAACAGCATCAGCGGAGCAATCAGAGATTTTAATGAAAAATTTGACAATGAATATATCAGCCAATTTTGCGTGATCGTGCTCCAGTGGGAGGAAAGCGGTATGATGGCGGGGATGCTGGAAGACATGTCCGGACAGATTACAGATATGGAAAAACAGCTCCTTAGACAGAAACAAAACCGCATGGAGCGAAAGGTTCTGCTTATTACTCTGCTGGTGTTTTGCGGGATCATCCTGATCGGAGCCTATCAGCTGGCGATGTCTTTTCTATCATCTGTTTCCGGGATCATGGGCTGAGAAAAGCGGGAATGATAACTGACAATTTATATGATCTGAAAAAGGAGAAAAAATATGAAAAAAATATTTGATATGGCACGGGCTGTATGGAACCGGACAAAAATCGAATGGATGGAAAACCTTTATAAAAAAGACCCGGGAGAAAGTCATGTGATCACAGTGATCGCCATGTGCGTGATCGGAATCGCCCTGGTGCTTTTGCTGTCGACAGCCTTAAAGCCGGTAATCACTTCTATGTGCGGCGCTATGGAAGAAAAGATTATCAGTATGTTTAACGGGTTATAGAGATCAGGGAGGACATATGAAAAAAAGACTGAAGCAGATGGATCCGGGGGTAATTGAGAACGCGCTGGCTGTATTTCTGGGGATTTTTGTGATGTCGGCTCTTTTTTTCCTGATGCTGTCTGTGATCTCGGGGATCCAGATGAAAAACAGGATAGATCAGACAGCCAGACGCGCGGTGCTTCTCATGGAAACATACGGATATCTGGATGAGTATTCCAAGAGCGATCTGACTGTTGAGCTGGAGGAAAGCGGCGTCACAGATCCGAAGATCAGAACTCTGGGATATGACAAAGAGGGGAACTGGGGAGAAGTGAATAAGTCCGCTCCTGCGGCTTATGGAGAAAAGATCGAGGTTGAGATTACCGGAAAGGTTGATATCCGGTTTTTGAAAACCCAGGTCCGTATCCTGCGGACTTCCACAAGCAAGAGCTGAAAGAGGGCTTTTATGAAACGTTTTATAAAGAAAAAAGACGGGGGATTTGCTGCGGTTCCCTGGGTGCTTATGACTTTTTTTCTGGGGGTTCTAATGTTTCTGTTCCTTTTTTATCAGAGTATGGGAATGGCGGCGAAGTATATGGTACAGGACGCTCTGGCATCTGCGGCTCTGGCGGGGGAAGTTGTGGACATGGATATTTTAAGCAGTCAGGATGAATATCTGATCACGGATTTGTCAAAAACAAGGGCTCTTTTTGAAGATACCCTAAAACAATCCCTGCGTCTGGATGCGGGGTTTCGTCCGGTAGAGGATGCCTCGTGTTTTGTCAGGGATATGCCGGTGGAGATACAGGAGCTGACGTTATATAACGTATCCGGGGGACAAGTATATAAAACGGATCTGTTGAGGGGCGGAGGCGTTTTGGATTACCGGGAGGAAACAGGGCTTGCCGGGGAATCCAGGGCGGTCTGTATGGGAAATTTGCTGAAACAGGAAGGAAAACTGATGGAAGGAGCAAAAGACGGGGATTATAACTTTTCCGTTACCATGCTGGACGGAGAGAAAAAAAAGATAAAGGGAACTTCCCTTTATGCCAGGATCCGTCTGGGAGTCAGATCCTACGGCGGCGGGACGGCAGTGGTGGAAAAAGACATCCTGACAGATGTGGTGGAAAATAATTGACAGGAGCAGGAAGGAGAAAAAGGCAATTATGAGAGGAAAAGGAAAAAAGAAAGAAGGACTGCTGATTCTTACAGCGGCAGCGGCGGCGCTGGCGGTGATCCTGATTTTTTTGTCAGCCGGGACAAAGATACTGTCTGATTATGAAACAGGCATAGCCGCGGCTGCCAGAAAGGATATTCCAAAAGGCACGGGAATCACAGCAGAAAACGTATCGGAACTTTTTGAGCTCAGAGAAGTGAATCAGTCTATGCTTCCCGGACAGACAGTGACGGATTTAAGTCAAATGGAGGGAAAGGCGCTTTCCGGAGATCTTCAGGAAAATGAGATCGTTACAGAAAAGGATATGAACGACCTGGCCGGGATGGAAGCTTCCATGACAGAACCTACGGAACTGACTTTTACGGCCACCTCCATTGGGAACAGTGTGGGAGGAAGGATTCGCAGCGGCGATGTGATCAATGTGGGAATCACCTTTCAGACAGATACCGGAGAATCCAGATACCGCCTGGCAGGAGAACATATTTATGTTTTGGAGGCCATGGATGACACCGGCAGGCCTGTGCCTCCGGAAGATACGGAAACGGCATGCATCATGTTCCGGGTGCTTATGGAACGCCAGGACGGGGAACGTTTGCTGGAAACGCTCAGAGACGGAGATGAGACCATCGTTACATTGCCGAAATCGTAAAAGGGGAGGATTTTTTGAAGAAAAAAGCAGGCTGGATCGTGGCGGGGGCGATCCTGATTCTCGGGATCTGCGTCCCGGGGATAAAAGAAGGTCAGGTTAGGGAAAAGGCCCAGAATGTCCGGGAAGGGAAAGTACCTGTGAGCAGCGTGGAACAGTTTGAGGGAAAGCTGTATGATCCCGGCAGGCAGCAGCCGAGAGATATGACAGAACTGATCGGACAGGATCAGGAAAGGCGGGGCTTTGACAGAAAGAAAAGCGGGGAAACGATATCTGCTAAAAAGCTGTTGGAGCGGGAGACAGAAGAAGCCGCATGGTATGTCCTCACTGATGCCGGCGGACAGTCAAAAATCCGCTACTATGAAACGGATACGGAATACGCACTGGGATGGCGCCTGCTGGAGCGAAACGGGGAACGGGACTGGTATTTTTTTGAAGAGGATACCGGATATCTGGCAGTGGATACCACAGTGGACGGGGCGCTTTTATCAAAGGAAGGCTATGCTGTGGCGGCAGCTGCGGGAAATGTGAAAACCCTTGAGACTGCCGGGAAAACGGCCCATTGCGGGGAAATTATGCTGATAGAGGATATAGAGCTGGAAGATACTCTGGATGTGGAAAAAGAAATGACTTACCTGACTGCTTCCGGGAGCTTTTGCAGGATTTCTGCGTCAGAACAGTGGGAGAACATAGCGGAAGTGATGTATGTAAAGGAGGACGCCGGGTTCTGTATGGGACAGGGCGTAGCGGTGGATACCTGCGGGAAGGCACTGGCGGCGGTTGCTGTGGGGAAAAATGCGTCTTTTGACTGCTTCGGATGGGCCGGCAATTCTTCAGAGACGGAAGCAGGGACAGGAGTTTTAGGCCTGTCTGACAGCAGCAGAATCGGGATTTATGAAGGCGCAGTCATAACAGGAAATGGATCCGGGATCGTAAATCAGGGCATTACGAAGTTGGCCGGAGGGACCATCCGGACAAACGGAACCCAGACAAAGAAGAACCGGACGGATAAATCTGTCCTGCCCGGGGACAGGATAACAGGAAATGACGGCCATGGGATCCGCCAGACAGGAGGAACTTTGCGTATGAGCGGCGGTATGATCATTGGAAACGGCAGACTTGGGAGTAACGGGGAACCGGGTTCCTACGGCGGAGGCGTGCTTTTGACCGGATCTGCGTCAATGTATATGAGCGGAGGAATTATTGCGGCTAACCGGGCGGCAGCCGGAGGGGGAATCTATGTAAGCGCCGGATGTACCCTGACGGTTACAGGAGGCAGAATCGGCGGAAAGGACAAATATTATGAAAGGGCGAAAAACAATACTGTGGCAAATGGAAATTATGCAAGAGAAAGCCGGATACCTGCAGATCAAAACAAATACCGGGCCGGAGAAGGGGGCGGCATTTATTCTCTGGGCACAGTGGTCCTGAATGGAAAAGAACAGATACAGATCGGATATAATTGCGCCAAAGGAGCCGGAGGCGGTGGAGGAATCCACGCTGCCGGCGGCAGCTTACATATTTCGGGAAAGGTATCTGTATCCTCCAACCGTGCCCTCAGTTCAGAGGCACCATCTTCTTCGCTGCTTTATGGAGGCGGAGACGCCAACGGGGAAGGCGGGGGAATACGGATCGGACAGGAGCATGGTACAAGCGCGAAATGTTATATTAATTATAATATCTCCGGATCTGAGTCTTCCGGCCGCGGAAATGTTGTCATTGAGAAAAACAGCGCTTCCGGTGACGGAGGAGGCATCTTTGAGTCTTCCGGATCTGCCAATGAGCTTTTCGTAGGGGAAAATGTCTGTATACAGAAAAACCAAAGCGGAATCGGAGGCGGAGGAGGCGTAAAAAGTCTGGGCGGTTATTTAAGCCTAAAGGGAGCGGTTATTGCGGAAAATCAGGCAAAAGACGGTAATCACGGAGGCGGGGTGCTCACTGCGGGGAAAACAGAGATAAGCGACTGCAGGATTTTTGGAAACAGCGCTTCCAGAGCCGGTGGAGGAATTTGTTTTTATGATTCTTCGGTTGGCACATCCGGAAGGGGCATCATATCCGGTACAAAAGTATATGAGAATACTGCGGTGACAAACGGTGCCGGGATCATGATCGGATCCTCAAAGGGAACAGTAACGGCAGAGGAGACGGAAGTATATGAAAATCAGGGAACAGAAGGAGGAATCCGCTGCCAGAAGGGCAGCGTCTTTCAGATGAAAGGAGGTGCGGTCTGGGGGAATTCCCGATACGGGATCAGCAATGGGGGCAATATGGTCCTGTCTGGAAATATCCGAATCGGCCGGAAGACGGATTTGCCGGACACCAGGCCTTCGCAAAAAGGGAAAATACAGGCAGGGGGCATTTATAATACCGGAGAGCTTTCCGCAAATGCCAGAGAGGTTAGTTTGACATGGGAAGGAGATGAATCAGGCTGTGGATTGTATAACAACGGAGGCAGAGCGGTGTGGGACGGGTCGATCAGCGGAAATTTTCGATACGGAATCTGCAACGCCGGCGGCGGGACCGTGGAAATACGGGACAAGGGCAGTGTGGCTTCCTGCAGATGGGGGATATATAATAAAAAAGGAGCAAAACTCCTGCTCGCCGGAGGAAGGATACTGGAGTGCGGTGTTTACGGGATTTACGCGGAATCTGACAGCAGGCTGTATATGGAGGGAACATTCGGCGCGGACCGCAAAAGCGTGATATTTTTGGAAAAAGGAAATCTGATCCATATTACAGGGCCTCTTACTGGCAGTTTAAGGCCGGTTGCAGTCCTAGATACGGAAAAAGGAAAAGACCGAATGCCCGGAAGGATTCTTGTCCGGACAGCCATATCCGGAAAAACAGGCGGCGATATTCTGGAAGAGGGAGAAAAACAGACATTTGAACTGGCGTACAAGACTCTGGACACCGGGGAAGAAGCGCTGCTGCGGGGCGGAGAGGGGATCAGCCGTAAGGCGGATCTGGATATTACGGAACGGGATATTATACTGAGCGCCTGTTACCAGGTTGCTTATGACCCGGGATACAGTCTTTTCCCTCAGGCTGAAGAAGGGGATATTGTTCTGGAACAGCAGGATACGAGAAAATACTGGATGGAAGATCTGGTTCTGGACCTGAGAGCCCCGCGATTTGCCAGTCAGGCCCTGGCCGGGAAAAATTGGACATTTCGGTATTGGGAAGGCTCGGATCATGTGATCTATTCAGCCTCAAAGGCGATATACAGGGAAAATAAAGATTTGTTCCTTCAGGCCTGCTGGGAACGGGACAAGACCTGTTATCTTGAGGGGTGGCTGTACAGCCGCTCCCGATGGCTGCGGGAGCAGATGCAAGGAAGCAAAGAAGAGGAAAGTTACCGGCATTTTCTTAAAGGGGACACCGGGATCCTGACATTTCGCTGCCGGAATGTAGAGACTGTCCGGATCCTGTGGCCGGATACCGGAAAAGCAGATGAACTGAAGACCTACGACCGATCCGGAAGCCAGGTAAAAGACCGGACTTATGATATTCTGGCTCTTACAAAAGATCCGGACAGGGAGTTTTACTGTGACAGCTATCAATTTCAGGTGCCGCTGAATACGCCGAAAGGGGTATATCAGGTACAGATACTCGGCAGGACTACAGAAGGAGAGCAGATCGCATATCCGCTGACTCTTTACGTGGAAGAAGGAAAAATCACATCCCGGATACGGACCCGGATCCGATGAATCTGCCGTTGGATTTCACATTTCACTATGCTATAATGTTTTATAATTGCGAAAAAACAAAAGAAAAGAGGTGCCAGAAACGGCGTGAGCAGTACAAGAAGAAAAAAAAGCAGACATATAAGTTTTCGCTGGATCAGCTATGTAGTCCTGCTGGCATTGATCCTGGTGAGCGTTGTAAAAGTAAAACAATTTGCCCTGGCAAAAGAGACGCCTCAGGCCCGGACAGCAGTAGAGGCACCGGAATATGATGTGAAGCTTTTAACGGTTAACGAATATTCCAGACCAGGCATTGCCCTGGATCATGTAAATGGGATCGTGATTCACTATACCGCTAATCCGAGAAGCACGGCTATGCAGAACAGAGATTATTTTGAGGGATTAAAAGATTCGCATATTACAAAAGCAAGCTCGCATTTTATCGTAGGACTGGAGGGAGAGATCGTACAGTGTATCCCCACTTCGGAGATCGCCTATGCCTCCAACAGCAGAAACTCCGATACCATTGCCATAGAATGCTGTCATGAATCAGAAGACGGAAAATTTAATCAGAAAACCTACGACAGTCTGGTCCATTTGACAGCCTGGCTTTGTCAGAAATTTAATCTGACAGCGGAAGATGTGATCCGGCATTACGATGTAACAGGGAAAAAATGTCCGCTTTATTTTGTAGAACACGAAGACGCCTGGGAACAGTTCCGGCAGGATGTGGCGGACTATTCTAAATAAAATACAGAACGGGAAAAACTGGAGGAGCAGTCAGTTACGGTTATGGAAAATATATACAGAAAATTATTAAAGAAAACAGATCTCAGAGCAAATCTGATCCAGCTGAAACAGCTGTTAAAAACAGAAAAAGGAAGGCGGGAATTTGAAAAACTGTCCGGAAAAAATTATGATTTTCTTATGCGTTTTCTTGTGGAGGAAGATCCGAAAGTACGCAAAAACACAGCGGAAATACTGGGAGCGCTTCACTGTGACGCAGCTGTGGATGTGCTTTATGACGCCTATGAGGCGGAAGACACCCTGTTTATCCGGGGGGATTATGTTGATGCTATGAATATGCTGGACTGCAGGGAATATCTGAATGACTTTAAGGAAAGACTGAAGGAACTGGAAGAAACCCAGCCGGCACCGGAAGAAAGAAAGCATGTGGAACGGGAAAAAAAGGCGCTGCGCCAGCTGATCCTGGATAAAGAGGGACTGAAAAAGCACACGTTTTGCGGGTATGAAAGAGAAAACGAAGTAATACTTACTACAATGAGGGCCTTTCGGAGCATGACCGCAAAAGAAGTGAGCAAGAGCACCGGAAAACCGGCTGTGAAAACAGGCGCCGGAGTAAAACTGCGCGTTGATGATCTGAACACTATCCTGGGGATTCGTACGTTTAAGGAACTGCTATTTGTCATTCATAAAAAGGCCCTGTCGGGAACAGGGCTTTTGCTGCCTGCCGATGGAGAAAAGATGGCAAAGATGCTGAAAGAATCGGATATGATGGAACTGATAGAAAAAAATCATGTGGAAAAAGGACCGTTTTATTTCCGGATCGGTATACAGACCAGACAGCACCCTCAGGAAAAAGCCAGCCTGGCAAAAGAGGCGGCAGCGGCTCTGGAACGGGTTTTTCACGGGAAATTGATCAATTCTGCTTCTCATTATGAAATTGAACTGCGGCTGGTACAGGACAAAGAGGGCAATTATTATCCCTGTCTGAAATTTTTTACGATACCGGACCATCGTTTTGATTATCGCAGATATTATATTTCCGCAGGCATGCAGCCCTTTATGGCGGCAGGGATCATAGGACTGGCAGGCCCCTGGTTAAAAGAAGAGGCGCAGGTTATGGATCCTTTTTGCGGAGCAGGCACGCTGCTGGTGGAGCGGAGCTATTATTCACATACAAAGAGCAGTTACGGAACAGATATATTTGGAGAAGCGATAGCAAAAGCCAGAGCCAATGCCCGGATCGCAGGGATGCCGATCCATTTTATCAACAGGGATTTTATGGATTTTAAACACGACTACTTTTTTGATGAGATCATTACTGATATGCCGGATCAGAGCCAGCAGTCACGGGCAGATGTGAGGGGCATGTACGGCGGCTTTCTGAATAAATCCGCCCAGGTTTTGAAAGAAGGCGGCGTTGCAGTAGTTTATACGAAAGAACCGGCGGCAATGAAGGAAGCGCTGGAAAGCAGGAAAGAATTTCATATGGAGAAAGAATACTGCATCAGTGAGAAAAACAACGGGTATCTGTACATTATCAGATACAGGCAGGGGGAAAGAACATGAAACAATATATAATGGCGCTGGATCAGGGTACTACAAGTTCCAGGTGCATTCTGTTTGACCAAAAGGGGAAGATGATCAGTATGGCTCAAAAAGAGATCAGACAGATCTACCCCCAGCCTGGCTGGGTGGAGCAGGATCCTCGGGAAATCTGGGCTACGCAGTATTCAGTGATGAAAGAAGCCCAGGCAGCAGGGGATATCGGGCCGGAACAGATCAGTGCCATTGGCATAACCAATCAGCGGGAGACAACCATCATATGGGATAGACGTACCGGAGAGCCGGTATACAACGCCATTGTGTGGCAGTGCAGGAGAACTGCGGATAAAATAGAAAAACTTCGCAGAGACGGGATGGAAGAAATCGTAAAGGCCAGAACGGGGCTGATACCGGACGCGTATTTTTGCGCCAGCAAGATCGCATGGATAATGGAACAGGTGCCCAGGGTCAGAGATGCTGCCTGCGCCGGAGAGCTGCTGTTTGGAACTGTGGACACCTGGCTCCTTTGGAAACTGACAAAAGGCAGGGCTCATATTACCGATCAGACCAATGCTTCCCGGACTATGCTTTATGATATTGACAGGCTTTGCTGGGACCGGGAACTTTTGGACTATTTTGGGATTCCCATGTCCATGATGCCAAACGTGCAGCCTTCCAGTTCGATCTTTGGCTATACGGATCCGGAGCTGATGGGAGATAAGATTCCTGTGGCAGGAATGGCAGGGGATCAGCAGGCGGCTTTGTTTGGACAATGCTGCTTTGAAAAGGGAGAGATTAAGAATACCTACGGAACGGGCTGCTTTCTGCTTATGAATACCGGAGAGGAACGGATCGTTTCCCAAAAAGGACTGCTTACTACCATTGCGGCCGGGGACGGAGAAAAGGTCCGGTACGCCCTGGAAGGAAGCGTTTTTGTGGCTGGGGCGGCAGTACAGTGGCTTCGGGATGAACTGGCCTTTTTTGAGCGCGCGGGAGATTCGGAAAAATACGCCCTTTCTGTGAAGGACTCAGCGGAAGTCTATGTGGTGCCGGCTTTTTCCGGTATGGGAGCCCCCTACTGGAATCCTCTGGCGAGGGGAATGATCACAGGCATTACCAGAGGCTGCGCAAAAGAGCATCTGATACGTGCCACCCTGGAATCTGTGGCCTATCAGGTATATGATGTGATGAAAGCAATGGAAGGGGATGCCGGCGTAAAAATCCGGGATCTGAAAGCGGACGGAGGCGCCAGCGCCAACAATTTCCTGATGCAGTTTCAAAGCGATCTGCTCCAGATGCCGATCTGCAGGCCGGAATGCATTGAGACTACAGCTCTGGGAGCGGCCTATCTGGCGGGGCTTGCTGTGGGATACTGGAAAG